>CAZYBG010000112.1:0-9021 GCA_964645155.1 uncultured Rhodobacterales bacterium | reverse complement strand
GGCGTGCTTCAGGATGCCGCCGATGTACCACAGCGCCTCCTGGCTCAGGTCGGCATACTTGTCGCCGGCGAACAGCGGCTTGCCGCCTTTCCAGATCGACATGTTGACATGCATTCCCGACCCGTTGTCGCCCTTCATCGGCTTCGGCATGAAGGTGACCGTCTTGCCGTAGGCGTGGGCCACGTTGTGGATCACGTACTTGTACTTCTGGATGTTGTCGGCCTGGGTGGTCAGCGTGCCGAAGACCAGCCCCAGCTCATGCTGGCAGGTCGCGACCTCGTGGTGGTGCTTGTCGACCTTCATGCCCATCCGCTTCATGGTCGAGAGCATCTCGGAGCGGATGTCCTGGCCCTCGTCTATCGGGTTGACCGGGAAGTAGCCGCCCTTGTGCCCGGGCCGGTGGGCGAGGTTGCCCATCTCGTATTCGCTGTCGGTGTTCCAGGCGGCGGCATCGGCATCGATCTGGTAGGCGACCTTGGCGGGCGTCACCGAATAGCGCACGTCGTCGAAGATGAAGAACTCGGCCTCGGGGCCGAAATAGGCGGCGTCGCCGATGCCGGTCGACTTCAGATACGCCTCGGCCTTCACCGCGGTGCCGCGCGGGTCGCGGCTGTAGGCCTCGCCGGTATCGGGCTCGACCACGTTGCAATGCACGCAGAGCGTCTTCTCGGCGTAGAACGGGTCGAGATAGGCCGAGGCGGTGTCGGGCATCAGCTTCATGTCGGACTGGTCGATCGACTTCCAGCCGGCGATCGAGGAGCCGTCGAACATGAAGCCCTCGTCGAGGAAGTCCTCGTCGACGAGGTCCGACATCACCGTCACGTGCTGCAGCTTGCCACGCGGATCGGTGAAGCGGATGTCGACATATTCGACCTCCTCGTCCTTGATCGTCTTGAGAACGTCCTTCTTGCTCATCTGGACTGGCCCCTTCTCGGTTTGAGCGTGATTGCGGCGGATCAGAGCGCGTCGTCGCCCGTCTCGCCGGTGCGGATGCGGATCGCCTGTTCGATGGTCGAGACGAAGATCTTGCCGTCGCCGATCTTGTCGGTCTTGGCGGCCGCGACGATCGCCTCGATCGCGGAGTCGACCTGCGCGTCGGGCAGGACGACCTCGATCTTCACCTTGGGCAGGAAGTCGACGACGTATTCGGCGCCGCGATAGAGCTCGGTATGGCCCTTCTGGCGGCCGAAGCCCTTGACCTCGATCACCGAGAGGCCCTGCACGCCCGCCTCCTGCAGCGCCTCCTTCACCTCGTCGAGCTTGAAGGGCTTGATGATCGCCTCGATCTTCTTCATTGCCCCGCCTCCTCCCGCGTGTCGCGGGCCGTCACACCACTTTCCCCCGGAAGGAACAATTCGGTAGGCTCCGGGCGCCGGGCGCGGCCTGGGGATTCCGGCAGCCACGCCCAAGAAACAGGCATTGCGCCCACGGAATGGTCGCTGTGCGAACATGAGGTGCGCCGTCGATGACCGAACTCCTCACCGCTGCCCAAATGCGCGCCATCGAGCAGGCGGCGATCGCGAGTGGCGCCGTCACCGGCCTCGACCTGATGGAGCGAGCGGGCAGGGGGGTCGTCGAGGCGATCTGGGAGGAATGGCCGGAGCTGGCGAAGGCGCCGCACCGCGCGGTGGTGCTCTGCGGGCCGGGCAACAATGGCGGCGACGGCTTCGTCGTGGCGCGGCTCCTGAAGGAGTGGGGCTGGGAGGTGGGGGTGTTCCTCTACGGCGATCCGGAGAAGCTGCCGCCCGATGCAAGGGTGAATTACGAGCGGTGGTGCGGGATGGGGGAGGTGAGGGACTTCGCCGAGGTCAGGGATCGACCTTGGAAATCTGACCTGAACATCGACGCCTTGTTCGGCACTGGTCTGGTGCGGCCGTTGACGGACGCGGTCGCAGAGCTGGTGCAGGACTGGCGGGAAATGCCGCCACTTGGCTGCGATGTTGCGATCGACGGGCCCAGCGGCGTTTGCATGGACAGCGGCAGGACTCTGGGCGGTGCGTTGCCAGCGGAACTCACCGTGACGTTTCATCGCGCAAAGATCGGCCACGCCATTGGCGAAGGTCCCGCAACAAGTGGCAGGTTGCGCGTGGTCGCCATCGGCCTCGATCAGATCGGCGAACTGAGCGACGAGGCTCGCGCCCGGCCCGCGGGGTGGGCGTTCGCGCCCGCCCCGGGGGGGCGGGTCGGGCGCGAGCCGGGGTTGCCACCCGGGCAAGAGCCAGTTCGCGCCGTGGACGAGGTTTCCGTAGGTGGCGCGGTCTTCAAACGCTCCGGCCACAAGTACACCCACGGCCACGCCCTGATCCTCGCAGGCCCCCCCGGCCGGGGCGGCGCCGCGCGCCTCGCCGCCCGCGGCGCGCTCCGCATCGGGGCGGGGCTCGTCACCGTGGGCTGCCCGCCCGCCGCGCTGCAGGAGAACGCCGCCGCGCTGACGGCGATCATGCTGAAGCCGGTCGCCGACGCCGACGCGTTCGGGAGCATCCTCGGCGACCACCGCATCAACGCGCTGTGCCTCGGCCCAGGCCTCGGGACCGGCGAGCGGGAGGCGGCGCTGGTGGCGGCGGCGCTGGGTGTCTCTGTCGTCCCGGGCTCGACCCGGGACCGGGGGGGTCCAGGCACGGCGCTGGCGGACGGAGGCCCCGGGTCGAGCCCGGGGCGACAGAAACAGCGCCGCGCCGTCGTCCTCGACGCCGACGCGCTCACGATCCTGTCACGGCACCCCGATCTCTTCGCCGCCCTCCACGACCGCTGCGTCCTCACCCCCCATGAAGGCGAGTTCGCCCGCCTCTTCCCCGACACCGCCGAGAAGCTGAACGCCCCGGCCACCACCGGCCCCGCCTACAGCAAGGTCGACGCCACCCGCGAGGCGGCCGCCCGCGCCGGCTGCACGGTGCTCTTCAAGGGCCCCGACACGGTGATCGCGGACCCCTCGGGCCGCTGCGCGATCAACTCCGCCCACTACGATCGCGCGGCGCCCTGGCTCGCCACGGCAGGCTCGGGCGACGTGCTGGCGGGCTTCATCGCGGGCCTGCTCGCCCGCGGCGTCGGGCCGATACTGGCGGCCGAGACTGCCGCCTGGCTTCACGTCGAATGCGCGCTCTCCTTCGGCCCGGGCCTGATCGCCGAAGACCTGCCGGAGGAACTGCCGAAGGTCTTCCGCGGGCTCGGGCTCTGATCCGTCCGGACCCGTTGTCGTGCCGGAACCGCTGCCCGCGCCGCGATCGTCGCGCCGCCGGTCGGGGAGACATCGGCGGCGGGCCGCCCCCGTTGGCGCGGCGGCGTCAGGTGCGCAGCACCGCCGCCTCGGCCGCGCTGATCACCGGCCGCGCCGCGCGCAGGCCCGCGGCCGGGCCGCGGAGCGCCGGGAAGAGCGCGTAAAGCTCGGCCCGCGCCGCGGCGCTGACCGCGCGCAGCGCCTCGGGGCCGGCGCGGAAGCTTTCGGCCGGCATGCCCTCGGCCGACACGATCTCGTGCCGGTCGAACATCACGTGCCAGTAGGTGACCGGGGCGTCGCCCGCCTCCTGCGACACGCCCGGCCGGCCGACAAGGTGGCGCGCGGCCACGAGAACCTCGGCGGCGCCGAAATGGAGCTCGGCCTCCCACCCGCCGAAGGCGAGGCGGTGCTGCGGCGAGACGCGGAGCGGGCGCGCCGGCCGCCCGGGGCCGAAGGCATCCGCCTCGATCCTGACCGGCGCGAAGCGGGCCGGCGCCTCGCCCCGCGCGGCGGCGAAGGCGGCCGGCCCGATCCGGCGGCAGCCGATCCAGCGCACCGCCTGCGCGCCATGGTCGCGGGTCAGAACAAGGTCGCCGACCGCGAGCCGCTCGACCGCGACGGGGCCGTCGGGGGTGGCAAGGCGGGTGCCGGCGGCGAAGCAGATCGGCGCAACGAGATCGTCGTAGAGCACGCCGGAATTGCCGAAATCGCCCGGCCCCTCATCGACCGAGATGATCGTCAGGGGTACGCCGACCGGCGGCCAGTCGCCATCATCGCCGAGGAAGGCGAGCCCCTCGATCGTCGCGTAGGCGGGGTTCGAGTTGTTCACGTTGAAGCCGTAGGCGGTGTAGACGTTGCCGTCGGGATCCTCGAACTGGATCGTGTACTCCGCCTCGATCCGCGTGTTTTCCGGGTAGGTGACGCTGCCCAGGGTCAGCGGCTGGGCGAGCCGCTGGCCCGAGCCGTCGTTGTCGTCGAAGAAGGCGTCGTCGTCCTCGATCTGGCTTTCCTGCCAGGCGTTCGTCTGGAACGTCAGCGTGACGTTGAGCAGATGGGAGGCGTCGCCCTGCGTCTGGCCGTCGAGGGAGCCCTCGCTGAGGGCGATATCGTCCGCCCCGAGAAACCAGACCGAATAGAGCGCCATGCCGCAACCCGCCGTATCGCTTGCCGTATCACCTGCCGTATCGCCCCGCAGCCGCGGGTAACCTGCAGCATATGCACCGACAACTTGGCGAAAAGTTAGCACGCCCGCCCCGGGAACGCCCAATTTCCCCCTCGCCCCGCGGCAGCGGCTTTGCTAGGCATCGGGCGTTGCCCGGCATCCGGACGCGCAGGCGGGTGTGGCGGAACTGGCAGACGCACCGGATTTAGGTTCCGGCGCCGCAAGGCTTGGGGGTTCAAGTCCCTCCACCCGCACCACGGACGCGCCCCGTTTCGGCTTGCAACGGCACGGCGCCGTCCCTAGAAGGACGGCTGATTTTCCCCAAGGATACTGCCGCCGGGGCGGCGGCTGCTGACACGAGGACACAATGCAGGTCACCGAGACCCTGAAGGAAGGGCTGAAGCGCGGCTACGAGATCACCCTGAGCGGGCAGGAGCTTGACGCCAAGGTGAACGAGAAGCTCGTCGAGGCGCAGCCCGAGGTGGCGATGAAGGGCTTCCGCAAGGGCAAGGTGCCGCTCGCGCTGCTGAAGAAGCAGTTCGGCCCGCGCCTGATCGGCGAGGCGATGCAGGAGGCGGTCGACGCCGCGATGAAGGCGCATTTTGACGAGACGGGCGACCGGCCGGCGCTGCAGCCCGACGTCAAGATGGCGACCGACGACTGGAAGGAAGGCCAGGACGTCAAGCTGGCGCTGAGCTACGAGGCGCTGCCCGAGATCCCGGAGGCCGATCTGGGCAAGATCAAGCTCCAGAAGCTGGTGGTCGAGGCCGGCGAGGCCGAGGTCAACGAGGCGCTGGAGCGGCTTGCCGGGAGCGCCGGCAGCTTTGCCGACCGCAAGAAGGGCGCCAAGGCGAAGTCCGGCGACCAGGTGGTGATCGACTTCAAGGGCTCGATCGGCGGCGAGCTTTTCGACGGCGGCGCGGGCGAGGACTATCCGCTGGTGCTCGGGTCGGACTCGTTCATCCCGGGCTTCGAGGCGCAGCTCGAGGGCGCGAAGGCCGGCGACGAGAAGACCGTCACCGTCAGCTTCCCCGAGGACTACCGGGCCACGCATCTGGCCGGCAAGGAAGCCGAGTTCGCCGTCACGGTGAAGGCGGTGAAGGAGCCGGTGCCGGCCGCGCTCGACGACGAGCTGGCGAAGAAGTTCGGCGCCGAGGATCTGGCGGCGCTCAAGGCGCAGATCAAGGAACGGCTCGAGGCCGAGTACCAGGGCGCGGCACGCGCGGTGATGAAGCGCGCGCTGCTCGACCAGCTCGACGACCAGGTGAAGTTCGACCTGCCGCCGTCGCTGGTCGAGGCCGAGGCGAACCAGATCGCCCACCAGCTCTGGCACGAGGAGCACCCCGAGGAGCAAGGCCACAACCACGACGCGATCGAGCCGACCGACGAGCACAAGGCCCTTGCCGAACGGCGGGTGCGGCTCGGCCTCCTGCTGGCCGAGATCGGCCGCAAGGCCGAAGTGAAGGTGTCGGACGGCGAGATGGCGCAGGCAGTGATGGCGCAGGCCCGCCAGTATCCGGGGCAGGAGCGGCAGTTCTTCGAGTTCATCCAGAAGAACGCCCAGGCACAGCAGCAGATCCGCGCGCCGCTCTTTGAGGACAAGGTGGTGGATCACATCTTCGCCGAGGCCAAGGTGACCGAGAAGAAGGTCGACAAGGACGCGCTGAAGAAGGCGGTCGACGCGCTCGACGAGATGTGAGCCTGCCGGCGGGCGGCGTGTGCCCCCCCGCGCATTCGGCGGGGTGGTCGTGTCATCGCGCCGCCATCGTCCCGCGACAATCTGGCGGCGGTCAGGAATCGGATTTGACAATCCTGACTCCTTTACTCAGATTGTAGGACGGGAAGGATGCCATGATCGTCTGCCACTGCACCCAGATGACCGACCACGAGATCCGCGCTGCGGTGGACTGGATGCGTGCGGCCGACCCGCACACCATCATCACCCCCGGCAAGGTGTGGCGCGCGCTCGGCAAGCGCTCGGAATGCGGCGGCTGCCTGCCCCTTGTGCTGGAAACCATGCTCGGTTGCGATACGTTGGGAGTGCCACCGACATTGCGCGGGCTCAACCGCGCGTTGCAAGCAACCGGACAAGGAAGCACGCATGAAGGGCGACCCGAAGGTCATCGACTACCTCAACGCCGCGCTCAGGAGTGAGCTGACCGCGGTCAGCCAGTACTGGCTGCATTACCGCCTGCAGGAAGACTGGGGCTTCGGCCATCTGGCCGACAAGTCGCGCGCCGAGAGCATCGAGGAGATGCACCATGCCGACCGGCTGATCGCGCGGATCATCTTCCTCGAGGGCCATCCCAACCTGCAGAAGCTCGACCCGCTGCGCATCGGCCAGACCGTGCGCGAGACGCTCGACTGCGACCTCGCCGCCGAGCACGACGCCCGCACGCTCTACATCGAGGCGCGCGACCATTGCGACAGGGTCGGCGACTATGTCTCCAAGGTCCTGTTCGAGGAACTGATCGCAGACGAGGAGGGCCATATCGACTTCCTCGAGACGCAGATCGGCCTCCACGAGAAGATCGGCGACGAGCGTTACGGGCTGCTCAACGCGAAGCCGGCCGACAAGGCGGAGTAGAACGGCATCAAGGCAGGTCTCCGTGCGCGGAGCGGGCGCCCCTCCGGCGCGACCCGCGGAGCCCGCCCACCGCGTCGAGGGGCCGATACCCGGGGTCGTCGTTGGTGCCGGAGATGCGGGACGGAACGGCCGTCTGCTGCGGTTGCCCAGGCTCGGCGCGCAGCGGCGGCAACACCAGCGTGGAGGACTGAGGTTGTCGTTCCGGGCTGGAGCGCCGAATGGCACTTTCAGGCCGGTGTTGCTAAGCGTACCAAAGGCTTGGGAGCAGGCTTTGCCCTTGTCCCAAGTCAAGGCAGGACGCGAAGGTACATCCTAGGCTCATCGGATACTTCCTCGGGAGGTCGTCGATTTGAGCGTGCTTTCACGCCGAACCATGGTCGGAACCGGCCTCTCGCTCGCAACCGTGGGCGTTGTTGGATACAGCCTCTGGCCGCATATGGACGGGTACCTGGAGGAGGTCGCGCGGCAGCGGCGACTGCTTTCTGGCGATCCGGGGCTGGAAGAGTTGGTCCGGATGGCGACACTTGCCCCCAACGGGCACAACACGCAGCCCTGGAGATTCCGGCTGGCCGATCATGGCGTCAGCGTCCTGCCCGACACCTCCCGGCGTACGGTTGTCGTCGATCCGGATGATCATCACCTATACGTCAGCCTTGGCTGCGCAACCGAAAACCTTGTGACCGCCGCGGCGGCGCTCGGGCGGGGCGGCGAGGTCGCGATCGGGGCCGGAGCCGAGCCGCAGATCGACATCGCGCTGTCGTCGGCGCAGCCGGAGGCACAGGAACTTTATCAGGCGATACCCCTGCGCCAGTCCACGCGCTCGCTCTACGATGGGCAGCCGGTTTCAGTCGAGGATCTGGCGCTCCTCGAAACGGCGGCGCGGGAAGAGGGCGTTTCGGTCCTGGTCTTCACCGAGGCCGCCGACCGCGATGCGATCCTTGATTTCGTCGCCACCGGCAACAGCGCGCAGATGGACGACCCCGCCTTCGTACAAGAGTTGGCCGATTGGCTGCGGTTCAGTCCCACGCGCGCGATTGAGACCGGTGACGGGCTGTTCTCTGCCTGCTCAGGCAACCCGGTTCTGCCCGATTGGGCCGGGCGGCGGATTTTTCCTGCGGTTTTCAAGAAGGACACCGAGAACGAGAGATATCGTGACCAGATCCGGTCTTCAGCCGGGATCGCGGTCTTTGTCGGCGCGCAGGCCGATCCCCAGCACTGGATCAAGGTCGGACGCAGTTTCGAGCGATTTGCGCTGCAGGCGACCGCGCTCGGGATCCGAACAGCGCACTTGAACCAGCCGGTCGAGGTGCCGTCCATCAGGCTCGAATTTGCGCGCTGGCTTGGGATGCCCGAGGCTCGGCCCGATCTGGTGATCCGGTTCGGCCGCGCGCCCGCGATGCCGATGTCGCTGCGGAGACCCGTCAGTTCAGTACTCGGGTGATGGGCGGTGTCCCAACGGCGAACACGAGGCGCCCGCACAGCTGCCCGGGACGGCGCTGCCGTTCGTCGCCAGTTCGGACCCCGCGCCGGTTCCGTCAGCCGTTTCCGCCGCCGGAGAAGCGGCCGGCCTCCTCGGCCGCCGCGCGGATCGCCCTGGCCTTGTTGACGGTCTCCTGCCATTCGGCCTCGGGGTCGCTGTCGTAGACGACGCCGCCGCCCGCCTGGATCATCAGCTTGCCGTCCTTGACCACCGCGGTGCGCAGCGCGATGCACATGTCCATCTCGCCGTTCGCGGCGAAGTAGCCGACGCCGCCGCCGTAGACGCCGCGCTTCTCGGGCTCGAGCTCGTCGATGATCTCCATCGCGCGCACCTTGGGCGCGCCCGAGACGGTGCCCGCCGGCAGCCCGGCCAGCAGCGCCGAAAGCGCGTCCTCGCCCGGCTTCAGCTCGCCCACGACGTTCGAGACGATGTGCATCACGTGGCTGTAGCGCTCGATGACGAACTGCTCGGTCGGCCGCACCGTGCCGATCCTCGCCACCCGGCCGACATCGTTGCGGCCGAGGTCGAGCAGCATCAGGTGTTCGGCGCGCTCCTTGGGGTCGGCCAGCAGGTCGGCC
>CAZYBG010000111.1:0-9072 GCA_964645155.1 uncultured Rhodobacterales bacterium | reverse complement strand
GCGCGTCGAGCACCCGCGCGCGCGCCTCGGTCAGCCGCGCCGGCTCCGCCCGGCCGCGGCGGTAGACGCGCCGCACCGAGGGCGGCTCGCCGAGCCCCGGGGCGCGGGTGGCAAGGCGCAGCATGGCCGGCAGCGGCGTCAGCGTGTAGTCGGCGGCGCGGGCGAGGAAGGTCCGGAGTTCGGCGCGCATCGGCGGCGCGTCGAGGATGCGCGCGATGTCGCGGACCCGGGCGGCGTCGAACCCGGCCTCGCCGGGCCCCCAGGCGACCCCGACCAGCCGCCGCGGCCCGAACGGCACCTCGACATAGTCGCCCTCGGCACAGCCGCCCGGCGGCGCGCGGTAGGTGAGGATCCGGTCGAGCGGCCCCGCCGTCAGCACGCCGACCAGCGCACCCCCGGCGAAGGCGGCGCCCTCAGGCGGAGCGGGCGTGGCGCTCTCCCCAGGCCGACATGGCCTCGAGAACAGGTCCGAGGGTGCGGCCATAGTCGCTGAGCGCGTATTCGACATGGGGCGGAATGGTCTCGTGCACGGTACGCACCACGATCCCGTCGGACTCGAGCGCGCGAAGCTGGAGGGTCAGCATGCGCTGCGTGATCCCCGGGATCAAGCGGCGAAGCTCGTTGAAGCGCCGCGGCCCGTTCCTCACGAAGAACAGGATCGAGGGCTTCCACTTGCCGCCGATCAGGCGGGTGGTCTCGGCGACGGGGCACCAGGCGCTTTCTGCAGCCGGCATCGGCGGCCCTCCCTCGCCGGACGGTATAAAAATTGTGCGTACTTACGCAAGCCGCATGTGGCTCCCATACTGCAACCATCCGAACACGGATCGGAAAGGAGCCGCAGGATGTACGCGATCATGGGAGCGACCGGCAAGGTCGGAGGGGCGGCGGCGCGGGCGCTGGCCGCGGCGGGGCACGAGGTGGGGGCGGTGACACGGCAGCCCCAGGAGGCCTATGGCGGCCCGGGCCGGGTGCTGCAGGCCGGCCCCGAGGACGAGGCCGGCCTCGCCCGCGCCTTCGCCGGCGCCGCGGCGGTGTTCGCCATGCTGCCGCCCTACTGGGACGCGGCCGACCATGGCGCCACCACCCGCCGCGCCGCCCGCACCGTGGCGGCCGCCCTCCGCACGGCGCAGCCGGGGCATGTCGTGATCCTGTCCTCCGAAGGCGCCCACCTGCCCGCGGGCACCGGGCCGGTCGTCGGGCTCGGCGCCTTCGAGGCGGAGATCGCTGCGACCGGGCTGCCCGCCACGGTGCTCCGGCCGTCCTACTACCTCGACAACTGGGCGGGGGTGCTGCCCGTCGCCCGCGCGGCCGGGCTGCTGCCCACCGGCCTGACCGCCGACCGCGCGATCGAGACGGTCTTCGCGGCCGATGTCGGCGCCATCGCGGCCGGCTATGTCGCCGGCGATCCGCCCGCGGCGGGCCGGCGCGTCGTCGCCATTGCTGGCGACCGGCCGGTCGCGCCATCCGCGATCGCCGCGGCGCTGTCGGCGCTCCTCGGGCGGCCGGTCGAGATCGCCCCGCAGACCGCCGACGAGGTCCGCGGCAACCTGCTCGGGGCCGGCGCCTCGCCCTCCTACGCCGCCGCGCTGGTCGAGCTCGACGAGGCGATCAACACCGGCCGTATCGGCCACGATGCCGGCGTCGGCGAGCTCCGCCGGGGAACGACGCCGCTCGCGCGGGCGTTGACGCTGATGCTTGGCGGGTGACGGCCGGGAAACCGGTTCCGTGTCCCCCGGCGTTGCGCTATCCATGCGCCGAGCACCTGACCGAGCCGCGGGAGAGAGGCCATGAAGTTCTTCGTCGACACCGCCGATATCGACGCCATCCGCGAGCTCGCCGAGCTCGGCATGGTCG
Source organism: uncultured Rhodobacterales bacterium (assembly GCA_964645155.1). GTDB lineage: Bacteria > Pseudomonadota > Alphaproteobacteria > Rhodobacterales > Rhodobacteraceae > CAZYBG01. The sequence goes on along the minus strand of CAZYBG010000111.1, from coordinate 7,218 downwards.
ATGGCGTCACCACCAACCCCTCGCTCATCTTCAAGGCCGGGCGGGACATCAGGGAGGTGACGAAGGAGATCTGCGACCTCATCCCCGGCCCGGTCAGCGCCGAGACGGTCGCCGCCGGTGCCGAGGAGATGATCGCCGAAGGTCGCGAGCTGGCGAAGATCGCGCCGAACATCGCGGTGAAGGTGCCGCTGACCTGGAACGGGCTGAAGGCCTGCCGCGTGCTGGCGGACGAGGGCAACATGGTCAACGTGACGCTCTGCTTCTCGGCCAACCAGGCGCTCCTCGCCGCCAAGGCGGGGGCGACCTTCATCTCGCCCTTCATCGGCCGGCTCGACGACATCAACATGGACGGGATGCAGCTGATCGCCGACATCCGCCAGATCTACGACAATTACGATTTCAAGACCGAGATCCTCGCCGCCTCGATCCGCACGCCGAACCACATGACCGAGGCCGCCAAGATCGGCGCCGATGTGGCCACCGCGCCGCCATCGGTGATAAAGGCGATGGCAAGCCACCCCCTCACCGACAAGGGCCTTGACACATTCCTCTCGGACTGGGCTAAAACGGGTCAGAAAATTCTGTGATTTTCCCGCAGCCTGCGGGTCGATCCTAAAGGGCTCCGATGGCCGAGGCGGCACCGATCGAAGAAACCCTGCGCACGCGCATCCTGGCGGAACCCGAAGTCGTGCTCGACGACCGCGACGTGATGCGCGCGCTCGTCGGGGCGACCGAGCGTGCCCGGGGCGAGAACGTGGTCGACATGCGCGGCCTTGCGATGGACCGGCTCGAGCAGCGCCTCGCGCGGCTCGAGGACACCCACGAGAGCGTGATCGCCGCCGCCTACGACAACCTCGCCGGGATGCACGCGGTGCACCGCGCGGCGCTCGCGCTGATCGGCGCCGAGCGGTTCGACGTGTTCCTCGACCGGCTCGCGGCCGAGGCGGCCGGGGCGCTGCGGGTCGATGCCGCGCGACTGATGCTCGAGGTCCGCGACGCGCCCGAACCGCTCCTGGCCGACTACCACCCGGCGCTGGGCTTCGCCGAGCCCGGCTTCTGCCGCGCCTACCTCGCCGCCCATGGCCTGCGGGCCGAGCGCGACGTGGCGCTGCATGAACCGCGCCCCGGCGGCCCGTCGCTCTGGGGCGGCACGGTCGTCTGCGCCTCCGAGGCGCTGCTCGCGCTCGACCTCGGGCCCGGCCGGCTGCCGGCGATGCTGGTGCTGGCGGCCGAGGCGCCGGGGCAGTTCCGCCCCGGCCAGGCGACCGACCTGCTGGCGTTCCTCGGCAGCGTCGTGGCGCTGACGCTGCGCCGCTGGCTCGGCTAGGGCGATGCTGCCGCCCGCCCGCGCCGATGCGCTCGAGGCGTGGTTGCGGGCGCTCGGCGCACTCGACGGCCGCGCCGAGGCGACGCGTGTCGCCTACCGCGCCGATGTGGCGGGGTTCCTGCAGTTCCTGGCCGGACATTCGGGCGGCGAAGCGGGCCTTGCCGCGCTCGGCCGGCTCGGCACGGCCGACATGCGCGCGTGGATGGCGCACGAGCGTGGCCGCGGGCTCTCCGCCCGCTCGCTCGCCCGGGAGCTCTCGTCGGTCAAGTCGTTCATCCGGTGGCTCGCCGACCGCGAGGGGTTCGACCCCGCAGCGGTGCTGGCGACGCGCGCGCCGAAATTCACCCGCAAGCTGCCCCGCCCGCTGAGCGAGGATGCCGCGCGCGACGTGATCGACACCATCGGCCTGCAGGCGCGCGAGCCCTGGGTCGCGCTGCGCGACACGGCGGTCCTCACGCTGCTGTACGGCTGCGGCCTGCGGATCTCCGAGGCGCTGTCGCTGACCGGCGGCGACCTGCCGCTGGGCGAGGTGCTGCGGATCCGCGGCAAGGGCGGGAAGGAACGGATCGTGCCGGTGCTTCCGGCGGCGGTCGCGGCGGTCGCGGACTATGCCCGCGCCTGCCCGTTCGCGCTGGGCCGCGGCACGCCGCTCTTCCGCGGCGCGCGGGGCGGGCCGCTGTCGCAGCGGCTGGTCGCGAAGGCGATGGCGGCGGCGCGGATGCAGCTCGGCCTGCCCGCCACCGCCACGCCGCATGCGCTGCGGCACTCCTTCGCGACGCATCTCCTGAACGCCGGCGGCGATCTCCGCGCGATCCAGGAGCTGCTCGGGCACGCCTCGCTCTCGACGACCGAGGCCTATACCGCCGTCGATACGGCGCGCCTCCTCGAGGTCTATGACCGCGCGCACCCCAAGGCCTGAGGCTCAGAGCCCCGGCGGCGACAGTGTCTCGAGTTCGTCATCGAGCCCGCTGCTCTCCGCGCCGCGGTCCGCACCCCAGCAGATGCAGCTGCCGTCCGACAACGGCGTGCAGCCCGTTCCGCCCATGAAGCCGCAGAGCTGGCAGCATTCGCCGAGCGGCGGGGGCGCCGGCGCCGGATCGGGCTTCGGCCGCTTCTTCTTTGCCGCGGCGACGTAGTCGAGGTTCTTCGTCAGCGCGAAAAGCACCTGCCCCGTCGCCTCCCGCACCACGAACACGGTGCGGAACGGCGAGGCGTCCACCGCTGCAAGCCCGGCCCGGACCGGCTCTTTCGACGAGATGCCGAGCGCGGCGAGGTGGCGGCGACTGCGCCGCCCCTCGTCGGTCAGCGTCACGCTCAGCCCCCTGAGGTGGCTGCAATCGACGTGGTGGTAGAGGATCCTGTCAGCCTTGCGCAGGTCGTCCTTCGTCAGCCGAAGTTTCTGTGCCATCGAAAATGTATCCTTCTTGCAATGCGATCGTTGTCGCCACCGGGGCGGCGATGGCGCGGGAATTCGCGCCGGCAGGGTGCTGCCCGTTACCGTGGGCGGCCGCGTCGGCCGCTGCCGGCAAAGGGGTGGCAGGAAAATCCTGCCGCAGCGTCGATCATCCTGCGGCCGGTGCGCCGAGTCGTCCTATGGAGGAAAACCTAACCCGTCCCCGCCGTCCTGCGCCGCGGTTGCGCAGATCGGGCCTTTCGTTCATCACGGGCCGATGACGCCCGCCCTGAAGGCCCTTCTCGTCCACCTGTTCACCGCGACCGGGGCGGTGTTCGCCATGCTCTCGATGCTCGCGGCGGTCGAGCAGCGGTGGAGCCTGATGTTCCTCTGGCTGGTCGTCGCCTTCGTGGTCGACGGCATCGACGGGCCGCTCGCGCGCCGCTACCACGTGAAGGCCCACGCGCCGCAGATCGACGGCGTGCTGATGGACCTCATCATCGACTATCTCACCTACGTGTTCATCCCGGCCTACGCGCTCTTCAAGTCGGGGCTCCTGCCGGGCTGGACGGGCTGGATCGCCATCATCGTCATCACCTTCGCCAGCGCCGTCTACTTCGCCGACACCCGGATGAAGACGAAGGACAACTCGTTCTCGGGGTTTCCGGCGTGCTGGAACATGGTGGTGATCGTGCTCTTCGCCGTGCGGCCGGACTTCTGGGTCACCCTCGTCTTCGTCTGCGCCTTCGCGGTGGCGATGTTCATGCCGCTGAAGTTCGTCCACCCGGTGCGGACGGAACGCTGGCGCGCGGTATCGCTGCCGGTCGCGCTGGCCTGGACCGGCTTCGCCGGCTGGGCCGCCTGGGTCGATTTCCACCCGCAGAGCTGGGCGCACTGGGGCCTGGTCGTGACCTCGCTCTACCTCGTCTTCGCCGGGATCCTGCAGCAGGCCGTGCCGCCGCGGCGCCGCCGCGCGGCCGCCCGCGCCGACGCCTGACGCGGGCCCCGCGGCGGCCCTCCGCGCCGCGACTGGACTTTGCGGCCGCAGACGCCATGTTCCGCCCCGAGGGGTCACAGCAGGAAGATCCGCGCATGAACCAACGTCAGCTTGCCTCGGCCGAGGCACCCGCCTTCGCCGAGCGGACCCGTGCCGCGCGCGCGTCGATCGAGGCGGGCCGGGCCGACCGCGAAGGGCCGGGCGCGGCCGTGATGGTCGCCGCCATGGCCTTCGGCCGGGCGGTCGAGGACGGCGGGCTCCGCCGGCTGGCCGGCCTCGCCCGGGCATTCTGCATCATCTGCGCGGGCGTCATCCCCGTCGCGCTGTTCTGGACCCAGGTCTATCCCGGCTGATCGCGGCCCGGATCGCCATGGGCCCGACGCTCACAGCAGCAGCGACGCCGCGCCCTCGTGGCGCAGCAGTGCGACCTTCGTCTCGATCCCGCCCGGCGCCGAATAGCCGCCCAGCCCGCCGGTCGCCAGCACCCGGTGGCAGGGGATCAGGATGGGGAGGCGGTTCGCACCGCAGGCCTGCCCGACCGCCTGCGCCGTGACCCCGAGCGCCTTCGCCAGATCGCCGTAGCTGCGCGTCTCGCCGAACGGGATCGCGCTCAGGGCGCGCAGGACGTCGGCCTGAAAGCCGTCACCAAAGCGCAGCGGCAGGTCGAAGGCGGTGCGCCGGCCGGCGAAATAGCCGGACAGCTGCGCCGCCGCCTCGGCCAGAAGCGGCGTGGGCGCCGGTCCTGGTGTGCCGGCCCAGCTCACGCGGGTGATCTCGCCCGCCGCTTCGGTCAGGGTCAGCGGCCCGAACAGGCTGGCGACCGCGAGGGTGTTCATCCGAGCGCGTCGTTGCACCGCTGGCAGGTGCCGGGGTGCCGGTGCGTGCCGACATCGGGCAGGATCTTCCAGCAGCGCTGGCACTTCGCGCCCTCGGCGGTCTCGAACACGACGCCGACGCCCGGCACCTCGGGCAGGCGGAACGCCTCCTGCGGGGCGGGGTCGCCGGTCAGGGCGATGGCGCTGGTGATGCAGATCTCGGCGACATCGACCGACTTCAGCGCCGCCAGCAGCGCCGCATCCTCGACATGCACCACCGGCGCGGCTTCCAGCGAGGCGCCGATCACCTTGGCGGTGCGCTGGATCTCCAGCGCCGCCGTCACCACCCGGCGGACGCGGCGCACCGCCTCCCATTTCGCCGCCAGCGCCTCGTCGCGCCAGCCCGCCGGCGTCTGCGGCATGTCCTGGAGGTGGACCGAGCCGTCCTCGCCCGGAAAGCGCGAGAGCCAGACATCCTCCATGGTGAAGACCAGCACCGGCGCGAGCCAGGTGGTCAGCCGGTGGAAGACGAGGTCGAGCACGGTCCGCGCCGCGCGGCGGCGGGCCGAGGTCGCGGCGTCGCAGTAGAGCGCGTCCTTGCGGATGTCGAAGTAGATGGCCGAGAGGTCCAAGGTGCAGAAGTTGAAAAGCGACTGGAAAACGCCTTGGAAATCGTAGGCGGCGTAGCCCTTCCGGACGGTTTCGTCCAACTCGGCCAGCCGGTGCAGCACCCAGCGTTCAAGCTCCGGCATCTCCTCCGGCGCCACCCGCTCGGCCTCCGAGAAGCCCGCGAGGTTGCCGAGCAGGAAGCGCATGGTGTTGCGCAGCCGGCGGTAGCCGTCGGCGGTGCCCTTCAGGATCTCCGGCCCGATCCGCTGGTCGGCGGTGTAGTCCGACTGCGCCACCCAGAGCCGCAGGATGTCGGCGCCGTATTCCTCGATCACCTTCTGCGGGGCGATGATGTTGCCCAGCGACTTCGACATCTTCATGCCCTTCTCGTCGAGCGTGAAGCCGTGCGTCAGCACGCCCCGGTAGGGCGCGCGGCCGATCGTGCCGCAGGCCTGCAGCATCGAGGAATGGAACCAGCCCCGGTGCTGGTCGGTGCCTTCGAGGTAGAGGTCGGCGATGCCGTCCGCCGTGCCGTCCGGCCGGTCGCGCAGCACGAAGGCGTGGGTCGAGCCCGAATCGAACCAGACATCGAGGATGTCGAAGACCTGGTCGTAGGCGTCCGCGTCGGCATCGTTGCCGAGGAAGCGCGCCTTGGCGCCCTCGGCATACCAGCAATCGGCGCCCTCGGCCTCGAACGCCTCGGCGATGCGGGCGTTGACGGCCGGGTTCCGCAGCAGGAAGTCGGGGTCGGTCGGCTTCGCGCCGCGCTTCACGAAACAGGTCAGCGGCACGCCCCAGGCGCGCTGGCGGCTCAGCACCCAGTCGGGCCGCGCAGCGATCATCGAATGCAGACGGTTGCGCCCCGTTGGTGGCGTCCAGGTCACCAGCTCGTCGATGGAGCGGAGCGCGCGCTGCCGGATGGTGGTGCCGTAGTCGTCCTGCCCGTCGCCCACCGGGCGGTCGATGGCGGCGAACCATTGCGGCGTGTTGCGGTAGATCAGCGGCGCCTTGGAGCGCCACGAATGCGGGTAGGAGTGCCTGAGCTTGGCCTTGGCGAAGAGCGCGCCGGAATAGGCCAGCTGCTTGATGACGCTGACATTCGCGGGCCCCTCCTTGCCATCGGGCAGGACGATGTGCTGGCCGCCGAACAAGGGCAGGTCGGCGCGGAAGCTGCCGTCGGGCTCGACATTGTAGGTCATCGGCAGGCCGAACTTCTGGCCGAGCTGGTAGTCATCGTCGCCGTGGCTGGGGGCCGTATGGACGAAGCCGGTGCCTGCGTCATCGGTGACGTGGTCGCCCGGGAGCATGGGGACATCATGGTCCCATTCCCCGTTGCCACCTTCAATGCCGCGGAAGGGGTGGGAAAGGGTCAGACCCTCAAGCTCCTGGGTCGTCACGCCGAATCGTCGGCGGTACATCGATGGCTCAAGCTTCGCTTGGGCAAAGACGGACTCGGCAAGCTTGTCTGCCACAAGATAGCGCACACCGATCGTTGCATTGCTGTCCTGCGGCCGTCCAATGACTTCGTAGACCCCATAGGCAATGCCCGGATTGAACGCCACAGCGCGGTTCTGCGGGATCGTCCAGGGGGTCGTGGTCCAGATCAGCATGCGCGCGCCGTCAAGGTCGCCCAACGGGACGACCTGACCGACCGGCTGGTCCGCACTTACTGCCGCATAGTCGCGCCGCGACTGGATCTTGAACGCCACCCACACCTGATGGCTTGTGTGGTCGTGATACTCCACCTCCGCTTCGGCCAGCGCGGTCTTCTCGACCGGGCTCCACATCACCGGCTTCGACCCCTGATACAGGGTCCCGTTCATCAGGAACTTCATGAACTCCTCGGCGATCACCCGCTCGGCGTGGAAGTCCATCGTAAGGTAGGGGTCGGCCCAGTTGCCGGTGATGCCGAGGCGCTTGAACTCCTGCCGCTGCACTTCGATCCAGCCCTCGGCGAACTTGCGGCATTCCTGCCGGAAGGCGACGGTGTCAACCGCATCCTTGTCGAGACCCTTGGCGCGGTACTGCTCCTCGATCTTCCACTCGATCGGCAGGCCGTGGCAGTCCCAGCCGGGGA
>CAZYBG010000110.1:0-9088 GCA_964645155.1 uncultured Rhodobacterales bacterium | reverse complement strand
GCTCCCGGTGGGGCTTGCCGTGCCGGTCCGGTTGCCCGTCCCGCGGTGGGCTCTTACCCCACCGTTTCACCCTTGCCGCCGCTCCCGGAGGTGCGGAGGCGGTCTCTTCTCTGTGGCGCTTTCCCTCGGGTTTCCCCGGCCGGGCGTTACCCGGCACCGTTGCCTCGTGGAGTCCGGACTTTCCTCGCCCCGGACCAGGTCCGGAGCGCGGCCACCCAGCCATCCGCGCAGCCCCGATCTAGGCGGAGCGGGACGCGAGGTCAACCGGCCACCCGCCGGCGAGCGCCCGGGCGGCGGCCATGTCGGCCGGCGCGAGGGGGCCCTCGGCGCCGGGACGGAAGCGCAGCCGGAACGCCTGCAGCAGCGTCTCGGCCGGCACCTCGGCGGTGTAGCCGAACGCCCGCAGCGCCGCGGCGAAGGCCGCCGGATCGGGCGTGCCGGGCGCGGTGGGCGCGGCAGACCACGGCCAGACCGACAGGCCGGACCGCGCGAGCCGGCGCCAGTCGAACCGCGGGCCCGGGTCGACCTTGCGGCCCGGCGCGCAGTCGGAGTGACCGATCACCCGCTCGGGGCCGAGGCCGTGCCGGCCGAGGATGTCGGCAAGCAGCTCCTCCAGTGCCAGCATCTGCGGCGCGGCGAACGGCGCGTCGCCCGGGTTGGCAAGCTCGATCCCGATCGAGGCGGAGTTCACGTCGGTGACCGCGCCCCAGGCGCCGGTGCCGGCGTGCCAGGCCCGGCGGCCCTCGGCGACCAGCCCGAACACCTCACCGCGCGGGTCGATCAGGTAATGCGCCGAGACCTGCGGCTCGGGCGCGCAGAGCCGCGCCAGGGCCGCCGCGGCCGTCGGCATTCCCGTGTAGTGCAGGACGACGAGGCTGACCGCGGCGCCATCCCGGCGTTCGCCGTGATTGGCCGAGGGGCACGGCGTGATGCGGCGCACCTCGCGGGGGATCAGCCGCCCCGCGCCAGCCGGAAGGCGGCCGGATCCCAGCGGCAGGCATAGCCATCGCCGTCGGGGTCGAGGTTCAGCCTGTCGCGATCCGGGCCGCCGGCCTCGAGGAACGCCTCCTGGGCCAGGGAATCCGACGGATAGCGCGCGCAGGCGCGCTCATGCGCGGCGGCGTTGCGGAACGGGTTGGAGCGGCGGTACATCGGCTGGCCCACCGGGTGCGAGGTGGCGAGCGCGAAGGCCGCGACGTTCGAGCCCGACGGCGCGGCCGGCGCGGCGGCGAGATCCGGCTGCGCGGGCACGCCCGGCTGCGGCTGCGGCTGCGGCGCCGTCGCCGAAAGCGGTGCGTCCGCGGGCGGGAGCGGCGCGGCACCGGTGTCCGCCGGCGCGGTGCCGAGCGCGGCGAGCGTCGCCGCCCCGATCGACTGGGCGTCGGACGTCTCGGGCGGCGGCGCGCCGAGCGGCGCCGTCGCGACGAGCGGCGCCGTCGCGACGAGCGGCGCCCCGGCGGGCGCCGTCGTGAACGGAGCCGCGGGCAGCGGCGCCAGTGCAGGCGCCGGTGCAGGTGCAGGTGAGGCCTGGGCGATCTGCGGTGCCGCCGGCACGCGGCCCTGCGCAAGATAGGCCTGCTGCTGCTGGTAGAGCGTGTAGTCCTGGAAGCCGACGCCGCCCTGGGTGTCGACCTCGGGCGCGGTGCAGGCGGCGAACGCCGTCACCGCGCAGAGCGAAAGAAGTTTACGCATGTCCGCCGATCCTGCCCGCCTTGTCTTTTTCGGACCTTCTACCACCATCTGGCCGGTTTGGAAACGAACTCCGAATCAGTTTCCAGACGGTGTGCCAAATTGAGCAGCCCGGCCTCGTCCCACGGCCGGCCGATCAGCTGCAGGCCAAGCGGCAGGCCCTGCCGGTCGAGGCCCGCCGGGACTGCGATGCCGGGCAGGCCGGCCAGGTTCACCGTCACGGTGAAGACGTCGTTGAGGTACATCGCCACCGGATCGGCGCCGGCCATCTCGCCCAGCCCGAAGGCCGCGGAGGGCGTGGCGGGGGTCAGGATGGCATCGACGCCCTGGCCGAACGCCTCCTCGAAATCGCGCTTGATGAGCGCCCGTACCTTCCGTGCACGGTTGTAATAGGCGTCGTAGAAGCCGGCCGACAGCACGTAGGTGCCGATCATGACCCGGCGCTTCACTTCGGCGCCGAAGCCCTCCGCGCGGGTCTTCTCGTACATCTCGGTGATGCCGTCGCCCTGCCCGAGCCGGGCGCGGTGGCCATAGCGCACCCCGTCGTAGCGCGCGAGATTCGACGACGCCTCGGCCGGCGCGATCACGTAGTAGGCGGGCAGCGCGTACTTGGTGTGCGGCAGCGTGATGTCGACGATCCGGGCACCGGCCTCTCTCAGCATCTCGGCGCCGTCGGCCCAGAGCTTCTCGATCTCGTCCGGCATTCCGGCCATGCGGTATTCCCGCGGGATGCCGATGGTCCTGCCGCGGATGTCGCCGGTCAGCGCGGCCTCGAAATCGGGCACCGCGATCTCGGCCGAGGTCGAATCCTTCGGGTCGGGCCCTGCCATCGCCTGCAGCATGATCGCCGCGTCGCGCACCGTCTTGGTCATCGGCCCGGCCTGGTCGAGCGACGAGGCAAAGGCGACGATGCCCCAGCGGCTGACGCGGCCGTAGGTCGGCTTGAGACCGACGATCCCGGTGAAGGCCGCCGGCTGTCGGATCGAGCCGCCGGTATCGGTGCCGGTCGCGGCGAGGCAGAGATCGGCCGCCACCGCCGCCGCCGAGCCGCCCGAGGACCCGCCGGGCGTCAGCTCGCGGTCGTCGCTGCGCCAGGGGTTCACGACCGGGCCGTAGACCGAGGTCTCGTTCGACGAGCCCATGGCGAACTCGTCCATGTTGAGCTTGCCGAGCATCACCGCGCCGGCGTCCCAGAGCCGCTGGGTGACGGTGGATTCGTAGTCCGGCCGGAACCCCGCGAGGATGCCTGAGCCCGCCTGCGACGGCGCGCCCCTGGTGCAGAAGAGGTCCTTGATCCCGACGGGGATGCCGCACATCGCCGGCGCCCCGCCCGCCTTCAGCCGCGCATCCGCCGCGCGCGCCTGGTCGAGCGCGATGTCGGGCGTCGGGTGCACGAAGGCGTTCAGCACCTCGGACCCGTCGATCGCGGCGAGGCAGGACATCGTCAGGTCCTCGGCGGTGAACTCGCCCTTGCGCAGCCCGTCGCGGGCCGCGGCGATGGAAAGCGCGTTCAGCGTCATTCGACCACCTTCGGCACGGCGAAGAAGCCCTCGCGGGCATCGGGGGCGTTGGCCAGGACGCGGTCGGGATAGCCGCCGTCGGTGACGCCGTCGGGCCGGCGCCTCAGCCGCATCGGCGTGACCGAGACCATCGGCTCGACCCCGTCGACATTCACCTCGTTCAGCTGTTCCATGAAGCTGAGAATACCGGTCAGTTCCTCTGCCAGCGCCGCCAGGTCCTCCTCGGGCACGCTGATGCGGGCGAGCTTCGCCACCTTGCGGGCGGTGTCGGTGTCGATGGCCATGCGCGTTCTCCGGCGGGACGGACCGCCGTTTACAGCCGCGCCCCCCGCTCCGCAAGGAGATGCCGGCGGTAGACCTCGATCATCCAGCCCAGCATCAGGCCGTTCAGCAGATGCCACATGAAGTGGGTGCCGAGCGGGAAGGCGGGGCAGAGCGTCTCGTCGACCGACCGGAAGACGAGCGAGGCAATGAGGATCGCGGCACCGGTCCCGAGGCCGCGGGCGGTCTCGGGCGCCCGCCGGGCGAGCGCCAGCGCCGTGAGCAGGATGAGGAGCGGCACCGGCCAGTAGAAGGCCGAGACCGCGAAGAACGGCAGCGCCCCGAAAACCGGCGTGAGCAGCATGGCATAGGGGATGAACGCCGCCGTGACGAGGAGCGCCGCCCAGAGCGGCAGGCGCCAGACATGGAGGTTCACCGCGAAGAGGTAGACGAGGATGTAGATGCCGATCGGCGTCACGTCGGCTGTCGCCGCCCACGCGGTGGCGTGGGTGTGGAACAGGTACGAGCCGACGCCGATCGCCGCGAGGATCGCGCAGAGCGCGACGGCCAGCGGCATCCCTTGCCCCCGCACCCGTCGCCACGTCACGTAGGCCGCGATCAGGAAGGCCGCATTGGTCACGGCATTCACCGGTTCCGACCAGTAGGACGGGTCCGTCCGCTCGCAGTAGCCGTCGATCGCCCGTGTCCAGTCCATCGTGACAGCTCCCGTTCCGCCGCTAGAGTCACCGAGAGCAGATAGGGAGGCGAAGATGAAGATCACCTGGCTGGGCCATTCCGGATTCCGCATCGAGATCGGGCAGGCGGTGCTGCTGGTCGACCCGTGGCTCGTCGGCAACCCGATGTTCCCCGAGGCGCGGCACGACGAGGCCGTCGAGGCGGCGACGCATGTCGTGCTGACGCATGGCCATGGCGACCACGCGTCGAACGCGCTCGCCATCGCGCGGGGCCGCGCGATCCCCGTGGCCTGCGTCCACGAACTGTCCGAGATCCTTGGCGCGGAGGGCGCCGAGACCATCGGCTTCGGCAGGGGCGGCACCGTCGATCTCGGCGGCGCCCGGGTCACCATGGTTCCGGCGAGCCACTCCTCCAGCATCGACTTCCGGGGCGGCAGCCCGGCCTATGCCGGCGGCGAGGCCGGCTTCATGATCGCGGGCGAGGGCCACACGATCTACCTGTCGGGCGACACCACGGTCATGGCCGACATGGCCTGGATGGGCGAATACCACGCACCCGACATCGGCATCCTGTGTGCCGGCGGGCACTACACGATGGACATGGCGGCCGCCGCCTGGGCCGCGCGCACCTATTTCGATTTCAAGCTGGTCATCCCCTGCCACTACCGCACCTTCCCGATCCTCGAGCAGTCGGCCGCGCGGCTGAAGGAGGGTCTGCCGGGGGTGCGGGTGATCGAGCCCCAGGTGCTGGAGCCGATCACCCCCTGATCGCCGGCCGCGGCCATGCGGCCCGGCCGGTCACCACCACCGCTGGCTACCGCCGAGCGGCAGCAGCCCGATGTCGCGGCGCAGGTGGTCGTTGAGCGCGCCGAGCTCCCGCGCTTCGGGCGGCAGCCCGACATCGCGGCGCAGGTGCGCGCTCAGCGCGGCCGCCGGGCGCGGTGCCGGCGCGGAACGCCGCCCGAGGCCGGCGCCGAGCACGGCGAGCAGCACCGGGCGGAAGCCGTGTTCCGCCACGATCAGCCGGACGGCCTCGGCCGCGCGCGGGCGGGAGTCGAAAGGCAAGGCGTTCATCTGGTCACACGACCGGCCGCGGGACACGCGGACCGGCTCCGATTGGGGACTGAAGGGCTGCCGGCCGGACCCGGAACGGGATCCGGGGTCACGCAGCCGGAGGCTCAGGCGGTGGGGGTCGTCAGCCGGTCGGAACGACCGGCGGTGCGGAGGTCAGGCGAGGATCGCCCACAGACGGGCGAAGCCCGACGCGCCGCCAAGGCCCACATCGCGAAGGTTGCAATACGTCATCGGGATCATGCGCACGCCTCCTTTGCCGATGTGGAACGCCCGGCCTCTTACACCGATTCCGCGCCCGGGCGAAGCGCTAAATTCCCCTGCGTCAGGCGGGGGCCGGATCGTGCCGATCGCGTCACACGCCGGCGCCGCGGCGCCCGGCGAAGAACTCCCGCAGGAGGCGGCCCGCCTCCTCGGCGGCGATGCCGTCATAGACCTCGGGGCGGTGGTGGCTCTGCGGGTGGCCGTAGAGGCGCGGGCCATGCGCGACGCCGCCCGATTTCGGGTCGGGCGCGCCGTAGTAGAGCCGGGCGATGCGGGCCTGGCCGATCGCCGCCGCGCACATCGGGCAGGGTTCGAGCGTGACGTAGAGGTCGTGGCCGGGCAGCCGTTCCGACCCCGCCGCGGCGCAGGCGGCGCGGAGGGCCAGGATCTCCGCATGCGCCGTGGGGTCGGAAAGCTCGCGGGTGCGGTTGCCGGCGCGCGCCACGATGCTGCCATCGGGCGCGACGACCACGGCGCCCACCGGCACCTCGCCCCGCACGCCCGCCGCCCGTGCCTCGGCGAGCGCGGCCGCCATGTGGCTCGTGAACCGGCTCATCGGGACTTCCTGCCCGGCCGCGCGCCCGGCGACAAGCGCCTTTCGCTGACGCGGCCCGCAGGCTAGACGGGCGGCATGGACAACGACGACAGCACCGGCCGCAAGACCGGCGAGCGCATCGCCAAGGTGCTGGCGCGCCGCGGCGTGGCCTCGCGCCGCGCCGCCGAGGCGATCATCGCCGCCGGTCGCATCGCGGTGAACGGCACGGTCATCGACAGCCCCGCCCTGAACGTGACACCGCGCGACCGGATTACGCTCGACGGCCAACCGATCGCGGACGAGGCGCCGGCGCGGCTGTGGCTCTACCACAAGCCGGCCGGCCTGGTGACGACCGAACGCGACGAGAAGGACCGCCCCACCGTGTTCGCCGCGCTGCCGCCCGAGCTTGGCCGGGTGATGTCGGTCGGCCGGCTCGACATCACGTCGGAGGGTCTGCTGCTCCTCACCAATGACGGCGCGCTGAAGCGCCGGCTCGAGCTGCCGTCGACCGGCTGGCTGCGCAAGTACCGCGTCCGGGTGAACGGGATGCCGGCCGAGGCCACCTTCGCGCCGCTGCGCGACGGGCTCGTGATCGACGGCGAGCGCTTCAAGCCGATGGAGGTGACGCTCGACCGGCAGCAGGGCGCCAATGCCTGGCTGACCGTCGGCATCCGCGAGGGGCGCAATCGCGAAGTGCGCCGCGCGATGGAGGCGGTCGGGCTGACCGTGAACCGGCTGATCCGGGTCAGCTACGGCCCTTTCCGGCTGGGCGAGCTCAAGGCCGGCGCGGTCGAGGAGGTGCGCGCCCGGGTGCTGCGCGATCAGCTTGGCCTCGCCCCGGCGCGCGAGGCGCCCGGGCAGGATCCGGAGGCGGGCGGCACGGCGCAAGGGAAGGCCAAGGCCAAGGGCAGCGGTCGGCGGCCCGCGACAGGCGGCGCCCCCGGTGCCGGCCGGCACCGTCCGCCGAAACCCGGCGGTGCGCGCGACGCGACAGGCCCCCGCGGCATCGGCAAGCCCACCGGCAAGCCCACCGGCAAGCCCATCGGCAAGCCCATCGGCAAGTCCATCGGCAAGTCCATCGGAAAGCCCGGCAAGGCTGCCGCTCAGCCCGGCAAGCCCGGCAAGCCTGCCCATCCCGCCAAAACGGCCAGCACCGGCAAACCCTGGAAGGCCGGCAAGCCGGCCGGGGCGAGGCCGGGCGGTGCAGCCGGCGGCAAGCCGGAACCGGCGCCGTGGAAGTCGGGACCGGCCTCGGGCGCACGCAAGCCCCCTCGCCCGCCCCGCGGCGGCGGCCGGCCGCCCGGACCGCGGCGCTGAGGCACGGGTACCGGCCGATTTCGCGCGGCTCCCGGCCGCTCGGCGCTGGCACGACCCGGGGGCATGGTCTATACCTCCCACCGACCGCACGCATTCAATCGGCGCAAGGGGGCGCGATGTCGGAGACCGGCCTGCAGAAGGTGGCGTTCATCGTCCTCGTCGTGCTGATCTTCTATGTCGCCGGGACGGGGGGCGCCTGATGGCGCAGCGGTATGGCGGCAGGTTCAGCCCCGGCGCGAAGCCGGAAGGCACGCCGCCCGGCGGCTTCCACGGCAAGCGGCGGACGCGCGCCGGCGGCCGGATCAACCTGCTGTTCTTCGCGCCGATCCCCTTCGTCTTCACCGCGTTCGGGCAGGAGCCCGCGGGGCTGGCGATCGACCTTGCCGCCTTCGGCACGCTGATCCTGGCTGCCTGGCTGACACGCGAGGGGATCCTGGCGCAGGAGGCCTACGAGGCGCGCAACGTCGCCCGCCGCCCGGCGATTCCGCGCAAGCTGTTCGCCGCGGCGCTGACCGGTGCGGGGCTGTTCCTCGGCGGGCTGGGGGGCGAGGGCGGCCTGCTCAATCCGCTCATCTTCGCCGGGCTGGGCTTCGTCCTCCACGTCCTCGCCTTCGGGCCCGACCCGATGCGCGACAAGGGGATGGCGGGCGTGGACGGCCACCAGTCCGACCGCGTGGCCCGCGCCGTCGACGAGGCCGAGGGCCACCTCGCCGCCATGCGGGACGCGATCCGGCGCGCCGGCGACCGCCAGCTCGAGGCGCGGGTCGAGAAGTTCCAGGCGACCGCGCGCGAGATGTTCCGCACCGTCGAGAACGACCCGCGCGACCTGGTCGCGGCACGGCGCTATCTTGGCGTCTACCTGCTCGGCGCCCGCGACGCGACGGTGAAGTTCGCCGACCTCTGGGCGCGCACGCGCGACCCCGCCGCACGCGCCGACTACGAGGCGCTGCTCGACGACCTCGAACGCAACTTCGCGGCCCAGACCCGCACCCTGCTCAACGACGACCGCAGCGCGCTCGACATCGAGATCAGCGTGCTGCGCGAGCGGCTGGAGCGGGAAGGCATCCGGGCCGAGACCTGATCATCAAGGAGTGACCATGACCGAGACTGTGCGAACCGAGGCGCAGAAGGCTCTCGCCGATGTCGAGCGGGTGACCGCCGTGCTCCTGCCCGAACCCAAGCCCGCCGAAGAGGTGGTGCTGCTCGACCAGGCGCCCGCGCCGGTCGCCGCCGAGATCCGCAAGCGGATGAACGAGATCGACATGGCCAATACCGGCTCGATCGTGTCGTTCGGCTCGGCCGCGCAGGCCGAGCTGCAGCAGATCAGCCAGGCCATGCTGGCCGATGTGCGCAACAAGGATGTCGGGCCGGCGGGCGACTCGCTGCGCGACATCGTCACCACGATCCGCGGCTTTTCGGTCTCCGAGCTCGACGTGCGCCGCAAGGCAAGCTGGTGGGAGCGGCTGATGGGCCGCGCCGCGCCGTTCTCGAAGTTCATCTCGCGCTTCGAGAAGGTCCAGGACCAGATCGACAAGATCACCAACGAGCTTCTCTCCCACGAGCACAAGCTGCTCAAGGACATCAAGTCGCTCGACCTGCTCTACGAGAAGACGCTGAACTTCTACGATGAGCTCGCGCTCTACATCGCCGCCGGCGAGGAGAAGCTGAGGGAACTCGACGCCCGCGACATCCCGGAGCGGGAGAAGGCGGTCGAGGCCGCGCCCGAGGCCGACAAG
>CAZYBG010000109.1:0-9105 GCA_964645155.1 uncultured Rhodobacterales bacterium | reverse complement strand
GAGGCCGCGCCGGCGCCGGGCGCCGATGCCGCGCAGCGCCGGGGCGAGGCCGACGGGCAGGCCGCGGCCGAAGCCAGCCGGGCGGCCGATCCCGCATCGGCCGCCGCCGGGCCGGGCGACGCCGCCGCCTCGACCTATCCCGGCCTCGTCATGCAGCAGCTTTCGCGCACCCGGAAGCCGGCCGCCGGCCGCCGGGGCACCGCGGTGGTCGGCTTCGAGATCGCCGGGAACGGCACGCTGGCCGGCAGCGCCATCCTGCGCAGTTCGGGATCGGCCGAGGTCGACCGCGCGGCGCTGGCGCATCTGGCCCGCGCGGCGCCGTTTCCGCCACCGCCGGAGGGCGCGCCGCGGCGGTTCCGGGTCGAGTACGACAGCCGGGGCTGACCGGCCGACCCCGGGGCTGCGGCGGGCGCCCCGCGACCGACCGGGCCGGCGCGCCGCGCGGCTCAGTAGACCTTGCCCAGCCTGTCGGCGAGGGTCTCGTCGTCGAGTTCGGCGGCGTGGCGGGCGTCGTTGCGGCGGCAGGAGAAATACGCCTCTGCCAGCAGGTCGCCGAACCATGCCGATGCCCGGCGGGCCGGCTCGGCGGCGAGCGCCTCGGCGATCGTCGTCGGCAGATGCCGCAGGCCGAGCGCGGCGCGCTCGCCGGGCGACAGGGCGGCGGGATCGCCGGCGGTGTCGGCGGGCGGCGCGGCGCCGGTGCGCAGACCGTCGAGACCCGCATGGATGATCGCCGCGAGGGCGAGATAGACGTTCGCCGTGGCATCGGTGGCGCGGAACTCGAGCGATGCCTGCGGAAACCCCCCCGCGCCAGGCGCGCGCGGGACGAGCCGCACCATCGCCTCGCGATTGCGCAGGCCCGCGCAGATGTAGGAGCCGACCCAGGATTGCGGCCGGAAGCGCGCGTAGGAGTTCGCCGAGCAGACCGTCAGCGGCACCACCGTCGCGGCGTGCTCGAGAATGCCCGCGACGAAGGGGCCCGACTGCGCGGTCAGCCAGCCCGGCCCGGCGGTGATGTTCCGCCCGCCCTGCCAGAGCGAGAAGTGGATGTGGACGCCGTTGCCGACCCGGTCGGGCGCGGGCTTCGGCAGGAAGCTGGCGCGCAGGCCGAGGTCGCGCGCCGCGGCGCGGATGGTCTCGAGCGTCAGCACCGTACGGTCGGCGGCCGCCAGCGGGCCGGCGGGCTGGCCGGCGATCTCGTACTGGCCCGGCCCGTATTCGGCCACGAACTGGTCGAGCGTGAAGCCGCCGCCGTCCAGCGTGGCGAGGACGCGGTCGGCAAGCGCCGACCCGGCCCGCCCGGCCGAGAGCGAGAACGCCACATGCGTCGGCTCGTCGAGCCCGTGCACGGTGAACTCGTGCTCGAAGGCGACCTTGAGGGTGATCCCCGTCTCGGCCTCGAGCGCGGCAGCGGCGTCCTTCAGCGCGGTGCGGGCGCAGGCGCCCCAGGGCGCGCCGTCCATCATGCGCGCGTCGCACAGGACGAGATCGAAGGGCGTGGCGCGGTCGCTTCCCGGAACGGTGAGGCGCGTCGCGGGGTCGGGCACCAGGCGGATCTCGCCCACCGGGCCGAAGGGATTGTCGGGCGGCAGCGTGTTCAGCGCACCGATGGTGATGTTGGCGGGAACCCAGGGCAGCCCGTGGTCCAGCGCGGCGGCGGCGCGGGCCCGGGGTACCGAGCGGCCGCGCAGGATGCCGTTCAGGTCCTGGTTGCCGAGGAAGAGGAAATGCTCGGTCATCGGGGGTCGCCTTGCGCTGTGGAAAGGGCATCGGCCAGGGCGGCGGGCAGTGCCGCCGCCAGCCTGCGCGCCCAGCCGGCCTGGCCGGCCGGGTCGGCGATCAGGTCCTGCCGGATCTCGATCTCGACGTTCAGGACGCCGGCCGGCTCGGCATGGACCGGAATCGCGTAGTCCAGTTCGTCGGACACGCCGTAGGGCTCGTTGCGTCCGATCACCAGGGCCGCGTCCTCCTCGAGCCGCGCGATCAGCGGCCGTGCAAGACGGTCGTCACGGCCCCATAGCACGCCGGCATGCCACGGGCGAGGATCGGGGTATTCGCCGTGCTCGGGCGTGAAGCTGTGCAGGGCGACGAGGGCCCGCGGGCCCTGCCGCGCCGGCCGCGCGGCGACGGCGCCGGCCACGGCCTGCTGGTAGGGCTCGAAGATCTCGCGGATCCGCAGCGCCCTGTCCTCGGCCCCGAGGTGCGCGTTGCCCGGCACCGCGGTCCCGTCGCTGCGCGCCGGGAAGGCGTCGGCCTGGCTCGGCCGGCGGTTGCAGTCGATCACGAGCCGCGAGTAGCGCTGGAAGTAGAACGGCACGTCGATCAGGCGCGCCAGCGCCGCGCCCACGCCCTGGATGCCGATGTCGATCGCGATGTGCCGGGCCAGCTCGCGCGGCGGCAGCCCGAGCGCCGCGAGGCGCGCCGGCACCGCGTTGCCCGCATGATCGGCGATCAGCACGAACGGGCCGCGGCCGGCGGCATTGATGCAGCCGACCGGGGGCGGATCGTCGACGTCGAGCAGGCCTGTCATTCCCACGGTTCCGCCGCCGCCTGGTCCATCGGCGACGGACCTGCCCGGAATTGAAGCAGTCGGACGCGCCGCCGCCATCCTGAACGAGGACTTTCATTGCGGTCAAGATGGATCTGATCGGCAAATCTGTTGACAAGACGCCCGCAGAGTGACGCACTCGTCACGACAGGGGGCAAGGGGATGCGACAGACCGGGGCGACCGACGCGATCGCGGCCACGATCCCGCATCCGTTGCGGCCGCTCGCCGATGCGCTGCTGCTCGCCGGCCTGCTCGCGGCGGGGACCTGGGCCCTGTCGCTCGGCTTCGGGCTGGCCGGCACGCGGGCGGCGACGCTCTTCGGCGTGAACGTGTGCGCGGTGCTCGCGTTCCAGGTGTTCAGCGGCAATTCGGGCGTCGTGTCGTTCGGCCATACCGCGTTCATGGGCGCCGGCGCCTACCTGTCGGCCTGGATCACGATGCCGCCGCGGATGCTGCAGACGACGCTGCCGAACCTTCCGCCGTGGCTCGGCGGCTACGAGCTTCCGCTGATCGCCGCGCTGGTCGTCGTCGGCATCGGCGGCTTCGGGCTGGCGCTTCTGGTCGGGCTGCCGATCGCGCGGCTGAACGGTGCCTCGGCCTCGATCGCGACGCTGGGATTCCTGATCATCGTCTATTCGGTGCTGGCCGCGGCGCGGGACTTCACCCGCGGCAACCAGTCGTTCTTCGGGATCCCGCGGATGACCGATGTCTGGGTGGCGGTGCTGGCCGCCTGCGCCTTCGTCGTGGTCGCGCGGCTGTTCCGCGACAGCCGCTGGGGGCTCTGCCTGCGGGCGGTCCGCGACGACGAGGTGGCGGCCGCGGCCGCCGGGATCTCGCCGGCGCGGGCGCGCCTCGTCGCATGGGTGCTGTCGGGCGTGCTCGCCGCCATCGCCGGGGCGCTCTACGGCCATATGCTCGGGGCGTTCACGCCGCGCGACTTCTACCTCGATCTCGCCTTCGGCTATGTCGCGATGCTGATCGTCGGCGGGGTGGCCACGGTGACGGGCGCCGTCGGCGGCGTCGCGGTCATCATGGCGCTGCGCGAGGTGCTGCAGCGGCTGGAAGGCGGCGCGACGCTTGGTCCGGTGACGCTGCCGGACCTCTTCGGGCTGCAGGTCGTCGGCGTCAGCATCCTGATCCTGCTGGTGCTCAAGCTCCGGCCCGAGGGCCTTTTCGGGCGCCGCGAGGTGGGCCTGCCGCGCGCCGTCCTGGCCCGCCGGCCGGCCGCCGCCCTGGTGGCGCCGCGCGCCCCGGCCGGCACGGCCGACCTGCGGCTCGACCGGGTCGGCAAGCGCTTTGCGGGCCTTGTCGCGCTGAACGAGGTGTCGGGGCGGGTGCCGGCCGGCCAGATCACCGGGCTGATCGGCCCGAACGGTGCCGGCAAGTCGACGCTGGTCAACGCGATCGGCGGGCTGTCGGCGGCGACCTCGGGCGGCGTCTACCTGGGCGGCACGCGGCTCGACGACGGTCCCGCCCATAGGGTGGCCCGCGCGGGCATCGCGCGGACCTTCCAGAACATCCGCCTGTTCGCGCGGCTGACCGCCGAGGAGAACGTGTCGGTCGCGGCGCTGGGCGCCGGGCGGAGCCCCGGCGAGGCGCGGACGATCGCCGCATGGGAGCTTTCGCGGGCGGGCATCGGCGGGCTTGCCGAGCAGCGCGCGGGTGACCTGCCCTACGGCGCCCGCCGCAGGCTCGAGATCGCGCGGGCGCTGGCCGGCGGGCCGAGCCACCTGCTGCTCGACGAGCCCGCCGCCGGCATGAACCCGCAGGAGACGGCTGATGTCGCCCGGCGCCTGCGCGCGGCGACCGCGGAGCGCGGCCTCGGGCTGCTGCTGATCGACCACGATCTGGGCTTCGTCATGGGGCTCTGCGATTCGGTGATCGTCCTCAATCGCGGCGAGGTCATCGCGACCGGCACCGCCGACGAGGTGCGGCGCGATCCGGCCGTGATCGAGGCCTATCTGGGCACCCGCGCCTCCCGGGCGGCCCGGACCGACGGAACGGAGGCGCCGGAACAGGTCGCGCTCGGCTCTGGTCCAACGGGAAAGGAGTGACCCGATGAAGGGAAGTATACTGCGTGGGATGGCGACGGGCCTCGTGCTGGGCGGCATCTCCGGTGCCGCCGCTGCACAGGAGGAGTACGTCATCGGGGTGGCCGTGGCGAACTCGGGCGGGCTCGCCCCGTTCAGCCAGCCGTCGTTCGACGGCTTCAAGTTCTGCATCGACGAGATCAACGCGGCGGGCGGCATCGCCGGCCAGTACCCGGCCCGGCTCGAGGTCCGCGACACGCGGTCCGACACCGCCGAGGCGGTCAAGTTCGCGCAGGAGTTCGTCGATCTCGGGGTCAACTTCATCGTCGCGCCGCCCGACGGCGACCCGACGATGGCGATGGGCCAGATCACCAGCCCGGCGCAGATCCCGACGATGACCTTCGCGGGCACCGCGCCGATCCTGACCTCGGTCGGCGACTACGTGTTCGGCAGCTATCCGGCCGACAACCAGCAGGCCGCCGTCCTCGGCGCCTATGCCGCCGAGCTCGGCTACAAGACGGCGTGGCTCCTGAAGTCGCCCGATGCGGCCTATACCCAGTTCGGGCCGGAATATTTCGGCACGGTCTTCGAATCGAAGGGCGGGACGGTGATCGGCGAGGGGTCGTTCACGATGAACCAGCCCGACTTCTCGGCGATCGTGACCACGATCGAGGCGCTCGACCCGGCGCCCGACGTGATCATGACATCGGCCTGGGAGCCCGACTTCCCGGCCTTCATCCGGGCGCTCCGCGGCGCCGGGATCACCACCCCGGTGATGGGCGCGGACGTGCTCGACACGCCCACGGTGCGCGGGCTCGGCGACATCGTGGAGGGGATCGTCCACACCTCCGGCGGCTACCCCGAGCCGGGCAGCGCGCATGCCGACTTCAACGCGCGGTTCGAGGCGGCGACCGGGACGCCGGCCGACACCAACTACGTGGTGAACGGCTGCGACATCGCCGGCATGATCGACGCGGCGGTGCGGGCGGCGGGCACGACCGCCGCGGCCGAGGTCGGCGTGGCGCTGGCCAACCTGTCGGACGCGCCGGGGATCATGTCGTCCTACACCTTCGCGGGAACCGACCGGATGCCGATGCGCTCGGTCGTGCTGGCGCGGATCGAGGGCGGCGAGAAGGTGTTCATCCGCCGCGAGATGGCCGATCCCGCCACCATGCCCGCGCCCTGAGGGGGGTGCGCCGCCGGTGCTGAGCCTTCGCAACCTCTCGGTCCGCTACGGCGCGGTCGAGGCCGTCCGCGGCCTCGACCTCGACGTGGCCGAGGGGCAGATCGTGGCGCTGCTCGGCGCCAACGGCGCGGGCAAGAGCTCGACGCTGGCGGCGATCGCGGGCCTTGTCCCGGCGGCTGGCGGGCAGGTGCTGCTCGACGGCGCCGACGTCACCGGGTTGCCGCCCGAGGCGCTGGCGCGGCGCGGCCTCGGGCTGGTGCCCGAGGGGCGGCGGATCTTCGCCAGCCTGACGGTCGCCGAGAACCTGCTGCTCGGGGCCGCGGCGCATGGCGCGGCGGCCGAGCGCCGGGCGCGGCGCGCCGACCTTGAGGCGCGCTTTCCGATCCTGGCCGAGCGCGCCGGCCAGAAGGCCGGCCTGCTCTCGGGCGGCGAGCAGCAGATGCTTGCCGTCGCGCGCGCCCTGATCGCCGCGCCGCGCCTCCTGTTGATGGACGAGCCCTCGCTCGGGCTGGCGCCGCAGCTCGTCGAGCGGGTGTTCGACCTGATCGCGCAGCTGCGGCGCGACGGGCTTACCATCCTCCTGGTCGAGCAGAATGTGCCGATGTCGCTCGAGATCGCCGATCACGCGGTGGTGCTGGCGCAGGGGCGGGTGGCGCTGGCCGGCGCGCCGCGCGACATCGGCGGCGTCGACGCGCTGCGCGACGCCTATCTCGGGGGCTGACCGGATGGATGTCCTGCTGCAGCAGACGGTGAACGCGCTGAGCCTCGGCGGGGTCTATGCGCTTCTCGCCCTCGGCCTCGCGGTGGTGTTCTCGATCGTGCGGCTGATCAACTTCGCCCATGGCGAGGTGATGACCGTCGCGGGCTACGGGATGTGGTTCGTGCTGGCGCTGTCCTGGCCGGTGGCCGCGGCCCTCGTCGCGGCGATCCTCGTGGCCGCCGCGGCCGCGGTGACGATGGAGCGCGTGGCGTTCCGCGCGATGCGGGGGGCCGATGTGACGACGCTGCTCATCACCTCGTTCGCCCTGAGCCAGATCATCAAGGTCCTGCTGCAGAACGGCATTTCGGCACGCCCGGTGCCGGTCGTGCTGCCGCCCTGGCTGACCGCGAGGCTGGATCTCGGGGTGGTGCAGGTGGGCGTGACCTCGCTGCTGTCGATCGGGGTGGTCCTGGTGGCGGTGGCGGGCCTCGCGCTGTTCCTGCGGCACAGCGTGACCGGGCTCGCCATGCGGGCGGCGGCCGAGGATTTCGTCGTGGTGCGGCTGATGGGCCTCCGGGCCAACCGCGTCATCGCCGCGGCCTTCGCCATCTCGGGCGTCCTGGCGGGGATCGCCGCGGTCCTCTGGGTGGCGCAGCGCGGCTCGGTCGACCCGCTGATGGGCGCGACGCCGGTGCTGAAGGCGTTCATCGCCACCGTGCTGGGCGGCCTGGGGTCGCTCGGCGGCGCGGTCCTCGGCGGCTTCGTCCTCGGCGCGATCGAGGTCTACCTGCAGGCCTACCTGCCCGAGGCGGCGTTGCCCTATCGCGACGCCATCGCGCTGACCATCGTGATTGCGCTTCTCCTCCTGCGGCCCGATGGGCTATGGCCGGCGGCGACCGGCAAGCGCAGTTGAGGCAGCGACGTGACCGTCCGCACCCGCATCGACCGCCATTTCCCGGACCTGTCGCCGAGCGAGCGGCGCATCGCCCGGGTGATCGCCGAGCGCTACCCGGTCAGCGCGCTCGGCGGGATCGAGGACATCGCCCAGCAGGCGCAGGTGAGCGCGCCCACGGTGACGCGGTTCGTCCGGCAGCTGGGCTTCGCGCGCTTCGCCGACTTCCAGCGCGCGATCCGGATCGAGGTGCAGGACGCCGAGACCTCGCCGCTGGCGCTGATGCAGCGGCACCGCGCGGCCACCCCTCCCGACGACCCGCCGGTGTCGCGCGACGGCCGGCTCATGGCCGACCTCGCCGCCTCGCTCGATGGCCTCACGCGCGAGCCGGTGACCGCGGCGCTCGACCGCGCGACCGACCTCGTCGCGGCGACGCGCGGCAGGATCTGGACGCTCGGCGGCCGCTGGAGCTCGATCGCCGCGCAGTACCTCGCCTTCCAGCTCGGCACGCTCCGGGGCGAGGTGCACGCCCTGGTGCCGCCGGCATCGGGTGTGCTCGAGGACCGGATCGCCGACTTCACGCGCCGCGACCTCCTCGTCGTCTACGACTTCCGGCGCTACCAGCCCGACATCATCGCCTTCGCCCAGGCCGGCCGGGCCCGCCGGCTGCGCATCGTGCTGTTCACCGACCCCGAACTGTCGCCGATCTGCGACCTTGCCAGCGCCTCGGTGCCGGTCCCGGTGGCGACGACGTCGCCGCTCGACACGCTGGTCCCCGCCATCGCGGCGACCGACGCGCTGCTTGCGCGCCTCGTCGACCGGCTGGGCGCCGAGGCTACCAAGCGGATGGCCCGGCTGGAGGACATCCGCCGCGGCGTCGGCGGCGCGAGGCACCGGGGTGACTGACGCCCGGGCGCGCCCGCGGCGGTCGTGGAACCCGATTTTCACGCTTGTCCGGTTCTGCCGCCTTACGTAACCCTGAGGAAAGTCGATCAGCCGCTGGAGGCCGCCATGACGATCGCTCCCGTTCCCGCCGTCGACGCCCCGGGCGGGGCCTATCGCGAGCGCCATGTCGAGCCGCGGAAGACGGCGCTCCTGTCGGTCGACATGCAGAACGCGGAGTGGAGCCCGGCGCAGATGGAAGAGGCGCTGCGGCCCGGCTCGGCGCTTGCGCACAAGCGCTACTTCCTCGAGCGGATCCAGGACGTGCTGATCCCGAACCAGCGCCGGCTGCAGGCGGCGGCGCGCAAGGCGGGGATCGAGGTGATCTACACCACGATCGAGGCCTACACGCTGGACGGCCGCGACCGCAGCCTCGACCACAAGATCTCGAACCTGTTCTTCGCCAAGGGCTCGTGGGAGGCGCAGGTGATCGCCGAGGTGGGGCCCGGGCCGAACGACATCGTCATCCCCAAGACCGCGTCGGGCATCTTCAACGCCACCAATATCGAGTATGTCCTGCGCAATCTCGGCATCGAGTACCTGGTGATCTACGGCATCTGCACCGACCAGTGCGTCGAATGCGCGGTCCGCGACGCCGCCGACCGGGGATTCCTCGTGACCCAGATCGAGGATTGCTGCGCCGCCGACGACGAGCGGCGCCACCTCGTCTCGCTCGACCAGATGAACGGCCACTACTGCCGGATGCGGACGACCGACCAGATGATCGCCGAGATCGAGGCGCTGACGGCCGCCGCCGCGCGCTGAGCCGCGGCGCCGCCCTGCGGGCGGCCGGGGGCGGCCGGGGG
>CAZYBG010000108.1:8652-9113 GCA_964645155.1 uncultured Rhodobacterales bacterium | reverse complement strand
CATTCTGGGCGTGGAACTGCTATGCGCGTCTCAAGGCATCGAGTGCCGCGCGCCGTTGAAAACCAGCCCGGCGCTGCAGAAGGTGCTGGCGCGGTTGCGCGTCGATGTGCCCTCGCTGGAGCAGGACCGCTACATGGCGACCGAAATGAAAACCGCCGCAACCCTCGTCGCGTCTGCCGACGTGGTGCGCGCCACCGGCAACGATGACCTGATCGACTGGAGCAACTGACCATGACCACCAACCCCCGCCACAATCTGCGCGACGTCTACCCGCCTACCGGCCCCGAGATCACCGCGAAGCACTGGGTTACCGAAGCCCCCATGCGGATGCTGATGAACAACCTGCATCCGGACGTGGCCGAGAACCCGCACGAGCTGGTTGTGTACGGTGGCATCGGCCGTGCCGCGCGCACCTGGGACGACTTCGACCGCATCGTCGCCTCGCTCAAGTCGCTCAACGA
>CAZYBG010000108.1:0-8642 GCA_964645155.1 uncultured Rhodobacterales bacterium | reverse complement strand
ACGACGACGAGACGCTGCTGGTCCAGTCCGGCAAGCCGGTCGGCGTGTTCCCGACCCACAAGGATGCACCGCGCGTGCTGATCGCCAACTCCAACCTGGTGCCGGAATGGGCGACCTGGAAACACTTCAACGAACTCGATCGCAAGGGCCTGATGATGTACGGCCAGATGACGGCGGGCTCGTGGATCTATATCGGCACGCAGGGAATCGTGCAGGGCACCTACGAGACATTCGCCGAGGCCGGCCGCCAGCATTATGACGGCAACCTCACCGGCAAGTGGATCCTGACTGCCGGTCTCGGCGGCATGGGCGGTGCGCAACCGTTGGCAGCCGTGTTTGCCGGCGCCTGCTGCCTGGCGGTGGAGTGTGACGAGACACGCATCGATTTCCGCATCCGCACCAGGTACGTCGATGAGAAAGCCACTTCGCTGGACGAGGCGCTGGAGATGATTGACCGCTGGACGAAGGCGGGCGAGGCAAAGTCCGTCGGCCTTGTGGGTAACGCGGCGGACGTGTTCCCGGAGCTGGTGAGGCGCGGCGTGCGCCCCGATATCGTCACCGACCAGACCTCGGCGCATGACCCCATCAATGGCTACCTGCCGAGCGGCTGGACCATTGCCGAGTGGCGCGAGAAGCGTGACAGTGACCCGGCCTCGGTCGAGAAGGCCGCACGGGCCTCCATGAAGGTGCATGTCGCCGCCATGGTCGACTTCTGGAATGCCGGCGTGCCGACGCTCGACTATGGCAACAACATCCGCCAGGTCGCGAAGGATGAGGGGCTGGAGAACGCCTTCGCGTTCCCCGGTTTCGTGCCGGCCTATATCCGCCCGCTCTTCTGCCGCGGCATCGGCCCGTTCCGCTGGGTGGCGCTGTCGGGCGACCCGGCCGACATCCACGCCACCGACGCCGCGATGAAGCGGCTGTTTCCGGAGAACGCGCACCTGCACCGCTGGCTCGACATGGCGGCCGAGCGGATCGCCTTCCAGGGCTTGCCGGCGCGGATCTGCTGGATCGGCCTCGGCGATCGCCACCGGGCGGGGCTGATGTTCAACGAAATGGTCGCCTCGGGCGCGCTGAAGGCGCCGATCGTGATCGGGCGCGACCATCTGGATTCGGGCTCGGTCGCCAGCCCCAACCGCGAGACGGAGGCAATGAAGGACGGCTCCGACGCGGTGTCGGACTGGCCGCTCCTGAACGCGCTCATCAACTGCGCGAGCGGTGCCACCTGGGTGTCGCTGCACCACGGCGGCGGGGTGGGGATGGGGTTCTCGCAGCATGCCGGCATGGTCGTGGTGGCCGACGGCACACCCGAGGCGGCACGGCGGCTGGAACGGGTACTGTGGAACGACCCGGCCTCGGGCGTATGGCGCCACGCGGACGCGGGCTACGACGAGGCGGTGGCCTGCGCGCGGGAACACGGCCTGAAGCTGCCAGCGCTGTTCGGAGGGTGACGGCCTTTCTTGCGACGCACGCCGATCCGGGCAGGCTGCGACCAGGACTGCGGCGGTCTGGAAGGCAAACGGTTGCCCTCCAAGCTGTTGGTCCAGAGGCAACAATCTGTTTCTCGCATCTGCTTCTTGATCGCGGTGGCACCGTCCCTCACGTTAACCAAGTCTTAATCATGGTTAACGATCAATGTGCCGCCACCTCGTTCTCGCCTTTGCACTCATACCATCCCTGTCGCCGCTAACGGCCGCTGCTCAAGCTTGCGACCCGAATTACGGTGGCGTCTGCGTGCCTGTCGCCTCGGATGTCGACTGCGCCGGAGGAAGCGGGAACGGTCCGGCCTATGTCAGCGGCCCCGTCTATGTGATAGGTTCAGACGTCTACGGGTTGGATCGGGATGGTGACGGGGTGGCTTGCGAGAGGTAGCTACGAAAGCGTCTCCCGCACCGGTTGCCTGTCCGGCTCGCGTCCCTGAAACATCCACCCTGCCAGGGCCACCGCAAGCAGCGCGCCGGCGCATTCCGCCGCGACGAAGCCCGGCAGGTCGGCCGGCCGGATGCCCGAGAACGTGTCGGTCAGGCTGCGCGCCAGCGCCACGGCGGGATTGGCGAAGCTGGTCGAGGCGGTGAACCAGTAGGCCGCGGTGATGTAGAGGCCGACGAGCCATGGCACCGCCTCGGGCCGCGCCCGCAGCCCGGCCAGGATGACGAAGACGAGGCCGAAGGTCGCGACGCCCTCGGCCAGCCATTGCGGCCCGCCGCTGCGCACCGTCAGCGAGGCCTGGAGCAGCGCCAGATCGAACATCGCATGCGCCGTCCAGGTGCCCAGGATGCCGCCGATGCACTGCGCCATCACGTAGAGACCGCCCTCGCCCGCGCCGATCTCGCGCCGGGTCAGGAAGGCCAGCGTCACCGCGGGATTGAAATGCGCGCCCGAGACCGGCCCGAGCACGGTGATCAGCACGACGAGGATCGCCCCGGTCGGCAGGGTGTTGGCCAGAAGCTGCAGCGCGACGTCCTCGGTGAGGTTCGTCGCCATGATGCCCGAGCCCACCACCGTGCAGACGAGCATCGCCGTGCCGAGCGCCTCGGCCGCAAGCCGGCGGGCGGTCATCCGGCGGTTTCTGTATCATCGATGCGGCCGATCTCCTTCACCTTCCGCTCGAGGCCCAGCCGGTCGAGCGTGGCCATCGGCAGGGCAACGAAGGCGCCGATGCGCCGATCGAGCATCTTGTAGGTCTCGCCGAAGGCGATGTGCTTCTCCGCATCGCTGCCTTCGACCGCCGCGGGGTCGGGGAGGCCCCAATGCGCGGTCATCGGCTGGCCCGGCCAGAACGGGCAGACCTCACCGGCCGCCTGGTCGCAGACGGTGATCACGAAATCCATCTCGGGCGCGCCGGGGGCGGCGAACTCGTCCCAGCTTTTCGATCGGGCGAAGGCGGTGTCGTAGCCGAGGTTGCGCAGCAGCGCGAGGCCGACCGGATTTGGCTCGCCCTTCGGATGCGAGCCGGCCGAGAAGGCGCGGAACCGGCCCTCGCCCTCGCGGTTCATGATCGCCTCGGCCAGGATCGACCGGGCGGAGTTGCCGGTGCAGAGAAAGAGCACGTTCTTCGGTTCGCTCATCGGTGGTATCCTTCAGCAGGCACAGGTGAGTTCGGCGATCAGCGGCCGGCAGAGTTCGGGCCGGCCGCCGCAGCAGTCTTCCATCAGGAACGCGAGCAGGCCGCCGATGCCTCCGACATCGGCAAAATAGCGCACCCCGCGCCCCTCGCGCGCGTTGCGGACAAGGCCGGCGGCAAGCAGCACGGCAAGGTTGGTCGACATGGTGTTCTGCCGGACGCCGAGCGCGGCGCCGATCTCGCCGGCGAGCGCACCCTGCGGGCCGCGGCCGACGAGCAGCCGGAGCGCGGCGAGTCGGGTGTCCTGCGACAGGGCGGCGAAGGCGGCGAGCGCGCGTGACGTATCCATGCATCTTGATTAGTCGATGCACGTAACAGAGATGTGACGGCTAGCGCTGCAGCCGTTCCAGATAGTCGGCAAGCCCGACCAGGGCTTCGGGCGTGGGAGTGAACACGCCCGGCTCGGTCTCGACCATGACGATCCGCCCCTCCATCGTCGCGCCGAACTCGGGCATCGGGTGGCTGGGGTCGCCGCGGCGGTAGTAGCCGTCGATCGTCGACATCACCGCGTTGCGGTCGAAGACGCCGCCGTTGCGCGCTGCGATCGCGGTCAGGTCGGGCACCGGGCGTGGCAGGCCCGCGGCCGCCGGCCCACCGCCGCGCCCGTCGGCGCCGTGGCAACCGGCGCAGTTCGCGCCGTAGAAGGCACGGCCGACCTCGACGGGCTCGGGCATGCAGGCGACGAGCGGCCCGGCCGCTGCCACGGCACCCAGGATCAGCCGCCTCATCCCGTTCTCCCCGCCATTGCCCGTCACTCCACCACCTGGATGCTCTCGAGATACGCGACGACGGCGAGCACCCGCGCGCTCATGATGACCGGCGTGCCGTCGGGCGCATCGGCCACCGCGGTATCGCCCTCGAAGATGGTGCCAAAGACCGGCATCGGCCCGCCATGGGCCCGCAGGCCGCTGCGGCCGTCGACCACGTGGACGACCCTGAGCCAGGGGAACGCACCACCGTTGCGCGCCGCGACCGCGGTCAGGTCGGGCACCGCGACGGTCAGCACCTCGGTCATCGGCCCGTTGCCGTCGGCATCCTCGCCGTGGCAGCCGGCGCAGGCGGCGAGGAACGTGGCCTCGCCCAGGGCGAGGTCCTGCGCGGCCGCGGGCACCGCGGCGGCGGTGATGGCGGCGATGATGGCTACGGCGGCGGCGCGGGCGCGGAACATCGGCATGACCCCTTTCCGCCGCGAGCCTAGGGCGGGCGGGCCAGCCTGCGCCTTGATCCGGATCAGTCCGCGCCGGGAACGATGCGCCCCTCGTGCAGCCGCACGGTGCGGTCCATCCGCGCGGCGAGGTCGAGATTGTGCGTCGCGATCAGCGCGGCGAGCCCGGTGCCGCGCACAAGCTCGAGCAGCGCGCCGAACACCTGGGCCGAGGTCGCGGGGTCGAGGTTGCCGGTCGGCTCGTCGGCGAGAAGGAGCCGCGGCGCGTTCGCGAGCGCCCGGCAGAACGCGACGCGCTGCTGCTCGCCGCCCGAGAGCTGCGCCGGGCGGTGCATAGCCCGGGGGCCAACGCCGACCCGGTCGAGCAGCGCCGCCGCGCGCGCCTCGGCGGCCCGGCGGTCGGCGCCGTTGGCGAGCTGCGGCAGCACCACGTTCTCGGCGGCGGTGAATTCGGGCAGCAGATGGTGGAACTGGTAGACGAACCCCACCTCGGCGCGCCGCGCCTGGGTGCGGGCGCGGTCGGACTGGCGGCCCATCGGCCGGCCGCCGAGCCGGACCTCGCCGGCATCCGCCGTGTCGAGCAGCCCCGCGATGTGGAGGAGCGTCGACTTCCCCGCCCCCGACGGCGCCACGAGGGCGACGATCTCGCCCGGCGCGAGGCCGAGCGAGGCGCCGCGCAGCACCGCGACCTCGCCCGCCGTGCCGCGGTTGTAGACCTTCTCGATCCCGTCTAGCCCCAGCGCCTCGGCCGTCATCGCGCCCGGGCCCCGGCACGTCCGGCCGCCAGATCCGCCGGGGCGGCGGAGGGCCGCGGGCCCGACCGGGGGCGGGCGGCCCCCCGCGCCGCGGCGGCCGGGCGCGGCGTGTCATTCATAGCGCAGCGCCTCGACCGGGTTCATCCGCGCCGCCCGGCGCGCCGGAAAGATCGTGACGACGAACGACAGCGCCAGCGACAGCGCCACCGCCGACAGGACATCGGCCGCCTGCAGGCGCGTCGGCAGTGTATAGATGCCACGGATCGAGGCATCCCATACCCCGCCGTTCGTCAGGTAGTTCAGCGCCGAGAAGATCGCCTCGCCGTTCAGCGCGAACAGCACGCCGAGCACGACCCCAGCCGCGGTGCCGACCAGGCCGGTGAACGCCCCGCAGAGGAAGAAGATGCGCAGCACCGATCCCTCGGTCAGGCCCATCGTGCGCAGGATGCCGATGTCGCGGCCCTTGTTCTTCACCAGCATGATGAGGCCCGAGACGATGTTCATCGCGGCGATCAGCACCAGCACCGAGAGGATCACGAACATCACGTTGTCCTCGACGTCGAGCGCGTTCAGGAACGCCCCCGAACTGTCCTTCCAGGTCCAGAGCAGCATCCCCTCGCCGGCCGCGGCGGCGATCGCCGGAAGGTGGTCCTCGACCCGCTCGGGGTCCGCGATCATCACCTCGATCTCGTCGGCGACGCCGTCGCGGTTGAGGAAGCTCTGCGCCTCGGCGAACGGCAGGTAGACGCGGGTCTGGTCGATGTCGTAGCGGCCGGCCGAGAACACGTAGACGACCTCGTAGGCGTTGGTGCGCGGGCTTGTCCCCATCGCCGTGCGCACGCCGTTGGGCGAGATCAGGCGGATCCGATCGCCGACCGTGACGCCGAGCGTGCGCGCGACGCCCGAGCCGATGGCGATACCCGCGTCGAAGCGCGCGAGGTCGCCGTAGGCGGCCGCGGACTGCGCGACGCCCGGCACTTCGCGCAGGTCCTCGAGCGTGATCCCGAACACCTCCACCCCGGCATTGGCCTCGCCGGAATTAGCCAGCACCTGACCCTTGACCAGCGGGGCGGCCCGGGTGACGCCCGGCACGGCGGCAAGCCGGTCTGCCAGCGGGCCGAAGTCGGGGATCGTGCGCACCAGCATCCCCAACTCGTTGACCGTCCCGCCCGAATAGACGGTGACATGGGCGTTGGCGCCGAGGATCGTGCCGATGAACTCCGCCCGGAAGCCCGCCCTGACCGCCAGCGTCGCGATCAGCGCGAAGACCGCGAGCGTGATGCCGACGAGCGAGATCCAGGTCATGACGCTGACCCCGCCCTCGGCGCGGCGCGCGCGCAGGTAGCGCCAGGCGATCATCCATTCGAAGGCGGCGAAGGGGGCGGTCCGGCCGGCCACGTCTGCTCCTGTCTTCCGCGGTCACCGCGGGGTCGGGTGGCGGGGCTTGTCGCGCTTCGGACCGGCGCCGTCAAGGGCGGCCCCGGCCCCCGAGATCGGCGATGAGCCGCTCCATCTCGGCGATCTCCTCGCGCTGGGCCGAGATGATCCGCCGGGCGAGATCGCGCACGCGCGGGTCCGACAGGCGGGCGCGCTCGCTGGTCAGGATGGCGATCGAATGATGCGGGATCATCGCCGTCATCCAGGCCGTGTCGCCGACGGTTGCCTGCGAGCGCACGAGCCAGAGCGACAGCGCGAAGACCACGGCCGCCCCGGCATAGATCGCGACGTTGGCGGCGCGGCTGGCATACATGGGCAGCATAAAGCTTAGCATCACCCCCGCCATCATCGCCCCCATTAGCAGTGCCATCCAGAGCCGGGTCTGGCTGAACCGGACGTGACCCGCCTCCCAGGTGTTGAGATAGGTCATCGCATACATCAGCGCCGTCGAGGTGGCGATCATCGCGAAGAAACGCAGGTAGCTCATCCCGGGGCCTCCTTCGGCGGCCCAATGGCTGGGCGTCCGCGGCGGTTCCCGGCCGCTCAGGCGGTCAGCCGGAGCACCGCGTCGCGCACATGGCCGAGGGGCGCCGCGCCACGGAACATCCGCACGCTGCCCCAGACACCCTCGATCAGCAGGTAGACCTGCGCGGCGGCGGCGTCCGGATCGGCGACGCCCTGGGCGCGCGCGCGCCGGCCGAGACTTTCGAGAACCCGCCGCTTCACCGCCGCCGCCGCCGCATGGGCCGGGTGGCCGGGATCGGCGAACTCCGCCGCGACCCCCTGCCACGTGCAGCCGAGGCAGGCCGGGCGCGCGGCGATGCCGAGCACCGCCTCGACATAGGCATGCAGCGGCGAAGGCGCGTCCTCCGGCGGCAGTTGCGCGTTCAGCGCCGCCTCGGCCCGCCCGATCCAGGCGACGATCAGGTCGTCCTTCGAGGGGAAGTGGCGGTAGAAGGTCGCCTTGGCGACCCCGGCCTCGGCGATGACCCGGTCGACGCCCACGGCGCGGTAGCCCGCAGCGTAGAACAGCCGCCCCGCCACGTCGAGGATGCGGTCGCGCGCCGGGGGCAGTTTCGCGATTGACATGCGGACAGACCTGTCTGTATTTCGGATGAGTAGACGAACCTGTCTGTATCTAGCACTGGACCACTGGCATGAAAATCGGAATGATCGGTGGCGGCGCGGTCGGCCAGACCCTGGGCAGCGCGCTGATCGCGCGGGGCCACGAGGTGACGGTCGGCATCCGCACGGCAAGGGCGGACGAGATCGCCAAGCCCCGGGCGAACACCGCCACCCTGGCCGACTGGCGCCGCGAGACCGGCGGCGCGGTCGCGGATTTCGCCGCGGCGGCAGCTTCGGCCGACATCGTCTTCAACGCGACGTCGGGCCAGCACGCGATCGCGGCGCTGACCGCGGCGGGCGCGGCGAACCTTGCCGGCAAGGTGCTGGTCGACGTGGCGAATCCGCTCGACTTCTCGCAGGGGATGCCGCCGTTCCTCGCCCCGGAGCTTGCCGGCCCGACAAGCCTCGGCGAACAGATCCAGACGGCGTTTCCCGAGGCGCGCGTGGTCAAGGCGTTCAATACCGTGGCCGCCGCGGTGATGGTGAACCCCGCGCTGATCCCCGGCGCGCACGACCTCTTCCTTGCCGGCAACGACCCCGCCGCGAAGGAGACGGTGGCAGGCATCGCCCGCAGCTTCGGCTGGCAGTCCTTAATCGATCTCGGCGACATCGCCGGCGCCCGGGCGAGCGAGAGCATCCTGCCGCTCTGGGTCCGGCTCTGGATGACCGGAGGCTCGCCGCTCATCAACCTCCGCGTCGCCCGAGGCTGAGGCGCGGCGCTCACCGGTCGCCCGGGCAGGATCCTCAGAGGCGGCTCCAGTCGAGGCAGCCGGCCGGGCCGGTGCCGCTGACGAACAGCGCGCCATGGGCGTAGAAGGCCCAGCGGTCGGCCGGGCGGGCGCTGACCACCAGCACGCCGCGCGCGGGGTCGCCGTCGACCAGGCGGGCGCCGGCCGCATCGAGCGCCGCAAAGATGCCGCCGGGGCCGATGCCGGGGCGGAAGACGACGGTGGAGAAAGCGGTCTCGGGCGGGCGCGCGGCCCAGGCGCCGGCGCCAAGCGCCAGCGCGGTCAGCCCGGCCAGCGCCGCGGGGCGG
>CAZYBG010000107.1:0-9231 GCA_964645155.1 uncultured Rhodobacterales bacterium | reverse complement strand
GGTCGAGGGCGCCGAGGCCGCGCTCGACACCGTGCTCGGCCGGCTCCGCCTGCCGCTCGCCGACCTCGCCGCACTGCAGCCGGGCGACCGGATCGCGCTGCCGCTGGCCGCGCTCGGCGCGGTGCGGCTCGTCGCGCCGGGGGGCGTGGCGGTGGCCGAAGGGCGGCTCGGCCAGCTCGGGGGCGCGCGGGCGCTGAAGCTCGCCGCCGGCGCCGCGGCGCCGCAGCACGCCCCGGCCGAGGGCGTGGTGATCCGTGCGGCGGAGACGGGGCCCGTGGGGCGCAGCCGACCGATGCCGGGCGGCGCGCCGGTCGTTCCGGCGGCGCCGGAAGGCGCCTTTGCGGATGCACGCCCGACGGCCGATGGCGATCTGGCCGGACCGCCGGCGGGCGGCGACTAGCGCGCCGCCGCAGCGCCCGTCCGTCAGGTCCCTTCCGTCAGAGCGCCCGCAAGCGCCGCTCTGCCGCCAGCGCCTCGATCTGCGGGCGCAGGTGGCCGTGCTGGTAGCCGGCCCGCGTGGTGGCCTCGAGCAGCGCATCGGTCGCGGCCCGCCCGGCCTGGCCGAGCAGCCAGACCATCGCCGACCGGTTGCCCGAGGCGCAGTAGGCGAGGACCGGCCCGGCCGATGCCTCCATGGCCGCGCCCTGCGCCGTCACGTTCTCCATCGTCAGTGCGCCGCCGAGGACCGGGTTCGCGACGAAGACGAGGCCGGCCGCCTCGGCCGCCTCGCGCATCGGCCCGGCGTGGTGCGACGGCGCGATCTCGGCGTCGGGGCGGTTGTCGATCACCGTCGCGTAGCCCGCCGCGCGGATCGCCGCGAAATCCTCGGGGTCGATCTGCGGTGCGACCGCGTAGCTGTCGGACAGGGGGCGGATGTCGAGCATGGCCGCGATCCTACGCCGCGCGCGGCGGTGCGGCAAGCCGCGCCCGGACCGGGCCGGCGCCGATCATCCCCAGCACCATGGCGGCGAAGAAGGCGAGCCCCTCGACCCCGCCCCAGGCGAGCGAGGCCATCGCCGGCCCCGGGCAGAGCCCGGCCAGCCCCCAGCCGACGCCGAAGAGCGCCGAGCCGAGGGCGAGCTGCCCGTCGATCCGCGCCGGCGGCGGCGGCGGGAACGCCCCGCCGAGCGCCGGGCGGCGCCCCGGCGTCAGCCGCCAGGCAATGGCCATGGGCAGTATCGCGCCGCCGAGGACGAAGGCCAGCGTCGGGTCCCAGGCGCCGAAGATGTCGAGCCAGCCCTGCACCTTCAGGGTATCGGTCATGCCGGAGACGAGCAGACCGGCGCCGAAGAGGCCGCCCGAGGCGAAGGCGAGAAGGGCGCGCATCTCAGATCACCGCAAGCACGTGGCGGAAGAGGTAGACCGTCGCCGCGCCGGCGGCGAGGTAGATCGCGGTGGCGGCGATGCCGCGCAGCGAGAGCCGCGAGATGCCGCAGACGCCGTGCCCCGAGGTGCAGCCGTTCGCGAGCCGCGTGCCGAACCCGACGAGGAGGCCGGCGGCGACGATCGCCGCCGTGTTGGTGGTGAGGTGCGTCGCGGCCCCGCCGGCCGCAAGTGCCAGGATCGCGGGCACGAGGATCAGCCCGCCGACGAACGCGGCGCGTTCGCCGAGGCTGTCGCGCCCCGAGCGGTCGACGATGCCGCCGAGGATGCCCGAGGCACCCATGATGCGGCCGTTCGCCAGCAGGAACAGCGCCGCCGCCAGCCCGATCATCACGCCGCCGATGCCGCCGAGCAGCCAGTCCGCCTGGATCACGATCGCCTCCGTGTCAGAGCGTGTTGAGGGGCAGCTTGAGGTAGGAGATGCCGTTGCCCTCGGGCTCGGGCAGCTGGCCCGCGCGCATGTTCACCTGCAGCGAGGGCAGGATCAGCTTCGGCACCCCCAGCGTCGCGTCGCGTTCGGTGCGCATCCGCACGAACTCTTCGCGCGTCGCGCCCTGGCCGACATGGACGTTGCGCGCCTTCTGCTCGCCCACGGTCGATTCCCAGGCATAGACGTCGCGGCCCCGGGCCTTGTAGTCGTGGCAGGTGAAGATCCGCGTGGCGTCGGGCAGCGCGAGGATGCGCTGCACGCTGTCCCACATCTCGCCGGCCGAGCCGCCGGGAAAGTCGCAGCGCGCGGTGCCGAAATCGGGCATGAAGAGCGTGTCGCCGACGAAGGCCGCATCGCCGATCAGGTAGGTGAGGCAGGCCGGCGTGTGGCCCGGCGTGTGCATCACGTCGCCGCGCATCTGGCCGACATGGAAGCTGTCGCCATCGCGGAACAGCCGGTCGAACTGGCTGCCGTCGCGCTGGAACGCGGTGCCCTCGTTGAAGATCTTGCCGAAGGTATCCTGCACCACGGTGATCTTCTCGCCGATGCCGATCCGGCCGCCGAGCTGGTCCTGCAGGTACGGCGCCGCCGACAGGTGGTCGGCATGGACATGCGTCTCGAGCAGCCAGTCGACCTCGAGGCCGTGGTCGCGGACGAAGCCGACGATGGCGTCGGCCGAGGCGGTGGAGGTCCGCCCCGAGGGCTGGTCGAAGTCGAGCACGCTGTCGACAATGGCGCAGTGCGCGCCGGCGGGATCGCGGACGACGTAGGAGACGGTGTTGGTCGCCTCGTCGAAGAAGGCGGTGACTTCCGGGGACATGCGTGTTCCTCCTCGGCTGCGGCTCCGGTCTACATATGCAGGATTTGTGATACGTTCAAGCGATCCCTCGCCGGCCTTGACCTGCATCAAGGCTGGCGCGAGCGTGTCCGTCAGACAAGGGACATCGCATGGGAGGATTGCGGATGATCTCGGTGGAGGAGCGCAGGAAGGTGCTGGAGAGCCGGCTCGCCGAGCTGGAGGGGCGGCTGCACGACATCGTGGCCGAGCTGGACCAGCCTGCCGACAAGGACTGGGAGGAGGCCGCGATCGAGCGCGAGGATGACGAGGTCCTCGAAGGCATGGGCGAGGCGGGCCGGCACGAGATCGAGATGATCCACGCCGCGCTCGGCCGGATCGAGGCGGACGAGTACGGCCACTGCGTGAAATGCGGCGCCGAGATCTCGCAGGAGCGGCTCAACGTCCTGCCGGCGACGCCGTTCTGCCGCGACTGCGCGATCTGAGCGGGAGCGCCGGGGAGCCAGGGGCGCGCGCCGGAGGACCAAAGAGGGGGCTTTCCGCCCCCAGTCGCCTGACGGCGACTTCCCCCGAGGATATTTGCCAGACGGGGAAGAGGGGGGCAGTGCAGTGGGTGCGGGTGTCAGCCCCGCTCGGCTGCCTTGGCGGCATTCCAGAGCGCGTCCATCTCGTCGAGCGTGCTGTCCTCGGGGCGCCTGCCGCGGGCGGCCAGCGCGGCCTCGATCGCGGCGAAGCGGCGGGTGAACTTGGCGTTGGCGCGCCGCAGCGCCGCCTCGGGGTCGACCGCGAGATGCCGCGCGAGGTTCGCCAGCACGAACAGCAGGTCGCCGAATTCGGCCTCGGTCTCGTCGGCCGAGAGCTGCTCGCGCGCCTCCGTCAGTTCGTGTGCCTCCTCGACGATCTTGGCCAGGACATGGCTGGCATCGGGCCAGTCGAAGCCGACGCGGGCGGCCCGCGTCTGCAGCTTGACCGCCCGGGTGAGCGCGGGCAGGCCGAGTGCCACGCCGTCGAGCGTGCCCGCGGCGCCGCGCTCGGCCGCCTTCACGCGCTCCCAGTCGCGGACCTGGTCGGCGGCGGTCTTGTCGCGGCTGTCGGCGCCGAAGACGTGCGGGTGGCGCGCCACCATCTTGTCGCCGATGGCGGTCGCCACCGCGGCGAAGTCGAACAGCCCCGCCTCCTCGCCCATCCGCGCATGGTAGACGACCTGCAGGAGCAGGTCGCCGAGCTCGCCGCGCAGCTCGCCCCAGGCCCCGCGCGCGATCGCGTCGGCGACCTCGTGCGCCTCCTCGATCGTGTAGGGCGCGATGGTAGCGAAGGTCTGCTCGATGTCCCAAGGGCAGCCGGCAGCGGGGTCGCGCAGCCGCGCCATGATGTCGAGAAGGCGGGTCAGGGCCGCTTCCGGGGTTGCAGCCGCGGGCTGGTTCGTGGTCATTCTCGGCAGATAGTCAGAAACCGTGAGGGACGTCCACCATGCCCGTCATCAACCGCATCGCCGCGATGGCCGAGGAGATGCAGGGCTGGCGGCGCTGGCTGCACCGGCACCCCGAGCTGAGCTTCGATCTGCCGGTCACCGCGGGCTACGTCGCCGACCGGCTGCGCGAGTTCGGGGTCGACGAGATCCACGAGGGCATCGCGCGGACCGGGATCGTTGCGCTGATCGACGGCCGCGGCACCGGGCCGACGATCGGGCTCCGCGCCGACATGGACGCGCTGCCGATCGAGGAGGCGACCGGGGCCGGCCATGCCAGCGTCCATCCCGGCCGGATGCATGCCTGCGGCCATGACGGCCACACCACGATGCTGCTCGGCGCGGCGAAGTACCTGGCCGAGACGCGCAACTTCGCGGGCCGCGTCGCGGTGATCTTCCAGCCGGCCGAGGAACACGGCGCCGGCGCCGAGGCGATGGTGAAGGAGGGCGTGCTCGACCGGTTCGACATCGGCCGCATCTTCGCGCTGCACAATGCGCCGAACCTGCCGGCGGGGCAGCTGCTGACGACGCCGGGGCCGATCATGGCCGCGGTCGACACCTTCGCGATCACTGTCAACGGCCGCGGCGGGCACGGCGCCATGCCGCACGAGACGGCCGACCCGGTCGTCGCCGCCGTCGGCATCGTGCAGGCGATCCAGACCATCGTCAGCCGCAATCACTATGCGCTCGACGACCTCGTCGTGTCGGTCACGCAGATCCATACCGGCAGCGCCGACAACATCGTGCCCGAGACGGCCTGGATCAACGGCACGGTGCGCACCTTCCGCCCCGAGGTGCAGACCATGGTGATGCGCCGCCTGGAGGAGATCGTCGCCGGCCAGGCCGCGGCCTATGGCGTGACCGCAGACCTTGTCTACGAGGTGGGCTACCCGGCCACCGTGAACGACGAGGCCGAGACGGCCTTCGCCGCCGAGGTCGCCCGCGAGGTGGCGGGCGCCGAGCGCGTGAACGCCGCCGCCGGGCGCGAGATGGGGGCGGAGGATTTCGCCTACATGCTGAACGAGCGGCCCGGGGCCTACTTCTTCCTCGGCCAGGGGCCGAGCGCCTCGCTGCACCATGCGCGGTACGACTTCAACGACGAGGTCGCGCCGGTGGGCGCCTCGTTCTTCGCCCGGCTGGTCGAGCGGGCGCTGCCGATCGGCTGAGCCGATGCGAAACGGCGCCGCGGCCCCGCGCCGCGCGCCCGTGGTCAGGCCAGTGGTCAGGCCAGTGGTCAGGCCAGTGGTCAGGCCAGTGGTCAAGGAGGGTCGCCCGATGGCGATGCTTGGCGACAACGCGTTCTACGAGATCGCCCTCCTGGTGCTGCTGGCCGCGGGGGTGGGCTTTCTCGGCCTGCTGCTGCGCCAGCCGCTGATCGTGGGGTTCATCGCCGTCGGCGTCCTCGCTGGCCCCGACGTGCTGGGCCTGGTCAGTTCGGCCGACTTCATCGAGACGCTGAGCCAGTTCAGCATCGCGGTGCTGCTGTTCCTCGTCGGCCTCAAGCTCGATGTCGGGCTGGTGCGGAGCCTCGGGCGGGTGTCGCTGGCCACCGGGCTCGGGCAGGTGGGGTTCACTGCGGCGGTGGGCTTCCTGATCTGCCTCGGCCTCGGCCTCGACGCGCTGACCGCGCTCTATGTCGCCGTGGCGCTCACGTTCTCGTCGACGATCATCATCGTCAAGCTGTTGTCCGACAAGCGCGAGATCAATGCGCTGCACGGCAAGATCGCGCTGGGCTTCCTGATCGTGCAGGACCTGTTCGTCGTGCTGTGCATGGTCGTGCTCTCGGCCGTGGGGGTCGGCGCGGACGAGACGGCGGGCGGCGGCGCGCGCGGCATCCTCGGCGTCATCGCCGGCGGGCTGGTGATGCTGGGCCTCGCGGGGCTCTTCATCCGCTACGGCGCCGAGGCGCTGCTCCGGCGCGTCGCGCGGTCGCCCGAGCTTCTGGTGATCTTCGCGGTGGGCTGGGCGGCGGGCTTCGCCGCCGCCGGCGATGCGATCGGCCTCGGCAAGGAGATCGGCGGGCTCGTCGCCGGCGTCTCGCTCGCCTCGACACCCTACCGCGAGGCGATCGCCTCGCGCCTCGCCTCGTTGCGCGACTTCCTGCTGCTGTTCTTCTTCATCGATCTCGGCGCGGGGCTCGCGCTCGACGATCTCGGCACGCAGGTCGGTGCGGCGGCGGTGCTCTCGCTCTTCGTGCTGATCGGCAACCCGCTGATCGTGCTCGCGATCATGGGCTATCTCGGCTACCGCAAACGGACCGGCTTCCTGGCCGGGCTGACGGTGGCGCAGATCAGCGAATTCTCTCTGATCTTCATGGCGATGGGCGTCGCCATCGGCCATGTGGACGAGGAGGCGCTGGGGCTTGTCACGCTGGTCGGCCTCGTGACGATCGCGCTTTCGGTCTACATGATCAGCTACTCGCACAGCCTGTTCCGGATCGCCGAGCCGCTGCTCGGCCCGTTCGAGCGGCGGATGCCGCACCGCGAGGAGACCGAGGACAGCGCCGGCGCCGGCCGGGGCGAGTACGACTACGTGCTGTTCGGGCTCGGGCGCTTCGGCAGCCGGATCGGGCGCGGGCTGATCCAGGAGGGCTACCGGGTGCTCGGCGTCGACTTCGACCCCGATGCGCTGCGGCAGTGGAAGGCGCTGGGCCTGCCCGGCGAGTTCGGCGATGCCACCGATCCCGAGTTCATCGCCCATCTGCCGCTGCACGGCGTGCAGGGGGTGATCTCGGCGATCCCGCGCGATGTCTCGATGCTGACCGAGGCCGATCACCAGGTCGCGCTGATGGAGGGGCTGCAGGCGGCGGGCTTCGCCGGGTCGATCACGCTGACCGCCGGCAGCGACGAGGACGGGCGGCGGCTGCGCGCGATGGGCGCGCACCAGGTGCTCAACCCCTATGACGACGCGGCCAAGTACGCCGTCGGCGCGGTGATCGGGGGCGACGTCAGATCGGCAGAGGCGCGTCGGGCTTGATGCGGTCCATCACGATCCGGCTCTGCACCCGGCTGACCGCCGGATGCGGCAGCAGGGCCTGCTGCACGAGGCGGTTCAGTGCCGCGAGATCGGCGCAGTAGACGCGCAGCAGGTAGTCGGCCTCGCCGGTCAGGGTCCAGGCGCCGACGATCTCGGGCTGCATCTGCGCCAGCCGCACGAAGTCGCGGGCGTTCTTCTCGGTATGGTCGGCCATCACCACCTGGATGAATGCCTGCACGCCGAGGCCCACCATCTCGGGCGCCACCGCGGCGTGGTAGCCGGTGATGTAGCCCTCGGCCTCGAGCCGCTGGCGGCGGCGGCCGGCCTGGCTCGGCGAGAGGTTCAGCCATTCTCCGAGCTCCTGCGCGGTGAGCTGGGCGTTCTCCTGCAGGGCGGCCAGCAACCGCGAGTCGATAGCATCGAGCATGGCGCACAATCTCCGCGCGAAAACGCGAATCGGTGCGAGCGATCCGCGTGGCTGCTCAGGAGTCTCTGGCAGATTGCGCGCTTTCCGCAAGTGTCTCCGCCTATCCTCGCACCCAGCAAACAGGAGGCCACCGATGGGACCGTTTCCGCACGACGCGCCGCGCGCCACGATCTCGACCGACAACCCCGCCGGCACCGACGGGTTCGAATGGGTGGAGTTCGCCCATCCCGATCCGCAGGCGCTGCGCGACCTCTTCGGCCGGATGGGCTACGTGCTGACCGCGCGGCACCGCGGCAAGGCGATCGAGCTCTGGCAGCAGGGCGACATCACCTATGTCATCAACGCCGAGCCGGGCAGCCATGCGATGCGCTTCGTCGCGGAGCACGGGCCCTGCGCGCCCTCGATGTGCTGGCGCGTGGCCGATGCCGGGCACGCCCATGCGCATGCGGTCAGGCACGGCGCGACGCCCTACGAAGGCGGGGACCGCACGGTCGACCTGCCGGCCATCGTCGGCATCGGCGGCAGCCTGATCTACTTCACCGACCGCTATGGCGACGCCACGCCCTATGACGCCGATTTCGACCGGGTGGCCGCGCCGAAGCCCGAGGGCGTCGGCTTCCACTACCTCGATCACCTGACCCACAACGTCCACAAGGGCAACATGGACAGGTGGTTCGACTTCTACGGCCGGCTGTTCAACTTCCGCCAGATCCGGTTCTTCGACATCGAAGGCAAGTATTCGGGCCTGCACAGCCGCGCGCTGACCAGCCCCTGCGGCCGCATCCGCATCCCGATCAACGAGGACCGGGGCGAGACCGGGCAGATCGTCGAATACCTCAAGCGCTACAACGGCGAGGGCATCCAGCACATCGCCGTCGGCGCCAGGGACATCTACGCCGCGACCGACGCCATCGCCGACCGCGGCATCCGCTTCATGCCGGCGCCGCCCGACGCCTATTACGACCTCAGCCACGAGCGCGTGCCGGGCCACGATGAGCCGCTCGACCGGATGCGCAAGCACGGCATCCTGATCGACGGCGAGGGCGTGGTCGACGGACGCGAGACGAAGATCCTGCTGCAGATCTTCTCGAAGACGGTGATCGGGCCGATCTTCTTCGAGTTCATCCAGAGGAAGGGCGACGACGGTTTCGGCGAGGGCAACTTCAAGGCGCTCTTCGAATCGATCGAGGCCGACCAGGTCGCCCGGGGCGTGCTGAAGCCCGACGCCGCCTGAGGTCAGGGCGGGGAAGCGCGGCGGGGCCCGCGGGCAGAAAGGCCCACCGCGGCCGCAGGCGTCGCCGTGGGCTCAGCTGCCCTCGCCGACGCGCAGCACGACGTTCTGGCTGCCCTTGACGAGCTGCAGCTCGCGATCCGAGATCGCCGCGACGCGGCCGCCGTCGACCCGGTCGCCGACCTGCACCTTGACGTAGCGTCCGGAGGGCAGCCGCACCAGGGCGCGCCGGTCCGACGACGAGCCGTAGATGCCGATCAGGTTCATCCGGTTCAGCCGGATCGCGTTC
Organism: uncultured Rhodobacterales bacterium; assembly: GCA_964645155.1. Lineage (GTDB taxonomy): Bacteria > Pseudomonadota > Alphaproteobacteria > Rhodobacterales > Rhodobacteraceae > CAZYBG01. The sequence goes on along the minus strand of CAZYBG010000107.1, from coordinate 231 downwards.
TCCACCGTCGCCTGGCTCGCGACCGAGGCCCGGGTCGGGATCTGCGGCTCGGCCGTGGCTGGGGCGGGGGCGGCGGGCGCGATGGCGGCCACCTGTTCCTCGCCGTCGGCGGCGGCCTCGGGATCGATGGCCCCCGGCGCGGGTGCCGCTGCGGGTGCCGCGACGGCGGCCGAGGCGGTCTGCGGCGCGGGGGCGCATCACCTCGACCGCCCGCTCCCATTCCTCGGCCGT
>CAZYBG010000106.1:0-9328 GCA_964645155.1 uncultured Rhodobacterales bacterium | reverse complement strand
CGCCGAGGACCGGCCGCCGCCGCGCGGGTCGCGCAGCCCGTATTTCAGGTGGTAGGTGATGTCGGCATGACCGGGCCGGAACTTCGCGGCGATCTCGGAATAGTCCTTCGACCGCTGGTCGGTGTTGCGGATCATCAGCTGCACCGGCGTGCCGGTGGTGACGCCCTCCCAGGTGCCCGACAGGATCTCCACCGCGTCGTCCTCGCGCCGCTGCGTGGTGAACCGCGACTGGCCGGGCCGGCGCCGGTCAAGCCAGGGCTGGATGTCGGCCTCGCCCAGCGGCACGCCCGGCGGGCAGCCGTCCACCGTGCAGCCCAGCGCCGGCCCGTGGCTCTCGCCCCAGGTCGTCACGCGGAACAGGTGGCCGAAGGTGTTCAGGCTCATCGGCCCCGCATAGGCGCAAACCGCCCGTCGCTCAAGCGCGCCCTGCGCGGTCGGTATGCAGCGCTGCCGAGGGCGAGAGGCCCCTTGCGCCCGCCGCCGCCTGCGCTAGTCTGCCTGCTACCTCGGGGTGCCCCATGCGGGGCTGAGATGCGCGCCAGCGCGAACCCGTCGAACCTGAACCGGTTAGCACCGGCGGAGGGAAGGTCGACCGCACGATCCTCCTCGCCCGCCCGTCGCGCAAAGGAGGATTGCATGAACTATCCGACCCTCGCCGCGGGATGCCTGATCGCCACCCTCGCGCAGGCCGAGACTCCCGTCCTCACCGTCTACACCTACGACAGCTTCGTGTCGGAATGGGGCCCCGGCCCCGCCATCGCCGCGGCGTTCGAGGAAACCTGCGGCTGCAGGCTGAACTTCGTCGCCGCCGGCGACGGCGCGGCGCTCCTCGGCCGCGTCCGGCTCGAGGGCGCGCGGACCGAGGCCGACATCGTCCTCGGGCTCGACACCAACCTGACCGCCGCGGCCGCGGCGTCGGCGCTGTTCCAGCCGGTGACGGTCGAGGCCGACTACGACCTGCCCGTCGCCTGGGAGGACGACCTCTTCGTCCCCTACGACTGGGGCTATTTCGCCTTCGTCTACGACACGACGCGCCTTGCCGACCCGCCGGAAAGCTTCGAGGAGCTGGCCGCCTCCGACCTGCGCATCCTGATCCAGGACCCGCGCTCCTCCACGCCGGGGCTGGGGCTCCTGCTCTGGGTCGAGGCCGCCTATGGCGACCGCGCGGCCGAGATCTGGGCGGGGCTGGCCGACAACATCGTCACCGTCACCCCCGGCTGGTCCGAGGCCTACGGCCTGTTCCTGCAGGGCGAGGCCGACATGGTGCTGTCCTACACCACCTCGCCCGCCTACCACCTGATCGCCGAGGACGACCCGACCAAGGCCGCCGCAGCCTTCGCCGAGGGCCACTACCTGCAGGTCGAGGTGGCGGGCATGATCGCCTCGACCGATCAGCCCGACCTCGCCCGGCAGTTCCTCGACTTCATCGTCAGCGCGCCGTTCCAGTCGGCGATCCCCACCACGAACTGGATGTATCCCGCCGTCACCCCGCCGGAGGGCCTGCCCGCCGGCTTCGAAACCCTCGTGGTGCCGCAGACCGCGCTGATCTTCGCCCCGGGCGAGGTCGAGGCGGCGCGCGACCGGGCGCTCGGGACATGGCGCACCGCGCTCAGCCGCTAGGGGCGGCACACCGGGCCGGCGCCGCGGCGGCCGTGCTGCTGGCGGCGCTCGCCGTCGGCACGATCGGCCTCGTCGCGGCCCGGGCCGAGGCGCCGGCGGCGCTCGGGCCGGCCGACTGGGCTGCGGTCCGCTTCACGCTGCTGCAGGCGCTGCTGTCCGCCGCGCTGTCGTGCCTTCTCGCCATCCCGGTCGCCCGCGCGCTCGCCCGGCGCCGGTTCCGCGGCCGGGGGCTGCTCGTCACGCTCCTCGGCGCGCCCTTCATCCTGCCGGCGATCGTCGCCGTGCTCGGGCTCATCGCCGTGTTCGGCCGCGGCGGGCTCGTCTCTGAGGGGCTGGCGGCGTTCGGCCTGCCGCCGGTCGACATCTACGGCCTGCGCGGCGTCGTCATCGCCCATGTCTTCTTCAACCTGCCGCTCGCCACCCGGCTGGTCCTGCAGGGCTGGCTCGCAATTCCGGCGGAACGGTTCCGGCTCGCGGCGTCGCTCGGCTTCGCGCCCGGCGACATCGCCCGCACGCTGGAGCGCCCGATGCTGCGCGACGTGCTGCCCGGCGCCCTCGCGGTCATCTTCCTGATCTGTCTGACCAGCTTCGCGGTCGCGCTCACGCTGGGCGGCGGGCCGCGCGCGACGACGGTCGAGCTCGCGATCTACCAGGCCTTCGTCTACGAGTTCGACCTCGGCCGCGCCGCGCTCCTGGCCCTTGTCCAGGTGGCGCTGACGGTGGCCGCGGTGGCGCTGGCGCTGGGCCTCGCGGCGCCCGCCATGATGGGCGCCGGACTCGACCGCGCGGTCGAGCGGTGGGACGCGGGCGCCCCCGCCCTCCGCCTGCAGGACACGCTCTGCCTCGGGCTCGTGGCGCTGTTCCTGCTGCTGCCGCTCGCCACGGTCGCGGCCGCCGGGCTCGCGGCCCTGCCGGGCCTGCCCGCGCCGGTCTGGTCGGCGTCGCTGCGCTCGGTCGCCGTCGCGCTCGCCTCGGCGGCGCTGACGCTGGCGCTGGCGCTGCCGCTCGCCCTCCTGGTGGAGCGGCTGCGCGGCCGCGCCGGCGGGGCGCTGGCCGAGGGCATCGGCTATCTCACCCTCGCGGCCTCGCCCCTGGTCATGGGCACGGGGCTGTTCCTGCTCGTCTTCCCGCTCGTCGACCCCGCGCGGGTCGCGCTGCCGGTCACCGCCCTCGTCAACGCCGCGATGACCGTCCCGTTCGCGCTCCGCGCCCTTCTGCCCGCCCTGCGCGCGGCCGAGGCCGGCTATGGCCGCCTTGCGGACAGCCTCGGTCTGTCAGGGCGCGCGCGGCTGCGCCTCGTCCTCGTGCCGCGGCTGCGCCGGCCGCTCGGCTTCGCCGCCGGCATCGGCGCGGCCTTCTCGATGGGCGATCTGGGGGTGATCGTGCTCTTTGCCGATGCCGGCAACGCGACGCTGCCGCTGCAGCTCTATCGGCTGATGGCGGCCTACCGGATGGACGAGGCGATGGGCGCGGCGCTGCTGCTGATGGCGCTGACGCTGGCGCTGTTCTGGGCGTTCGACCGCGGGGGGCGCCTTGATGCTGCGGCTTGAGGCGACCGTGACGCGGCTCGGCGCGTTCCGCCTCGCGACCGACCTCGCGGTGCCGCCGGGGGCGGTCTGCGCGGTGATCGGTCCCTCCGGGTCGGGGAAGTCGACGCTGCTGAACCTCGTCGCGGGCTTCCTTCGGCCCGACACCGGCCGCGTGACATGGGAGGGGCGGGACCTGACCGCGCTGCCGCCGGCGGAACGGCCGGTCAGCGTGATCTTCCAGGACCAGAACCTCTTTCCGCACCTGAGCGTCGCGCAGAATGTCGGCCTCGGCCTGCGCCCCTCGCTGGCGCTGTCGCCCGACGATCGCGCCCGGGTCGAGGCGGCGCTCGGCCGCGTCGGGCTCGCCGGGTTCGGCCCGCGCCGCCCGGGCGACCTGTCGGGCGGCCAGCAGAGCCGCGTGGCGCTGGCGCGGATGCTGCTCCGCGCCCGCCCGGTGGTGCTGCTCGACGAGCCGTTCTCGGCCCTCGGCCCGGCGCTGCGGGTCGAGATGCTCGACCTGGTGGCCGAGCTTGCGGGCGAGATCGGCGCGACGGTCCTGATGGTCACCCACGACCCGGCCGACGCCCGCCGCATCGCCTCGCACGTGATCCTGGTCGACGAGGGACGCGCTGCGCCGCCGGTGCCGACGGCCGCCCTCTTCGCCGACCCGCCCGAGGCGCTCAGCCGCTATCTCGGCTGAGCCGCCGCGGCAGCACCGCGGTGTACAGCCGGTGTACACGTTGTGTACGGGATGTGACGGGCATTCCGGCCCGCGCTCCGGCTCTCAGCCCGGGAAGCCCGGCGCCGCCCGCAGCACCCCGACCTCGATCCCGCGCCAGTTGGTCTGGACCGCGTCGAGGCGCCTGCGCGCCGCCGGATGATCGCGGTCGAGAACGCCCAGCCGGACCAGCAGCGCGGTGATCGCAAGCTCTGCCGCGCGCGTCGCGCCGTCGGCAATTTTCACTGCGATGCCAAGGCGTTCAGTGGGAACGATCGCAACGAAGACGCCCTCCGCCCCGGTCTTGATCGCCACCCGCCCGTCCATCGCGCGCATCAGTTCGGTGCAGGCCCGCCCCTCGCCCGCCACCAGGTCGGGATGCGCCACCATCGCGCCCCTCAGGCGCACCATCGCCCGCTCCCGCACGCCGCCGTCGCCGGCCGCGGCGAAGGCCGCCATGGCGCGCGCAAGCCCTTGAACCGTCGTCGCAAAATTCGGCGCCGAGCACCCGTCGACACCCCAGCCCGGCGACGCCTCCCCGGTCACCTCCTCGAAGGCCTGCCGCACCGCGCGCTGCACCGGATGGTCGGCCGCGACGTAGTCGGGACCGCCGCCGAGACGGGCGGCGAGCGTCAGGAAACCGGCATGCTTGCCCGAGCAGTTGTTGTGGATCTGGCAGGGCTGCGCCCGGCCCAGGATCAGCGCCTCGCGCGCTGCCACATCGGCCGGCCAGTGGGCGCCGCAGCGCAGGTCCGCCTCGCCCCGCCCGATGGCGGCAAGCCAGCGCTCCACCATGCCGGTATGGACCGCCGCGCCCTCGTGCGAGGCGCAGGCAAGCGCGAGCTGCCGGTCGTCGAGCCCCGCGGCTCCGGCGGCGCCGCTTTCGATCAGGGGCAGCGCCTGGATCATCTTGCAGGACGACCGGGGGTAGATCACCGCCCCCGCGTCGCCCCATGCTTCGACCACCCGGCCCGCGGCGTCGCAGATCGCGGCATGGCCGGAATGCACCGACTCGAGCCGCCCGCCGCGCCGGAGCTCCGCCATCGGATGGGCCTCTGCCATGGGTCTGCGCCTTCAAGGATGCGCGATTTTCCGCCGCGAGGGCTTCAAAATCCGCATGCAATCACGATACTCTCCCGCTATCGAGTTCGAACAGGTTCCGCCAGCGGCAAAAAGGCCGGTCTAGCGACGGCATCCGCGGAACCCGAGGCAGACATGGCTGGAGGCTCAGGGACAAGCATGGCGACACAGGTCATCCGCAGCGCGCTCGGCGCGCTCTTGGTCCTTTCCGCTACCGTCGCGGGCGCGCAGGACGAGAGCACCAACCGCGTGGGCGCCAATACCGACTGGAGCGTCTTCGTCGAGGGCGACCCGCAGGAGTGCTGGGCCGTCTCGATGCCTAAGGAAACCGTCAACACCCGTGACGGCCGCGTCGTGGCGGTGCGGCGCGGCGACATCCTGATGTTCGTGACATATCGCCCCAGCGCCGGCGTCACCGGCGAGGTGTCGTTCACCGGCGGCTATCCGTTCGCCGAGGGCTCGACCGTGTCGCTCGACGTCTCCGGCACCCAGTTCGACCTCATCCCCGATGGCGAGTGGGCCTATCCGGGCTCGCCCGAGGAGGATGCCCGCATCGTCGCGGCGATGAAGCAGGGCTCGCAGGCGGTCCTGACCGCGCGGTCGAGCCGGGGGACGCAGACGCAGGACACGTTCTCGCTGCTCGGCTTCACCGCCTCGGTCGACGACGCGGCGCAGCGCTGCACGCCAAGCTGATCACCAGCCGTTGAAGCCGCCGTCCACATGGTGGATCTGGCCGGTGATGTAGCCCGCCTGGTCGGAGCAGAGAAACAGCATCGCATCGGCGATCTCGTCGGGCTCGGCCATGCGGCCCGCCATGACAAGGGCCGAGACGCGCTCCCGGAACGTGTCGGAATGGCCGTTGAACACCGCGCCCGGGGCGATGGTGTTGACGGTCGCCTGCCGTTTGCGCCAGTAGGCGGCAAGCCACAGCGTGAGGCCGTGGATGCCCGCCTTGGTCGCCGTGTAGGCGCTGAAGGACCGGAACGGCATGCCGTCGTAGATGTCGTGATGCGGCGCGTTCAGCGCATACATCGAGGCGACGTTGATGAGCTTGACCGGCCATCTGCCGACAATGTCGCGATCCATCTGCCGCGCCACCATGAACGCGCCGGTCAGGTTGGTCCTGAGCGTCCGCTCCCAGTCCGAGACGGACGTGCCCGCGAAGTCAGGGAACGGCTTGCCGGCGCCCATCAGCAGTTCGCCCGTGATAGCCGCGTTGTTCAGGACCACGTTGGGCTCGAGCCCCATGTCGAGCATCGTGCGGAAGATGCCGGTCACCTGATCCTCGTCGGCCACGTCGAGCTCGAGGAAGGCAAAGCCGGGGTTCGCCCCGTGGTCGGCCTTCAGCTTGTCGGCCCGCGGCCCCGGCAGGTCGGAGGCGACCACTTTGGCGCCGGCGGCCAGCATCCGTCGTACGTAGGTCGCGCCCAGCACGCCGCCGGAGCCCGTGATGAAGATCGTCTTGCCGTCAAGCTGGCCGGGCAGGTCCACGGGCATTCTCGCGCTCCTTGAGGAGCCATTCCACGAGGCGGAAGTCGAACTCGGTGTCGATGTCGACGCACCGCTCGGGCGGCATGAGGAAGGGGATGACGCGGCCCTCGAAGAGCGAGGCGGCGCGGCGGAGGTAGTCGGGCGCGACGACGTAGGTCGAGGCCGCGTGCTCGTAGACGACCGGGGCCTGCTGGCGCGCGACCACGCCGCCCGGCAGCGGCTTCGAGACATGGAGTGCCCCGGTCGCGTCGGGTTCGACGAGGTTGAAATAGGGGTTCTTGCGGGCCTCGCAGCAGCTCATCACCATGTCGGGCCGCTCCGCCCGGAAAAGCGCGAGCGCGCCGCCGATGTCCTCGGCCTCGCGCAGCGGCGCCGTCGCGTCGAGGTCGAGGAACGCCTCGACCGGCCCCGCGAGCGCCTCGGCGGCGGCCAGCGCATGCTGCCAGACGCCCCACTTTCCCGAGGTGTCGGTGGCGAGGTGGTCGGGCCGAAGCCCGATCGCGAGCGTGCCTTTGGCGATGGCGTGGTCATAGACCTCGGGGCTGTCGGTCGAGACCACGACGGCATCGACCTGCGGATGCGCGAGCAGCTGGTCGAGGCTCCAGTCGATCAGCCGCCGGCCGCCGATCATCCGGAAGTTCTTGCCCGGCACACCCTTCGAGCCGGCCCGCACGCCGATATGGCCGAGGATCACGGCTTGGGCCCATCGAGATGGCCGGTGAAGCGCCGACGGGAATGGGCGCTGGCGATCTCCTCGCAGGAGGTGCGCGCCAGGTCGAGCCGGGGCAGATGCTCCACCTCCGAGGACGGGCGCCCCTCCGCGAGGGCGAGAAAGTCGCCCATGATCGCGCGGAACACCTCGTTGCGATCGGCTCCAAGGATGCGGCTGCTGGTGCCGTCGTCGTACCGCCCGGTGAGAAAGTCGAGCGACCGGCGCCGGACCGTCCCGGCGATCTCGACCCGCCGCACGAAGATCGGAGACAGGTAGTCCATCGCCACGGTGCCCTGCACCGGGCCGGCCCGCGCGACCTGGGTCGCCATGTCGATGCCGGGGTAGCGCACGTGGCCGAGGCATTCGACATCGGAGAGCATCCCCGGAAACAGGCAATGCGCCATGTCAAGCTCGTGGCAGAGGTCGAGCAGCACGCCACCGCCGTCGGGCCGGGCGGCGTAGCTGTCCGCGAACCGCCAGTCCTGCCGCCACTGGGTGACGTCGTGGCCGATCTCGAAGCTGTAGCGGTAGGCATCGCTGAGGTCCTGCCGGCAGAGATGCCGGAACACCGGGTGATAGCGCATCATGAAGCCGACCACGCTGCGCTTCAGGATCGGCGCGGCCGCGGCGTAGATCGCCGAGACGGTGTCGGGATCGGCCGCGAGCGGCTTTTCGATATAGAGCGGTATGCCGGCGTCTGCGGCGGCCGCGATCAGCGGCAGGCGGATCTGCGTTTCGGTTGCGATGACGACGCCATCCCACCCCTCGCCCAGCCGGGCGATGGCGCCGGCAAGCCCGGCCTCGCGGATCGACACGGCCTCGGCCCGCGCCCCCAGGCCCTCGAGATTGGCGGCGTGGCGGCGGCCGATCGACCCGGTGCCGATGACGAGAACTCTCAAGCGGCCCTCCCGGTGCGGCGCTGGTTCCTGCCCAAAAAGCGACTGCCCCGCCTCGACCCCGTGCCGGACGGCCTGCGCCCCGGCCTAGCGGAAGCGGCGCCTGCGATGCAAGGCTGTTCCGTTCGCCGCGCGCCGGGCCTATATACGGGGCGCCGTTCCGCAGGACCACCGCCACCATGACCGCCCCGATCACGCCCGACATGCTGACCCTGCCCCGGAAGCAACCCGAGGGCGGCAAGGTCAACCTCGTCGGCCTCACGCGCGAGGGTCTGCGCGCGGCGCTGGTCGCGATCGGCACGCCCGAAGGCCAGGTCAGGATGCGGGTCGGCCAGATCTGGCAGTGGCTATATCATTGGGGCGTGCGCGACTTCGCCGCCATGACGAATCTGGCCAAGGACTATCGCGCGCGCCTCGCCGAGCGGTTCGTGATCGAGATCCCCGAGGTCGTGTCGCGGCAGGTCTCGGCCGACGGCACGCGCAAGTACCTCGTCCGCATCGCCGGCGGGCACGAGGTCGAGACGGTCTACATCCCCGAAGAGGATCGCGGCACGCTCTGCATCTCGTCGCAGGTCGGCTGCACGCTGACCTGCTCGTTCTGCCACACCGGCACCCAGAAGCTGGTGCGCAACCTGACCGCGGCCGAGATCGTCGGCCAGGTCATGCTCGCCCGCGACGATCTCGGCGAATGGCCGAAGCCCGCGGTTCCGAAGGACGAGGCGCGGCTGCTTTCCAACGTCGTGTTGATGGGGATGGGAGAGCCGCTCTACAACTTCGAGGCGGTGCGCGATGCGATGAAGATCGTGATGGACGGCGAGGGCATCGCGCTTTCGCGCCGCCGCATCACGCTGTCGACATCGGGGGTCGTGCCCGAGATCGCGCGGACCGCCGAGGAGATCGGCTGCCTGCTCGCGGTGAGCTTCCACGCCACCACCGACGAGGTGCGCGACCGCCTCGTGCCGATCAACAAGCGCTGGAACATCGCCACGCTGCTCGGCGCGCTGCGCGACTATCCGCGGCTCTCGAACTCCGAGCGGATCACCTTCGAATACGTCATGCTGAAGGGCGTGAACGACAGCGACGAGGACGCCCGCCGGCTGGTGAAGCTGATCGTCGGCATCCCGGCCAAGATCAACCTGATCCCGTTCAACGAATGGCCCGGGGCGCCCTACGAACGGTCCGACGCCGAGCGGATCCGCGCCTTCGCCGACATCATCTACAAGGCCGGCTATGCCAGCCCGATCCGCACGCCGCGCGGCGAGGACATCATGGCCGCCTGCGG
>CAZYBG010000105.1:0-9369 GCA_964645155.1 uncultured Rhodobacterales bacterium | reverse complement strand
CTCGATGCCATCGTGATCAACACCTCGGGCTGCGGCACCACGGTCAAGGACTACGGCCACATGTTCCGCACCGAGGCCCTGGCCGGCGAGGCCGCCGCCGTGGCGGCGCTCGCGGTGGACGTGTCCGAGCTTCTGGTCCGGCTGACGCTGCCCGAGAGGCCGGCGAGGGGCCTGCGCGTCGCCTATCACGCGGCCTGCTCGCTGCAGCACGGCCAGCAGGTCAAGACCGCGCCCAAGGACCTGCTGAAGCGCGCCGGTTTCGAGGTGGTGGAGCCCGCCGACAGCCATCTCTGCTGCGGTTCGGCCGGCACCTACAACCTGATGCAGCCCGAGATCTCGCGCCAGCTGAAGGACCGCAAGGTGCGCACCCTCGAGGCCCGGGCGCCCGACGTGATCGCCGCCGGCAATATCGGCTGCATGATGCAGATCGGCTCGGGCACGGCTGTGCCTGTCGTGCACACGGTCGAGCTGCTCGATTGGGCTACCGGCGGGCCGAGGCCTTCCGCACTGGGCGACGCCCGGTCATAATCCTGCCCAATGCGCGTGGCACGAGGGGGGCACGCGTGAGGAGGCGGAATGGGGTTTCGGTCACGACTTGGCGCGCTCGTCGCGGCGCTGGCCTTCGCGGGCGCCCTGCCGGCCGTAGCGCAGGGCGAGCAGCAGGGCGAGCTGCGGATGCTCAGCACCAGCGATGACGGCAAGGGCTGGGAGGCCGTGGGCCGGATCAACATGGGCCGCTCGGGCTATTGCACCGGCGCGCTGATCGCGCCGGATCTCGTCCTCACCGCGGCGCACTGCCTCTACGATTCCCGTACCGGCGCGCGCGTTCCGCTCGGTGAATTCCAGTTCCTCGCCGGTTGGCGCAACGGCCGCGCCGACGCCTACCGCCGGGTCCGGCGGACCGCCGAGCACCCCGACTACATCTATGAGGGGCGCGACAAGATCGACCGCGTCGCCTACGACATCGCGCTCCTCGAGCTCGACCAGCCGATCCGCAACCCGTCGATCCGGCCGTTCGAGACCGCCGACCGCCTGCGCCGCGGTGCCGAGGTCGGCATCGTGTCCTACGCCACCGGCCGCGACGACGCCCCGACGCTCGAGGAGGTCTGCGCCGTGCTCGAGCGGCAGGCGGGGATGCTGGTGCTCTCCTGCAGCGTCGATTTCGGCGCCTCGGGCTCGCCGATCTTCACCATCGAGGACGGCGAGGCGCGGATCGTCTCTGTCGTCTCGGCGAAGGCGCAGATGGCCGAGCAGCGGGTCGCGCTCGCCGCCGAGCTCGGCGGCGCGCTCGGCGCGTTGCGCGCCGGGCTCGACGGCTCCGACGGCGTGTTCCACCGCCTCGCTCCGCCGCCCGCGGCGGCACCCGCCGTCACCGGCGGCGCGGCAAAGTTCATCCGGCCATGAGTGCCGCGGCTACAGCACTGGCCAAGGCCTCGGCCAAGGCACTGGCCGGAGCCATGGCGCTCGCGCTTGCCGCCGGCGCCGCATCGGCCGCGGAGGAGGACCTCCGCCGGCTCACCCTGCGCCACGAGGTGCTGGGCTGGGAGGCGGTCGGCCGCCTCGACATCGACCGGGGCCGGGGCTACTGCACCGGCGTCCTGATCGCGCCCGACCTCGTGCTGACCGCCGCGCATTGCGTGGTCGATCCGCGGACAGGCACCGCCCACGAGGCGGCGGATCTCGTCTTCCGCGCCGGCTATGCCGATGGCACCGCGATCGCCGAAAGCGGCGCGGCCCGCACCGTCGTCCTGCCCGGCTACGACCCCGCCGCGCCACAGACGGCCGCATCGATCCGCAACGACGTGGCGCTGGTGCAGCTCGCGGCGCCGATCCCCGCCGCCACCGCGCCGCCGTTCGTCGTCGCCCCGCCGCCGGCCGGCCGCGCCGAGGTCAGCGTGGTCTCCTATGGCGAGGGGCGCGACGAGGCGCCGTCGTGGCAGCGCGCCTGCGCCATCGTCGGCGAGGCCGACGGCCTCGTCGGTTTCGACTGCTCGGCGACCCATGGCTCCTCCGGCGCGCCGGTCTTCGACCGCTCCGGCGCCAGGGCCCGGATCGTCGCCATCATCTCGAGTGTCACCGACTACGAGGGCCGGCCGATCGTGCTGGGGATGACGCTGCCGGAACGGGTGTCCGAACTGCGCGCCGCGCTCCGCCGGGCGCCGCAGCAGCCCGCGCCGGGCGCGCGGCGGATCGGGCCGGGACGCGGCGCCGATGCCGCCGGGGCGCGCTTCCTGCGCCCATGAGCTCTTGAATTCGTTCGACTTGTCTCCCATCTTCGAGGCGTCGGGGCGCCATCCGGGCCCCGGCCTGTCCAGGGCCCGTCCGCAAGCCGGAGGGTCAAACCCAAGTGTCGCTCAACAGAGGATGCTCCACATGCGTACCTACGATCTTTCCCCGCTCTACCGTGCCACCGTCGGCTTCGACCGCATGGCCGACCTGATGGACCGGCTTCTCGCGGCCGATGTCGCCGACAACGGCTATCCGCCCTACAACATTGAGAAGACCGATGAGGATGCCTACCGCATCTCGGTCGCCGTCGCCGGCTTCGCCGACGAGGATCTGTCGGTCGAGGTGAAGGACGGCGCGCTGGTCGTCGCCGCCCGCAAGGCCAAGGACGAGACGCCGCGCACCTATCTCCACCGCGGCATCGCCACCCGCGCGTTCGAGCGCCGGTTCCACCTGGCCGAGCACATCCGGGTGACGGGCGCCGTGCACGAGAACGGCCTGCTCCACATCGACCTCGTGCGCGAGGTGCCCGAGGCGCTGAAGCCCCGCCGCATCGAGATCGCCAAGGGCGACGTGTTCGAGGCGAAGGCGGTCGAGGCCTGATCGTCCGCCGCTGCGGGAACGGCCGGGGCGCGCCGGAGGGCGCGCCCCTTTGGACGTCGGGACGGCGCGCCGGAGGGCGCGCCCCTTTTGCTTCCGGAACAGCGCGCCGGAGGGCGCTCCCCTTCGTCAGTCCGGCGCCGGCGCGCCGGCCCGCAGCCGCGCCAGTTCCGCCTCGAGCTCGGCGATCCGCGCCTCGAGCTGCAGCACCGCCGGCGCGATCTGCGCCGCGGTGAACCGCGGCTCGATGTGCTGCGGGCAGTTCCAGTCGAACGCCTCGACCTCGACCACAAGCGCCCGCTCCACCCGCGCCCGGTAGCTCGGATCGGCAAGCGCGGCGGCCAGCCCCGCGTCGCTTGCGAGGTCGGCCTCGCGCACCCGGCCCATCACCTTCAGCCGGGTGCGGTTGGCGTAGTCCATGAAGAAGAACGCCGCGCGGCCGTCGGACCTGAGGTTGCCGAGGCTGATATACTGGCGGTTGCCGCGGAAGTCGGCGAAGCCGAAGCGGTGCTCGGACAGGATGCGGACGAATCCCGCCGGCCCGCCGCGATGCTGGATGTAGGGCCAGCCATCGGCGCCGACGGTCGCCATGTAGAAGCTGTCGCGCGCCTGCAGGAAGGCGATCTCGGCGGGACCGAGCGGGTCCGGCCCCTCGCCGGCGCCCTCGTGCCGGGCATAGCTCGCCCGGCTGCCATGCTCGACCTGCGCGGCCTTCACTGCGTCGCTCGACAGAAGCTGCAGATAGCGTCGCGTCATGCCCTCGCCTCCTCCGGCAGCAGTTCGCTGCGCAGCCCGTCGAGGAACGCCGCGAAGGGGCCCGTACTGCCCAGGCCCCGCGACAGCACGAGGCTGCCCTGCAGCAGCATCAGCGCGCGCTCGCCCCGCCGCTGCGCCTCGGCGGGCGGAAAGCCGGCCTCGGCCGCGAACCGGCCGAAGGCCCCGGCCATCGCGCCAAGCGCCGCGCGGATCGCCGGGGCGAAGGGCCCCTCGTGGATCCGCGGCGAGGACAGCATGTTGAGCAGGCAGGCCCGCTGCCCGCCCTCGTAGAACGCCGCGAGGTTCGCGGCCACCTCGTCCAGCCTCTCACGCGGCGCCCGCGGCGCCGCGAGGGGGGCGAAGACATGCGACGCGAGCCAGCCGCCGGCCGCCGCCAGCACCTCCTCGGCCATCTGCCGCTTGCCGCCGGGAAAGCGGTGGTAGAGGCTCGCCCGCTGCAGGCCGGTGGCCCGCGACAGCGCCGAGAGCGAAGCGCCCTCGTAGCCGAATTCGGAGAACACCCGGGCGAGCCCGGCGATCAGCCGGTCGTTGTCGACGGACGAGGGTCTGGCCATGCTGCGGCTCCGGTGGCTGCGGAGGACGGGCCAATAATTTACCGATCGTTCGGTAATAGCAAGACACACCCGCGTGAGAAGGGGCGGGCCGGCCTGCCGGCCAAGGTCCCGCCCCCGCGGCCCGCCCTGTGCTCGCAGGCTAGCGCGACAGGCTCTGGGCCAGCCGCATCAGGCCCACCGCCTCGGCGCGGTAGCCGAACGGGTCCTCGCCGCGCGCCTGCGTCGCCAGCGCGATCGCCTCGTCCCAGCCCCAGTCGCCGAGATGGGTCGAGCCCGTCAGCAGCTGCCCGAAGCCCGCGATGGCGGCGGCAAAGCGCGCCTCGTCGCCGCCCGCCTCGGCGTCGGGCGTGATCGGCGCCTCGGTCAGCTGCGAGGTCGCCGCGCCCGGCGCCTTCCAGCGCAGCCGGAGGAAGCCGAGCTCGTCCGCCACGCCCGTACCTGCGCCCGTACCCGGGCCGGCGCCGGTACCCCCGGCCTCTGCCTCGGCCGCCGCCTCGCCGTAGCGCAGCGGTTCGGTCCGCCGCGCAGGCGATCCGACCGGCGTGATCTCGTAGATCGCCGTCACCGCGTGCCCCGCCCCGATCTCGCCGGCATCGACCCGATCATTGGCGAAGTCCTCGCGGGCCAGCGCCCGCGTCTCGTAGCCGATCAGCCGGTATTCCGCGACCGTCGCGGGGTTCCATTCCACCTGCACCTTCACGTCGTCGGCGATCGGGAACAGCGCGCCCGAAAGCTGGTCCACCAGCACCTTCCGCGCCTCGTTCAGCGTGTCGATATAGGCCGCCGTCCCGTTGCCGTTCTGCGCCAGCGCCTGCATCGTCGCATCGTCGAGATTGCCGCGCCCGAAGCCAAGCACCGACAGGTAGGCGCCGCCCTCGCGCTCGCGCGCGATGAACTCCGTCAGTTCCCCGGGGTCGCTGATCCCGACGTTGAAGTCGCCGTCGGTGGCCAGCAGCACCCGGCTCACCTCGCCGTCCGCCGCCATCTTCCGCGCCAGCGTGTACGCCAGCGCCAGCCCCTCCTGCCCGGCGGTCGACCCGCCCGCCTCGAGCCGGTCGAGCGCCGCGTCGATCGCCTCCCGGTCCGAGGCCGGCGTCGGCGTCAGCACCACGCCGGCCGACCCGGCATAGGCGACGATCGCGACCTGGTCCTCGGGCCGCAGTTCCGGCAGCATCAGCCGCAGCGACTGCTTGAGGAGCGGCAGCTTGTTGGCATCCTGCATCGAGCCCGAGGTGTCGACGAGGAACGCCAGGTTCAGCGGCGGCCGCTCGGCCACCGCCGGCATCCGCCCCTGCAGCGCGATGGTGACAAGGCGGGTGCCCTCGTTCCACGGCGTCGGCATGACCGAGACGGTCGGCCGGAACGGCGTCTCGCCCGCCGCGGGCGCGGGCCAGTCGTAGGGGAAGTAGTTCACCATCTCCTCGATCCTGACCGCATCCGCCGGCGGCAGCCGCCCGGCATTCAGCGAGGAGCGGACGACCGCGTAGCTCGCGGTGTCGACGTCGATCGAGAAGGTCGAGACCGGCGCCTCGGCCGTCACCTTGAGCGGGTTGGGTCCGGCCTCGGGGAAGGCCTCGGCGCCGGGCGCGGGGGCCACGGCCGGCGCCTCCTCCAGCGCGAACGCCTCGGCAGCGGGGGCCGCCAAGGTGAGCGGCGCAACGGCCGGCGGCGGCGCGGGCATCGCCCCGGCCGCGTCGCGCGTCAGGCCATCGGCAAGCGCATCGGCGACCGCATCGGCCCCCGGGGTGGCCTCGTCCATCAGGACGATGTCGCCCTCGGCCCGTGCCCGGCGGCCCTCGGCCGTCTCGACAGGCACCGCCTGCGGCGCGGCGCTGCGGTCGGCCTCCCCGGCCGGAACCTCGGGCACCGTGACGGTGACCCCCGGCAGCGGCGGTGCGTTCGGCACGACGACGAAAAGCCCGAAGGCCACCGCGGCGAGGCTGGCGGTGCCCGCCAGCGCGGCGCGGGAGGTGAGGGTGGAAAGCATGCTGCGAACTCCTGTCCGGAACCCCGCCCTCTCGGGGCGGCCGGAGATCGGACGCGCGGCCCCGGCGGTTCCTTGGACGCGGTCGAACTCGGCCATCGCGCGGGCGATGGCCTGGGCGCGGCGGCCTGCATCGGGCGCCGGTCCGGCGGCCTTCAGCGCCGCCTTCAGCTGGTCGAGATCGTCGGTCATGCCAGGCCCTCCGTCGCCGCCATCCGCTTCAGGTGCTTCTTCACCTCCGACATCCGCCACGACACCGTACCTTCCGAAAGGCCGAGCACGTCGCCCGCCTCGCGGTGGGTCAGCTCCTCGCCGAGGACCAGCGCCACCGTCTCCCGCAGGTCCTCGGGCAGCTCGCGCATCGCCGCGGCCAGCCAGTCCAGCGCGGCGGCCGCCTCGCCGTCGGCCGCGCGCCGCGCGACCTCCCAGTCGCCCCAGCCGTCCGCCGCCTTCGCCCGCGTCGCGGCCCGGCGCCGCCGGTCATGCGCGGCGTTGACCACCACCCGGTGCAGCCAGGTCGAGAACCGCGCCTCGCCTCGGAACCCGCCGAGCTTGGCGGGCAGCGCCAGGCAGACGTCCTGCGCCAGGTCCTCGGCCTCGGCCGGCGATCCGGTCAGCCGCCAGCCGAGCCGGAAGATGCGGTCGTAGTGCCGGCCGAGAAGCGCCGCGAAAGCCTCGCGGTCTCCGCGTGCGGCGGCAAGCGCCAGGGCCTCGTCGGGGGTTTCCATCCGCATCCTGAAGGCGTGGGACGCGCGCCGCCGCCGGTTCCTTGGGCGGCCCGCGCGAAATCTCTCAGCCGGGCTGCAGCATCCGCCCGAGCGGCCGCCCGGCGAGGATGTGGAGGTGGTAGTGCGGCACCTCCTGCACCCCGTGCTCGCCCGCGTTCGAGATGGTGCGGAAACCCTGTCCGCCCGCGCCCGGCTGGACGCCGAGCATCCGGCAAACCTCGCCCACCGCGCGGGTGAAGTCGACGATCTCGGTGTCGGACGCGTTCAGCGCGAAGTCGTCGGCAGTCGCGTAGCGCCCCTTCGGGATGACCAGCACATGCTGCGGCGCCTGCGGCCGGATGTCCTCGAAGGCCAGCGTGTGGGCGGTCTCGAGCACGGTGCGGTTCGGGATCTCGCCGCGCAGGATCCGGGCGAAGATGTTGCCGTCGTCGTAGGCATCGGGCATCGGCGGCTCCTTCAGTCGGTGAACAGGTGCTCGGTCGCGGCGATCTCGCGCGCGGCGGCCTCGGGGATGTCGAGGAATGCGGCCAGCGGCCCGGCATTGGCCTCGGCGGTCGCCGCCTCGCGGATCCGCAGCGTGCGCGGGAACTCCGCGTCGCGGATGCGGTCGCTCTCGAACTGGATGTCGTAGCGGATGGTCGGCAAGAGGCGCCCCAGCACCTCCGGCGGCGTGGTCTCGCCGGCAAGCCCGACGCGGCGGGCATGGCCGGAAAGGTAGTCGTCGGTGAACCGGCACTCCACCTCGAGCAGCTTCGTCACGCAGCGGTCGGCGTAGAAGTCGCGGATCGTGGCGATGTCGGCGGGGTCGAGGCAGAACACCAGGCGGTTGGTGTCGTAGTAGTCGAACAGCATCTTCATCAGCGCGCGCCGGTGCCGGTTGCGCTTGGCCATCGTCGTCTCGATCCCGCCCAGATCGGGAAGCGGCGTCGCCTCCTCGTTGAACAGGTACTCGATCGTCGGCGTGTTGGTGACCTGCCGCACCCGCTGCAGCAGCCGCTTGCCCACATGCCATTTCTTGCAGGCCACGATCATCAGCTCGCGCTCGCGCCCGATGGTGCTCTCGCGCTCCCAGAACCGCGGCGCGAAGCGCCGCCCGACACGCCCCCGGCCGGTCAGGAACGCATGCAGCCGCCGCCCCTCGTCCGAGATCGGGAACGCGGTGCGGTCGCCGGCATAGAGATCGCCGAGCCGCGCCTTCAGCTCCAGCGCCTCGGGCGAGATCTTGCGGGCGAACAGGTAGTCCTGCGCCAGCAGCAGGTCGTAGTGATCGTTGTAGAACGTGACCGGCATCCCGTAGTCGGTGAACATCAGGAAGGTCAGCGTGCGCGACCGGATCTCGGCATCGGGCACCAGGTGGCGCACCAGCGTCTGGAAGAACGTCTCGTCGGGGATCCAGGTGGTGCGGAAGAACCGCATCACGTCGGGCCGCCGGCCGCAGAAGTCGAGCACCGCCTCGACCGTGCGCCGCCGCAGGCACCACCACTGGCTGCCGATCATGATCTGCAGATCGTCCGGCACCCTGCGCTGCAGCCCCAGCCGCTTCTGGACATCCATGGCGGCATAGAACAGCCGCTTCTGCCGGCGCTCGTTGAACCAGTGGCGATAGACCAGCCGCTCCGCCTTGATGCCGGTCTTGATCCAGTCGCTCTCGAAGAAGTCGAAGCTCTCGATGTAGTCGGCCTCCTCGGCGTCGAGCAGGCGGTGCGCATAGACCGCCGACTTGATCGCCATGCAGTCGCCCGAAAGCATGTAGAAATGCGTCGCGTCGGCAAACGCCTCGACGGCCGCGCGGACTGCGTCGAGCGTGGCGGCGACCAGCGACCACTCGCCCCAGCCGCACCTGTGGCGCCGCCGGGCGAACGTGACGCCGGCATTGCCTGCCAGGCCGTCGCGCAGGCGCTGGTAGTCTGCCTCGGCGGCGTTGGCATCGAAGTGGATCGCCACGGCGTCGCCCGCGCGGGTAAGGCGCCCGGCCTGCTCGATGATCCCCGCGGGGTCCTTGTGGCAGAGAAGGATGAACGCAATTCGGGCCATCGGCGCAGGAACTTCGTCCCCTTTAACTGTCCGTTCAGCGTAGATAGCTTGAAGATGCGTTGAATTGACAGGGCCTCTTTGCTCTGATCGGCACGGTTGAAGGGTCGGCGGGCCGCACGGGTCCGCCCTTTGCGAGGGTGAAGGCAGATGGGGTTCCCCGGAACCTGGATGACCGAAAGCGGCAGCGTCGTCTACCGCGTGGTGCCGAAATGCGCCTGCTCGACCATCGGGCAGGTGATGTTCTATTCCGACCATGGCCGGTTCTTCGACGGCGATATCCACGACGCCGCCGAGGGCCTCCACAAATGGGCGCGCGAGGACAGCCAGGGGCTGATCGAAGATACCGTGCGCCAGCACAAAGCCTACGCCTTTACCTGTGTGCGCAACCCCTATACCCGCATTCTCTCGTCGTTCTTCGACAAGATCTGCGGCATCCAGCGCAACGGCAAGCGCTACCGCGGCAACC
>CAZYBG010000104.1:0-10256 GCA_964645155.1 uncultured Rhodobacterales bacterium | reverse complement strand
ACTCGCGGCGACGCCGGCCGTGGCGTTCGATCCGGCCGGCATGACACCGGCCGAGCGGGAGGCGTTCGGCGACGCGGTGCGGGAGTACCTCCTCGCCAACCCGCAGCTGGTCTACGAGATGCTCGACGCGATCGAAGGCGAGCGCATCGCCGCCGGTGCCGCGGCCGACCATGCCGACATCGCGGCGCGGGCGGCGGAGCTTTTCGATGCGCCGGGCGACCCGATCATCGGCAGTTCCGGCGGCGACGTCGCGCTGGTGGTGTTCACCGACTACCGCTGCCCGTTCTGCGCCGCCACGGATGCCGAGCTTGCCGCCCTGGCCGAGGCCGACCCCGGCCTGAAGATCGTCGTCAAGCACTATCCCGTGCTGGCGCCCGACTCGACCGTCGCCGCGGCCTTCGCGCTCGCCGCGCACGACCTCGGCGGCGCCGCCGCGCATGATGCGCTGCACCCGAAGCTCTTCGACCTGAGGGGCGGCTATACCGAGGCGACGCTGGGGCGGCTCGCGCGCGAGGCGGGGCTCGACCCGGCCGAGGTCTTCGCCCGGATGGAGAGCGACGACGTGGTGGCGCGGATCGAGGCGAACCTGGCGCTGGGCCGGTCGTTCGGCCTCGACATGACGCCGAGCTTCGTCCTGCCGGGGCTGATGGTGCGCGGCCAGGTTCCGGTCGCGGCGCTGGAACGCTACATCGCCGAGGAACGCGCCCGCGCCGACTGAGCCTGCCGGGCAGCCGCTATTCAGCGGCTTCCTGCGCCGCCTCGATCTCGGCGGCCTTCGCCTCGACGAGCGCGACGATGTGGTCGATCATCTCGGCATTCGTCATCTTGTGGCTCTGCCTGCCCGCGAGATAGACCATCCCGGCATCCTTGCCGCCGCCGGTGAAGCCGATATCGGTCATCAGCGCCTCGCCCGGCCCGTTCACCACGCAGCCGATGATGCTGAGGCTCATCGGCGTCTTGATGTGCTCGAGCCGCTGCTCCAGCGCCTCGACCGTCCGGATCACGTCGAACCCCTGGCGGGCGCAGGACGGGCACGAGATGATCTGGACGCCCCGGGTGCGCAGCCCGAGCGACTTCAGGATCTCGTAGCCGACCTTCACCTCTTCGACCGGGTCGGCGCTGAGCGACACCCGGATCGTGTCGCCGATCCCCATCCACAGGAGGTTGCCGAGCCCCACCGCCGATTTCACGGTGCCCGAGACGAAGCCCCCCGCCTCGGTGATGCCGAGGTGGATCGGCGCGTCGGTCGCATCGGCGAGCTGCTGGTAGGCGGCGGCGGCGAGGAACACGTCGGACGCCTTGCAGGAAATCTTGAACTCGTGAAAGTCGTTGTCCTGCAGCAGCTTGATGTGGTCGAGGCCGCTCTCGACCATCGCCTCGGGGCAGGGCTCGCCGTACTTCTCCAGCAGGTCGCGCTCCAGGCTGCCGGCATTCACGCCGATGCGGATCGAGCAGCCGTGGTCCCGCGCCGCGCGGATCACCTCGCGCACCCGCGCCGCATCGCCGATATTGCCCGGGTTGATCCTGAGGCAGGCCGCCCCCGCCTCGGCCGCCTCGATGGCGCGGCGGTAGTGGAAGTGGATGTCGGCCACGATCGGCACCGGGCTTTCGCGGACGATCTCGCGCAGCGCCCGGGTCGAGGCTTCGTCGGGGGTGGAGATGCGGACGATGTCGGCGCCGGCATCCGCGCAACGCAACACCTGCGCGACCGTCGCCCGCACATCCGAGGTGTCGGTGTTCGTCATGGTCTGCACGCTGATCGGCGCGTCGCCGCCCACCGGCACGCGGCCGACCATGATCTGCCGCGACTTCCGGCGGTAGATGTTGCGCCACGGGCGGATCGGGTTCAGCGACATCGGGGGCGGTCCTCGGGCCGGTTCGCCTCAGATCTAGGCCCGCGCAGTGCCGCTGGCAACGGCGCGCGGCGGTGTGTGCAGACCGGTCACTCGGTCGCGGCGGCTCCGGTGGCCGGGTCGGCCTCGGCGGTTCCGTCGATCGCACGCGCGGCGGCGCTTGCCGCATCGGCCACGGCGAAGGCGGCCAGGTCGGGGTCGGCGGTGGCATCGGCCAGCGCGAACGCGCCGGTGACCTGCACCGGGGCCAGCGCCACGTCCTTGACGACCTGCGCGCCCGGCGCCGCCGGCCCGTAGGTCTGGCCATTGACGGCGAAGTAGACGGCACCCGAATTGCCGGCCCGCAGCAGCGGCGGCTCCTCGGTGGCCGGAACCTCCCAGCGCTCGCCGGGCTCGAGGATCTTCTCCAGCAGCACGGTCCCGTCCGCCGCGGTGATCCGCACCCAGGCCGGGCGGACCGCGATGATCTCGAGCTCGGGCGCGTCCGCGGCGACGACCTGCGGCGCAGGCGGCTCCGGCGGGCCCTGCACCTCGCCAGTGCCGGGGCCAGTGCCGGGCGCGGCCGCCATCTGCTGGCGCAGACCCGGGCCGATATAGTCGGCCAGCGCGCCGACCGATCCGGGCTCCACCGCGGCGATCGGCCCGTCGCGGGCGACGAGCACCGGCACGTCGAGTGCCGGCGGGCGGTAGAGCCGGTCGAGCGCATCGGGCCCCGGCTGGCCGAGGCCGGCGCTCGGCCCGTCCAGCGCCTCGGCCGAGGCCGCGTCGGGGGCCGTGGCCGGCAGCGGGTCGAGTTCGGCCACCACGCCCGGCGCCTGGTCGACGGGGGCGAGATCGACGCGCTGCACCTCCTGCAGGACCGACCACGCGCCGTAGCCGACGCCGGCGATCAGCAGGATGAGGACGGCGAGCGAGCCGACCGCGCGCAGTTCGATCTGCTCGAGCGCGCTTTCCTTGCGCGGCACGAACGACGCGTTGGGATCGCCGAGCGCCTCGAGCCCCGTCCGGCGTGGCGGGCGCGGCGAGGATGCCTTGGCCGAAAGGCCGTGCGGCTGCTCGAACCCCGCCTCGCGGCAGAAGGTCTCCCAGGCCCATTCGGGGTCGAGGCCGAGATAGCGCGCGTAGCTGCGCACGTAGCCCGCGATGAAGCCGGGGGTGTCGAAGGCCGAGGGATCGGCGTTCTCGATCGCGGCGATGTAGGTCGCCTTGATCTTCAACTCGCGCTGCACGTCGATGAGCGACTTCCCGAGCGTCGCACGTTCGCCGCGCATGACATCGCCAAGCCGCACATCGAACGCGTCGAACCCGCGGAGCGAGTCCGGCCGCTGTGCGCTGGGCGTAGGTCGCCCGATCATAGCCCCTGCCCCAAGATCACGTGGTCCACGTCCCCGCTTGCACGAATCGTCGTGCCGGACCCTGTTATCGCAACCGTAGCACAGGGCAAGTCCTGCTGCATCCGCAGAAAGGTCAGCCTGCAAGCTCGGCGCGATTCAGCGCACATCTTGACCAGAGCGCGTCGAGCGCCCCGACGAGGTGGTCGGTCATCGCCGCGTCGTGCAGCGGCGACGGGGTGAAGCGCAGCCGCTCGGTGCCGCGCGGCACGGTGGGGAAGTTGATCGGCTGGACGTAGATGCCGAAATCCTCGAGCAGCCAGTCCGACATCATCTTGGCGTGGCGCGCATCGCCCACCATCAGCGGAACGATGTGGCTGCCATGGTCGAGGATCGGCAGGCCGAGCGCCTTCAGCCGCGTCTTCAGCACGGCCGCGCCGGTCTGGTGCGCCGCGCGCCGCGCCCGGTCGCCCTTCAGGTGCCGGACCGAGGCCGCCGCACCGGCCGCCACCACCGGCGGGATCGAGGTGGTGAAGATGAAGCCCGGCGCGTAGGATCTTACCGCGTCGATCATTTTCGCGCCGGCCGCGATGTAGCCGCCCATCACGCCGAAGGCCTTGCCGAGGGTGCCGTTGACGATGTCGATCCTGCCCATCAGGCCCAGCTTCTCGGCCACCCCGCCGCCCCGCGGCCCGTACATCCCCACGGCATGGACCTCGTCGAGATAGGTCAGCGCGCCGAACTCCTGCGCCAGATCGACGATCTCGGCGATCCGCCCGAAATCGCCGTCCATCGAATAGACGCTCTCGAAGGCGACGAGCTTCGGCGCGGCCGGGTCGTCGACCTGAAGAAGTTCGCGCAAGTGGCTGATATCGTTGTGCCGGAAGATCCGCTTCGCGCCGCCGTTGCGGCGCACGCCCTCGATCATCGAGGCGTGGTTCAGCGCGTCGGAATAGATGATGAGGCCGGGGAACAGCTTCGGCAGGGTGGAGAGCGTCGCGTCGTTGGCGATGTAGGCCGAGGTGAAGACCAGCGCCGCCTCCTTGCGGTGCAGGTCGGCAAGCTCCGCCTCGAGCGCCTTGTGGTAGAGCGTCGTGCCGCTGATGTTGCGCGTGCCGCCCGAGCCGGCGCCGGTCGCGTCCAGCGCCTCGTGCATCGCGGCCAGCACCGCCGGGTGCTGCCCCATCCCGAGATAGTCGTTGCCGCACCAGACGGTGATCGCGCGCTCGGACCCGTCGCCGCGGCGCCAGGTCGCGCGCGGGAAGGCGCCCTGCCTGCGGACGATGTCGGTGAAGACGCGGTAGCGCCCCTCGTCGTGCAGCCGCGCGAGGGCGGTGTCGAGATCGGCGTCGTAGCGGTTTGCAGTCACGGATCCGGTTCTCCTGGCTTGTCGGCTAGGTAGGGCCGCGGGCCACAAAGGCACAGGGGACAGATCGTCGCCTTGCGCAAGATCAACCCGGCGCGCCGCGGTCAGTCGGCGACGACCACGCTGCAGTCGCCGCGCCCGCCCGCCGCGTTGCAGGCGGCCAGCGCCGAGGCGCCGGCGCCGGCCCCCTTGCCAACGCCGAAGCCCCCCGATGCGGGCGAGATCGCCAGCGCCTTCTCGCCGCCGCCGCGGCGGTAGTCGCCGCGGAGCGCGGCCGTCGCGCCCTGGCTCAGCTGGAGCGCGCGCGCCTCCCAGCCCTGGGGCCGGACCTCGGCCACCACGGCACAGGGCTGGCTGCCGGCGCGGCGCTTGGCGTCGCACTCGGCCAGCACGGCCGCGGCGGCGGCGTCGAAGGAATGGAAGTTGCCGGCCGCGATCGTGGCGGCCGCGTTGACGCCCTCGTCGGGCGAGATCGCGATCGCGCCGTAATAGGGTATCTGGCGGACCAGCGTGTCGGCCACCTCGTCGAAGGCGCCGGCCTCGGCCGCGCTCATCGAGGGGTGCGGCCGCACGACAAGTTCGGCGCGGCCGGCGTTGAACGCCATCTGCCGCGCCGTCGCGCCGTCAAAGACCTGCTGCGCCATCGCCGGGGCCGAGACCGCCCAGACCAGAAGAACCGCCATCGACCTGCCGCGCACCGCCGCCCTCCGCTTCCGCCCGACCACCGTTGCGCGACCCTAATACGCGCCGCCGGGGATTTGAACCCGGCTTGCCGGCGGGGCTGGACCGCCCTGCCCGGGGCGCCTAGGGTCCGCCCCGCAACCGCCGAAGGACCTTCCCGCGATGAGCCTCGACCCCGTCCTCGCCCGCATCGACGCCGACCTGCCCTCGGCCACCGAGCGGCTGCTGCAGCTGCTGCGCATCCCCTCGATCTCGACCGATCCCGCCTATGCCGCCGACTGTCTGCGGGCGGCGGAGTGGCTGGCGGCCGACCTGCGCGGCCTCGGCTTCGACGCCGCCGCCCGGCCGACCGCCGGGCACCCGATGGTCGTCGGCCATGGCGGCGAGGGCCGGCATCTGCTGTTCTACGGCCATTACGACGTGCAGCCGGTCGATCCGCTCGCGCTCTGGCACCGCCCGCCGTTCGAGCCGGCGCTCGAGGAGACGCCGAAGGGCACGGTGATCCGCGGCCGCGGCAGCGCCGACGACAAGGGCCAGCTCATGACCTTCGTCGAGGCCTGCCGAGCCTGGAAGGCGGTGCACGGCACCCTCCCCGCCCGGATCACGATGTTCTTCGAGGGCGAGGAGGAGTCGGGATCGCCGTCGCTCGTCCCGTTCCTCGAGGCGCATGCGGCCGAGCTCAAGGCCGACCTGGCACTGATCTGCGACACCGGGCTCTTCGACCACGATACGCCGGCGATCACCACCATGCTGCGCGGCCTTCTGGGCGAGGAGATCATCGTCTCCGGCCCGGCGATGGACCTTCATTCCGGCCATTACGGCGGCGCGGCGATCAACCCGATCCGCGTGCTGGCGCGGATCATCGCAAGCCTGCACGACGACCGGGGCCGGGTGACGGTGCCCGGCTTCTACGACGGGGTCGAGGAGCTCTCGGCCGAGCTGCGCAACCAGTGGCAGTCGCTCGGCTTCGATCCCGAGGGCTTCCTGGCCGGTGCCGGCCTTTCGGTGCCGGCGGGCGAGGCGGGGCGCAGCGTGCTCGAGATGATCTGGGCGCGGCCGACCTGCGAGGTCAACGGCATCGCCGGCGGCTATGCCGGCGAGGGCTTCAAGACCGTACTGCCCGCGAAGGCGACAGCCAAGATCAGCTTCCGCCTGGTCGGCCGCCAGGACCCGATTGCGATCCGCGAGCGCTTCCGGGCGATGGTGCGCGGCATGATTCCGGCCGACTGCACGGTCAGCTTCGCCGACCACGGCGCCGCGCCGGCCAGCGTGATGGCCACCGCCGACCCGGCCTTCGGGCAGGCGCGCCGGGCGCTTTCGGCCGAATGGCCGAACGAGGCCGCCTTCATCGGCGCCGGCGGCTCGATCCCGATCGCGGGCTACTTCAAGACGATCCTCGGCATGGACGCCCTGCTGATCGGCTTCGGCAAGGACGACGACCTGATCCACTCGCCGAACGAGAAGTACGACCTGCGGTCGTTCCACAAGGGGATCCGCAGCTGGGCGCGCGTCCTCGCCGCGCTGGCGGGGTGAGGCATCAGGAGCCGGTGCGCGCCAGGATCACGAGGCCGCCGAGATCGTCGACCTGGCGGTAGGACGCGCGCAGCGCGGGATAGCGCGGATCCCCGGCGAGGAACCCGTCCCAGGTGAAGCCGGGGGCATCAATCAAGGCATAGAAGGTGTCGAGGACGATGACATCCGGCCGGCCGTCCACAAGGTCGGTGACAATGTCGCGCCGGGTCCGGTCGCGGATCGCGGCCAGCTTTGCGCAGCGCGCGGCCTCGATGGCGCAGTCGGCGCGGGCGAGGCCGTTCACGGCGCCGGGCACGAGCCACAGCGCCGGATAGCGGCCGACCCATTCGGCATCCGCCTCGATCGCCGTCGGTGGACCGATCAGGAGCACCGTGGACAGCACCGCAAGCCGCGGCGAGGGGGCATGCGCGGTCACCGCCGCGGCGAGCGTCCGGGTCACGTCGTAGCGGTAGGGCCCGGTCACGACGAACGACGGCAGCGTCGCGATCAGTCCGGCGGCGGCCAGCGCGCCTGGCCTCGGCCCGGGCCAGGCCATCGCCAGCATCCAGGCATATCCCATGACGACGAACGCGAAGATCGGGACGGCATGGTAGGGGAATCCCGCCGCCTGCACGAGGTAGGCCGCGATGGCGGCCGCGACGAGGAGCCACCAGAAGCCCATGCGCGGCGGAACCGCTCGAAGCGCGAAGGCGATCATGCCGATCGCCGCGAAGCAGGCGATGGCCAGGGGTTGCATCGACCCGAGGACCACGGCCGGCGGCAGGCGGTAGTCGCCATAGACGGCGACGGCCAGGGGCACGATGTCGCGCAGGTATTCGGGATGGCGGGCCGCGACGAGGCCGAGATAGGCGGCGCCCACCGCCACCATCGCGATGTTGCCGGGGGCGAGGATCGGCCTGAACGACCACGAGCGGTACATGTGCCAGAGCGTGACCGCGACCGGATAGACGAGGAAGAACGGCTTGATGCAGATGCCGATCGCCGCGACCGCCGCACGGGGAACCGACCGCGGGCCGCGCCCGCCGTCGGCGACGAGCTCGCCGATCAGCCAGGGTGTCACGAGGAGGAGCATCAGGTGCTCGCGCTGGCCGATCTCGCCGAGCGCCGGGATGACGAGGGCAAGCGCCACGCCGGCGAGGAACCCGTTCTGCCGCCCGGGGCTGATCCAGGCCGCCCCGGCCAGGATCCGCGCGCTCCATGCCAGCGACAGGCCGAGCAGGAGGGCCACGACGACGAACTGGGCGTTCGGCAGCGTCATGCCCGCCGCATCGGCGAGGAGGACCGGCGGCACCGTCAGGTAGAAGTTGAGCGGCGGATTGACCTCGACGAGGTCGACATAGAGCTGCGCCCCGGCAAGCCATTGGCGTGTGGCGATCAGATACCAGGCGATGTCGGGGCCGACCTGACGGCCCCAGAAAAACGCGAGGAACAGCACGGCGGCGGTCGCTGCGATGAAGAGCCCGGCCGCCGGAACGCCGCCCGCGGCGATCGTCCGGCGCGGTGGGGCGGCCACGCCATGGGCGGCATCCCGCATCGCCATCGCGGCGTCAGCCCCGCTTCAGCACGGCGCAGAGCGACAGCCCGACCGGCATCGCGAGGCGCCCGACCAGGTGCCGCTCGGCGCGGAACGCGTGGAACAGCGCCTGGTTGACCCGCGGGGCGGGCAGGCTGTCGTCGGGCGCATCGCTCCGCGTCAGGGCCTTCACCCAGCGCATCGCCACCGCGACGGGGAACAGGAGCGTGTTGAAGTAGAAGCTGCGCTCGACCACGAGGCCTGCGGCCGCGGCGGCGCGGCCGAGCGAGGCGCGGGTGTAGCGGCGGAAGTGGTGGTGCCGCGCGTCGTGCTTCGACCAGAGCCAGGGAAAGGCCGGGACCGTGACGAGGATCCGCCCGCCCGCGTCGAGCCGCGCGGCCAGCGCGGCCAGCGCGTCGGCATCACGCTCGATATGCTCGAGCACGTCGAAGAGACCGATCAGGTCGTAGCTTCGGCCGGGATGGGGCAGCGCATCGGGCAGCGCGCCGAACGGCACCGAGATCGCCGCCTTGGCCTCGGCGATGCGGCGCGCGTCCTCGTCGTATTCGAAGGCGTCGAGCCTGCCGAAGGACATCAGCATGGCGAGGTTGCCGCCCGTCCCGCAGCCGGCCTCGAGGATGCGCGGGCGGGCCGGCAGCGGGATCAGGCGGTCGATCACCGTGCGCAGGATCTCGCGGCGGCCGGCGAACCACCAGTGGGTCGCCTCGATCTCGTCCATCCGCACATAGACGGCCCGGTCCATGCTCAGTCCCGCTTGTCGCAGTTGTGGCGCGAGCGCACGACGTAGAGCGGCCGCTGGCGGACCTCGGTATAGATCCGCCCGACATATTCGCCGATGATCCCGAGCGCGATCAGGTTGAGGCCCCCGAAGGTGAGGATCAGGATCACGGTCGAGGCATAGCCGGGGGTGGTCGCCCCCATGAGCAGCGTGTTGAGCAGGATGAAGGCCGAGTAGCAGAACGACAGCAGCGCCATGACCGCGCCGACATAGGTCCAGATCCGCAGCGGCGAGGTCGAGGCGGCGAAGATGCCGTCGAGCGCGAAGTTCCAGAGCCGCCAGTAGCTCCACGCGCTGCGGCCGGTGGCCCGCGCCGGCCGGGCATAGGTCACCTCGGCGGTCTCGAAGCCGACCCAGCCGAACAGGCCCTTGTTGAAGCGCGCGCGCTCGCCCAGGGTGCGCAGGATGTCGACCACCTGGCGGTCGAACAGGCGGAAGTCGCCGACATCGCGGGCGATCGGGTGGTCGGCCATCGCGCTGAAGGCCCGGTAGAACCAGGCCGCCGTGGTGCGCTTCAGCCAGCCGTCCTCGCTGCGGTCGGCGCGGCGGGCGTTGACCACCCGTGCGCCACGCCGCCAGAGCGCGATCATCTCGGGGATCAGTTCGGGCGGGTCCTGCAGGTCGACGTCGATCGGGATCACCGCGTCGCCGGCCGCATGCTCGAGCCCCGCCGACAGCGCCGCCTCCTTGCCGAAGTTGCGCGACAGGTTGATCAGCCGGATCCGCGGGCTGTCGAGCATCGCGCTGCGGATCGCGAACTCGGTGGCGTCGGTGCTGCCGTCGTTGACGAACAGGATCTCCCAGTCGATCCCGGGTCCGGGATCGCGCAGTGCCTCGGTCACGCGGGCGAGGAAGGGCGCGATGGCGTCGTGCTCGTTCAGGACCGGGACGACGAGGGTGACGCGCTGCGGCGCCGGCCGGGCTGCCGGGCGCGGGCTGCGTCGGGACCGCTGGAGCGGGGCGGGGCGGGTCATGGCGGGCGCTCGCGAGTCGGCGGGGCGATCGGCCGGAGAATGCGCACCGCATCATGTCCAAAGTGCGGCGAAGCGCGCGAAAATGCGGCGCGCGGGCATCGGCGAGCGCTGGCAGGCGACGGATGTGGCGCGGTTGACGGGGCTCGAACCCGCGACCCCCGGCGTGACAGGCCGGTACTCTAACCGACTGAGCTACAACCGCGCAT
>CAZYBG010000103.1:0-10302 GCA_964645155.1 uncultured Rhodobacterales bacterium | reverse complement strand
GTGGTGATCTTCGACGTCCTCGGCGACGTGGTCTGCGGCGGCTTCGCCGCACCGCTCCAGCACGCTGACCGGGCGGTGATCGTGACCGCCAACGACTTCGATTCGATCTACGCGATGAACCGGATCATCGCCGCCGTTCAGGCCAAGTCGAAGAACTACAACGTGCGGCTCGCGGGCTGCATCGCCAACCGCAGCAAGGACACCGACGAGGTCGACCGCTACTGCCGCGAGGTTGGCTTCAACCGGATCGCGCACATGCCGGACCTCGATTCGATCCGGCGGAGCCGGCTGAAGAAGAAGACGCTGTTCGAGATGCCGGACGACGAGGATATCGTGATGGCGCGGAAGGAGTACATCCGCCTCGCCGAGACGCTGTGGAACGGCACCGAGCCGCTGGCCCCCGAGCCGTTGGAAGACCGGCGGATCTTCGAGCTTCTGGGGTTCGACTGATGGCGCGGCAGGTCGGTATCAGCAACACCGTCCCGGGCTTGACCCGGGACCTCGCGCTTGCCCCCGAGGCCCCGGGTCAGGCCTGGGGCGGGGAGTGGCCGGCATGACCTATGAAGCCACCCGCGACCGGCTCGAGACCTACTTCGACCGCACCGCATCCAAGACCTGGGAGCGGCTGACCTCGGACGCGCCGGTCTCGCGCATCCGGCAGACGGTGCGCGAGGGGCGCGACCGGATGCGGGCGGCGATGCTGGCGCGGCTGCCGGCCGACCTGACCGGCGCGCGGGTCCTCGATGCCGGCTGCGGCGCCGGGCAGATGACGGAGGAACTGGCGCGGCGCGGCGCGACGGTGGTCGCGGCCGACATCTCGCTCTCGCTCCTCGACGTGGCGCGGCGGCGCATCCCGGCCCATCTGCACGCACGGATCGCCTTCGTCGACGGCGACATGCTGGACGAGGCGCATGGCCGGTTCGACCATGTCCTGGCGATGGACAGCCTGATCCACTACGGCGCCGCCGATATCGGGGTGGCGCTGGCGCGGCTCGGGCACCGGACGGCGGGATCGGTGGTGTTCACCATCGCACCCCGCACGCCGCTCCTCTCGGCAATGTGGGGCGTCGGGCAGCTGTTCCCGCAGGCCGACCGCTCGCCCGCCATCGTGCCGCATTCCGATGCGGCGATCCGGCGGGCGCTGACGGCGGCCGGCATGGCCGGCAGCCTGACCCGGGTCGCGCGGGTCGCCCGCGGCTTCTACATCAGCCAGGCCATGGAGCTTTGCCCGTGAACCGCCGGCTGTCCCCCTTCGTGCGCCTGACGACCCGCCTGCTGCCCTTCGCGGACGCGGCGTCGGACGGCCTGCCGGCGGGACAGCTACTGCGCCTGTCGCTGTTCCAGGTCTCGGTCGGCATGGCCACCGTGATGCTGCTCGGCACGCTGAACCGGGTGATGATCGTCGAACTTTCCGTGCCGGCGATGATCGTCGCGGCGATGATCGCGCTTCCCGTGCTGTCGGCGCCGTTCCGGGCGCTGCTCGGCCACCGGTCCGACAACCACCGCTCGGCGCTGGGCTGGAAGCGGGTGCCCTACCTCTGGTTCGGGACGCTCTGGCAGATGGGTGGCCTCGCGATCATGCCGGCGAGCCTGCTCGTCCTCGGCGGCAATCCGACCCATGACGTGCCCTTCTCGGGCGAGGTGCTGGCGGCGCTGGCGTTCCTGATGACCGGCATCGGGATGCACATGACGCAGACCGCGGGCCTCGCGCTCGCCTCCGACCGGGCCACGGACGAGACGCGGCCGCGGGTGGTGGCGCTGCTCTACGTGATGTTCCTGATCGGCATGGCGGTCTCGGCCATCGTGATCGGCACGCTCCTGCGCGACTTCGACGGCATCAGGCTGATCCAAGTGGTGCAGGGCACGGCGGTGGCGACCGTGGTGCTGAACCTGATCGCGCTCTGGAAGCAGGAGAAGGTGCGCCCGATGAGCCGCGAGGAGCGGGCGGCGCCGGTGCCGCGGCTGCGCGACGCCTGGGCCGACCTGACCCGCGGCGGCACGGTGGGGCGGCTCATCGCGGTCGTGTTCCTCGGCACGATGGCCTTCAACATGCAGGACGTGCTGCTCGAGCCCTATGGCGGCGAGGTTCTCGGGCTGCCGGTCGCGGCGACGACGTTGCTGACCGCGATGTGGGCGGCCGGCGCCCTTGCGGCCTTCGCCCTCGCGGCGCGCTGGCTCGCCGGCGGGCTCGACCCCTACCGGATGGCCGCGCGCGGGTTGCTCGTCGGGCTCGCGGCGTTTCCCGCGGTGATCTTCGCCGCACCGCTCGCCTCGGCCCCGCTGTTCTATGCCGGCGCCGCGCTGATCGGCTTCGGCGGCGGCCTCTTCGCGGTCGCCACGCTGACCGCGGCGATGACGATGCCGACCGAGGGGCTGGCGGGCCGCGGCCTGGCGCTGGGCGCCTGGGGTGCGGCGCAGGCCACCGCCGTGGGCCTTGCAACGCTGATCGGCGGCACGACCCGCGACGTCGTGAACCACGCCGCGGCGGCCGGCCATCTCGGCCCCGCGATGGAGGCGCCGGCTGTCGGCTATTCGGTCGTCTATCACGCCGAGATCGGCCTGATCTTCGTCACGCTCATCGCGCTCGCGCCGCTCGTCCGGCACCGGCGCATCGCCCACGACCACAGCAGGGAGACGGCCGGACTCGGGCTGGCCGACTTTCCGACATGACCGCCGATCAGGGGAGAAACCTCGATGACTGAACCATTCTTCGGCAACTTCGACCTCGCGAGCCTGTCGATCTGGCTCTTCTGGATCTTCTTCGCGCTGCTGATCTACTATCTGCAGACCGAGAACATGCGCGAGGGCTACCCGCTCGAGGATGACGACGGGCGGCTTGCGGCGAACCAGGGGCCGTTCCCCGTGCCCAAGCCGAAGACCTTCAAGCTGCCGCATGGCCGCGGCGAGGTCACGGTGCCGTCGGCCGCGAACGAGGCGGCGCACCGGCGCACCGACCTGGCGCTGGCCAAGACCGCCGACGGCAACGGCTTTCCCTTCGTCCCGACCGGCAACCCGCTGCTCGACGGCGTGGGACCGGCCTCGTGGGCGCCGCGGCGCGATGTGCCCGAGCTGGATGGCAAGGGGCACCCGAAGATCGTGCCGATGGCCACGCATGCGCAGTTCCGCGTCGCCGCCGGGCGCGACCCGCGCGGCCTGCCGGTCGAGGCCGGTGACGGCGCGATCGTCGGAGTCATCAGCGACATGTGGATCGACGAGCCCGAGCAGCTCGTGCGCTACCTCGAGATCGAGCTCGACGCGGCGCAGGGCGCCGGCCGGCGGCTGGTGCCGATCCAGCTTGCCAAGATCAAGTCGGACCGGGTGAAGGTCCGCGCGATCTTCGGCCCCCACTTCGCAGCGGTCCCGCAGACGCGGTCGCCGACGCAGGTGACGCTGCTCGAGGAGGACAAGATCACGGCCTACTACGGCGGCGGCAAGCTCTATGCCTCGGCCGCGCGCCTCGAACCGCAGCTCTGAGGAGGGAGGGGCGATGCCGCACGACGATTTCGCCGTCGAACCGATTCCGGGCCTGCCCGAGGCCCTGCCGCGGGGCGAGGAGATCCTCTGGCAGGGCAGGCCCGACGGCTGGGCGCTGGCCCGGGAGGCGCTGGCGGTGCGCTGGATCGCGGCCTACTTCGTCGGCTTCGCCGTGTGGCGGGCCGTGGCCGCGGGCGCGACGCAGCCGTTCTGGGAGGCGGTCCGGGTCGGCTCGCCGTTCCTGATCCTCGGGGCGGTGGCCTGCGGCATCCTCGTGCTGATCGCGGTCGTCCAGGCCAGAAGCACCGTCTACACCGTCACCAACCGGCGCGTCGCGATGCGGATCGGCGCGGCGCTGACGGTCACGCTCAACCTGCCCTACCGCTGGATCGATTCGGCAAGCCTCGACCTGCGGAAGGGCGGCACCGGGACGATCGCGCTGAGCCTCAAGGGGCAGACGCGGCTTTCCTACCTCAACACCTGGCCGCATGTGCGGCCCTGGGTGATGAAGCAGACCGAGCCCGCGCTGCGCTGCATTCCCGATGCGGCGAAGGTGGCGAGGATCCTCGCCGAGGCGGCCGAGTCGCGGCTGGCCGAGCCGGTGATCGAGCGGACGGGCCCGGGGACGGGCCTGGGGACGGGCCTGGGGACGGGCCTGGCCCCGGCCGCAATGGCAGCGGAGTAGGACGATGGCGGTCATGACCCCCCACGAACGGCTCCGCCAGCGCGACCGGGAGATGATTCCGAAGACGCTCCTGCGCGCGATGCTGGCGCTGGTGGTCGCAAGCCTGGTGATCGTCACCTATGCGCGGGTCACCGACCGCCCGCTCGAGGCGCTGCCGCCGACCGACATGGCGGTGGCGCGCGAGCGGGTCATCCTGCTCCATGGCGACATGTCGGGCGCGGCGCGGGTGCTCGACCTCGACGGGACGGTGATCGCCGACCTCGACCCGACCCGGGGCGGCTTCATCGCCGGGGTCTGGCGGGTGCTCCAGCGCGAACGGACCAAGCACCGGGTGGCGCTCGACGCGCCGGTGCGCCTTGTTCTCTGGGAGGACGGGCGGCTTTCGATCCTTGACGACACGACCGGATGGCGCGCCGAGCTCACGGGCTTCGGCGGCGGCAACCTGGCGGCCTTCCAGCGGCTGCTCGACTGACAGACCAAAAGAACTGACAGAACAAAAGAAAGGGAGCCAACAATGGGATTGTTCACCAAGGAAACCGAGACGGCGCCCTGCACCGTCGAGGTCTCGCACAGGTTCGACAGCCTGCACGCGCATGTGCGTTTCAACAACGGCGCGGTCGTCTTCCCCGGCGACGAGGTGCTGGTCGAGGGGCCGCCGGTGATGGCGCCCTACGGCGAAGTCGTCATCGAGGACCGCACGGCGGTCATCACCCGCGCAAGCGGGGTGGAGCGGCTCTGGACGCGGATGACCGGCGATCTGGAATTCATGGAACTCTGCGAGTTCAGCTTTTCGGAGGAGGCCACGCTATGAATGCCCGCACCGAACTGAACGGCCACCACGCGACGGTCGGCCGCACCGGAACGTCGGACGCGGTGGCGGCCGACGCCACCACCGCGATCGCGATGCAGGACACCCTGCTCACCCCGCGGTTCTACACGACCGATTTCGACGAGATGGACCGGATCGACGTCAGCACCGTCCGCACCGACTGGGACGAGCTGCTGGCCGAGATGAAGGCCGACCCGAACAAGGGCCATTTCAAGAAGAACGCCGACTGGGATCACGTGGACTGGGACGGCATGGAGCCCGGCCTGAAGAAGGAGTTCATCGACTTCCTCGTCTCGTCCTGCACCGCCGAGTTCTCGGGCTGCGTCCTCTACAAGGAGATGAAGCGGCGCGGCAACAACCCCGACATCTGCGAGCTGTTCAGCTACATGAGCCGCGACGAGGCGCGTCATGCGGGCTTCATCAACGACGCGCTGCGCGAGGCGGGGATCGCGGTGAACCTCGGCTTCCTGACCAAGGCCAAGAAGTACACCTACTTCAGGCCCAAGTTCATCTACTACGCCACCTACCTTTCGGAGAAGATCGGCTATGCCCGCTACATCACGATCTTCCGGCACCTCGAGGCGCACCCCGAACACCGGTTCCACCCGATCTTCAAGTGGTTCCGCGAGTGGTGCAACGACGAGTTCCGCCATGGCGAGGCCTTCGCGCTTTTGATGAAGACCGACCCGAAGCTTACCAGCGGCGTCAACGTCCTGTGGATCAAGTTCTTCCTGACGGCGGTCTATGCAACGATGTGGGTGCGCGACCACCAGCGCCCGGCCTTCCACGAGGCGCTGGGCGTGGACACGACCTGGTACGGGCAGGAGGTGTTCCGCAAGACCTCGGAGATCTCGAAGCAGGTGTTCCCGATCACGCTCGACATCGACCATCCGCGCTGGCGGCCGAACCTCGACCGGCTGGAGCGGGTCAGCCGCAAGATCGACGCCGCGAAGAAGGCGGGCGGGATCGGCGGGTTCCTCCGGCGGATGGCCGGCACGGCGCAGGCCGCCTTCGCGTTCGCCTCGCTCTACACGATACCCGCGGTAAAGCATCGCGTGCCGGCCAGCACGCGGCTCGAACCGGCCTACTGACCCCGAGAACACCCGGGGGGCTCGAGGCCCCCCGGCTTTCCGCCGAGAGCACATCAGGACAGAAGGTCGCGAATGCACAGTCCCTGGATCGCCGCGCTGGTCGCGCTCTTCGCCTGGTGGTTCGCCACCGGGGCGATCCTCGTCGTGGTGCGCCGGGCCGACCGATCGGGCGCGGCGGCGCATCTGATGTCGGTGCTCTGGGCGCTGCCGCTCCTGGTGCTGGGCGTCGCGGGGTTCTGGCACTCGCTCGGGCAGCAGAGCATGGGTGCCGTCTATCTCGGCTTCGGCGCGGCGCTCATGATCTGGGGCTGGGCCGAACTTGCCTTCCTGTCCGGCATCATCACCGGGCCGAACACCAGGCCGCTGCGGTCGGGCGTGCCGGAATGGGAGCGGTTCATCCGCGCCTGGGGCACGGTCGCCTATCACGAGATCCTGCTGCTCGGGATGCTTCTGGCGCTGGGCTTCCTGGCGTGGGAGGCGCCGAACGCGTTCGGGTTCTGGACCTTTGCTGTCCTGTTCTTCGCGCGCGTCTCGGCGAAGCTGAACCTCTATCTCGGGGTGCGGAAGGTCAATACCGAGTTCCTGCCCGGGCCGCTCACCCATCTGCCGAGCCACTTCCGGATCAGCCGGATGAACTGGCTGTTCCCGATCTCGGTCACCGCGCTCAGCTTCGCGGTCGCCTGCTGGCTCGAACGGCTGTGGGCGGCGGCCAGCCCGGCCGAGGCGGCGGGCTTCGCGCTGCTGGCGGCGCTGACCGCGCTGGCGCTTCTGGAGCACTGGCTGATGGTGCTGCCGCTGCCCGACGAAAGACTCTGGCGCTGGATGCTGCCCGCGCCCAACGACAAGACGAGAGAGGATGCCCATGGACTTTGACGCCCTGTTCCAGAGCCAGCTCGACGCGCTGAAGCGCGAGGGCAACTACCGGATCTTCGCCGACATGGAGCGCCGCTGCGGCGCCTTCCCGAAGGCCGACAACCATGGCGAGGCGGGCCGGCGCGAGGTCACCGTCTGGTGCTCGAACGACTACCTCGGGATGGGGCAGCATCCGGTCGTGGTGCGGGCGATGCTCGACGCGGTGGCCGCGCACGGCACCGGCGCGGGGGGCACGCGCAACATCTCGGGCAACACGGTGCAGCACCGGGCGCTCGAGCGCGAGCTGGCCGATCTGCACGGCAAGGAGGCGGCGCTTCTGTTCACTTCCGGCTACGTCTCGAACTGGGCCGCGCTCTCGACCCTCGGCGCGCGGCTGCCGGGCGCGGTGATCCTGTCGGACGCGCTGAACCATGCCAGCATGATCGAGGGCATCCGCCATTCGCGCGCGGAAAAGGTGATCTGGAAGCACAACGAACCGGGCGATCTCGACCGTCGCCTCGCGGCCATCGCGCCGGACCGGCCGAAGATCGTCGCCTTCGAGAGCGTCTATTCGATGGACGGCGACATCGCGCCGATCGCCGAGATCGTCGAGGTGGCCGAGCGCCACGGCGCGATGACCTATCTCGACGAGGTCCATGCCGTGGGGATGTACGGCCCGCGCGGCGGCGGCGTGGCCGAAGAGCTTGGCCTGATGGACCGGATCACCCTGATCGAGGGGACGCTCGGCAAGGCGTTCGGCTGCATGGGCGGCTACATCTCGGGGTCGGCCGCGCTCTGCGACTTCATCCGGTCGTTCGCGTCGGGCTTCATCTTCTCGACGGCGCTGCCGCCGGCCATCGCCGCGGCCGCCACCGCCTCGATCCGGCATCTGAAAGCCAGCGGGATCGAGCGGGCGCGGCAGAAGCGGCAGGTGGCGAAGCTGCGCGCCGCGCTCGACCGGGTCGGCATCCCGCATCTTCCGAACCCGAGCCACATCATCCCGGTGATGATCAAGGACCCGGTCAAGTGCCGGGAGATCTCGAACATCCTGATGGACCGCTATGGCATCTACGTGCAGCCGATCAACTACCCGACCGTCCCGAAGGGAACCGAGCGGCTCCGCATCACGCCCGGCCCGCTGCATTCCGACGCCGACATCGATCATCTTGTCGGCGCGCTGGCCGACCTTTGGAAGCATTGCGCCCTGTCGCGTGCCGTTGCATGACTCGCGGGCAGCCGAGGCCGGATTTGACGTGGAACTGCGCGCGCTAGATTCAGGTTCGGCTGTAGCCACTGCAAAAGGGAGCGAATCATGCACTTCAAGCCGTTGACCGCCGCACTGCTCGTCGCCGCAGCGCCTGCCTTCGCGCAGGACGCGACCGGCGACGCCGCAGCGGGCGAGCAGGTCTTCCGCCAGTGCCAGACCTGCCACGCGGTCGTCGATGCCGAAGGCACGGCGCTTGCCGGGCGGGCGCAGGTGCGGACCGGGCCGAACCTCTATGGCGTCGCCGGGCGCACCGCAGGCACCGT
Organism: uncultured Rhodobacterales bacterium; assembly: GCA_964645155.1. Classification (GTDB taxonomy): domain Bacteria; phylum Pseudomonadota; class Alphaproteobacteria; order Rhodobacterales; family Rhodobacteraceae; genus CAZYBG01. The sequence goes on along the minus strand of CAZYBG010000103.1, from coordinate 1,841 downwards.
GGAGGAGTTCCGCTATTCCGACTCGATGGTCGCGGCCGGCGAGCAGGGGCTCGTCTGGGACGAGGCCTCGTTCGTCGCCTATGTCCTCGACCCGACCCCGTACCTGCGCGAGTACCTCGGCGACGACTCGGCGCGCGGGAACATGACCTACAAGGTTCGCAGCGAGGACGACGCGAAGAACGTCTACGCCTACATCACCTCGCTCGGCGCACCGGGCAACTAGGCCGGGCGCAGGGCAGGAAAGCGGCCGCCGGGAGGACCGGCGGCCATTTTCACGAGGCGACGGGCGGCAGCACAGCGCGGGCGAAGTCGCGCACCTGCGCGGCAACGGTTTCGGGCGCCTCCTCGTGGGCGATGTGGCCAAGGCCGGCAAGATGAACGACGCGGGCGTCGGGCATCATGCGCGCGGCATCGGTGCTCGTCGCCGGCGGCACGGCGCGGTCGCGGTCGCCAACGAGGAGGAGCACCGGCACGGCCAGCGACGGGAGCTGGCGGCGCAGCCCGTCGAGCCGCCATTGCGCCATCATCGTCAGCGCGCCATCGACATGCGCGGGGTCGGCGACGAGCCGCCGGTAGAGCGCGACGGTCTCCGCGTCGGGCGTGCTGCCCGTACCGCGGAGCAGCGAGCGGACGCTCGCCTCCGAGGACGAGAGGCGGGCGAAGGCATGGGCGGTCAGCGGATTGAGCGCGAGGAGCTTGGCCATCGCCGGAAAAAGCCAGCCGGCCACACCCTTGAAGTCGCCGAGGGCGGCGTTGATGCCGACCACGCCGCGGGGCGGGGGCGTCAGCCGGCCGGCGAGGCGCAGCGCGATCGCCGCGCCGGCAGAGTGCCCGACGATCAGGTCGGGCGCGATCCGCTCGGCCGCGAGCAGGCGCGCCAGATCATCGGTCATCGGGTCGAGCCCCTGGCGCTGGCGCGTTCCCATCCGGGTGAGACCGTGCCCGGGCAGGTCGACCGCGGCGACGCGGAAGTCTGCCGCGAGCAGCGGCATCAGGTCGCGGAAGCTCATCGTGCCCGCCCCGGCTCCGTGGAGCAGCAGCACGGTCGGTCCGGCCCCCATCTCCTGCAGGTGCCAGCGGTGCGGGCGGATGTCGACGAAGCGCGAATGCCGCGCGTTCGGCCAGCCCTCCCAGTCCATGTCAGGCCTCGAGCGCGGCGGAGACCACCTGCGAGAGCGCCCGCGCATCCGCCCTCGGAAGCGGGACATAGGGCGCCCCCATCTGGCCGGCCAGCGCGGCGAGCGACCGGTCGGGCCGGGTGCCGGTGTCGATGACGAGAGAGGCCATGCCGCGGGCGGCGAGCAGGCGGGCGAGGCATCCGGCATCTTCCGCAGCGGCCTGCCGGTCGGCGCGGCCGTCAAGTGCGATGTTGGCCCGCCCGTCGGTCAGGATCACCGTGGCCGGTGTCATGCCGCGCTTGCGCGCGGTGTCGGCGAGGTCGAGCGCGGCCTTGAGCCCGGCGGCCAGCGGTGTCGCGCCGCCGCCCGGCAGGCCCGCCAGCCTGCGCTTGGTCTGGACCAGCGACCGCGTGGGCGGCAACAGAAGCTCGGCGGCGGTGCCGCGGAACGCCACGAGCGCCACGTGATCGCGGCGGGCATAGGCCTCGGCCAGAAGCAGCTCGACCGCGCCCTTGGCCTCGGCCAGACGCGCCAGCGCGGCCGATCCGGATGCATCGACGACGAAGATCAGGAGCCGATCGGACCGTTCGTCGAAGCGCTTGACACGGATGTCGCCGGGGCGGACCTGGAGGCCGACCTGGCCGGGCCGGGCGCGGTTGCGGACCGCCTGCCACGGCGCCGCGGCGCGCAGCGTGGCCACGAGGTCGATCCGCGCCGGCCCGG
>CAZYBG010000102.1:0-10323 GCA_964645155.1 uncultured Rhodobacterales bacterium | reverse complement strand
TTCTTCGACAAGATCTGCGGCATCCAGCGCAACGGCAAGCGCTACCGCGGCAACCTCGTGCCGACGATCGCGCAGAAATACGGGATCGAGGTCGGCAGCCCCGAGGACGGGTTCGAATTCGACCAGATCGCCTCGTTCCGCCGCTTCCTCCTCTTCGCGCGCGACACGATCCGCTGGCGCAAGCCGATGGAGCCCGACATCCATTGGTCGGCGATGTCAGGCCACATCTCCACCTTCATCGTCAACGGCGGCCGCTACGACCGGATCTTCTTCACCGAGAAGTTCAACGAGGGCATGCAGTCGGTGCTCGACGCGATCCGCACACCGGTGCCGGTCGATCTCGCCGCCGTGCCCCGCTTCAACGAGAGCGAGGGCCACGGCCCGACCCGCGCCCACCCGGTCGAGGCCTATTTCGACGATCTCTCGATGCACCTGATGTGGGAGATCTACCGCAGGGACTTCCAGCTCTTCCGCTACGATTTCGAGAACCCGGGCAACAAGCTTCCGACGGACGAGGTCGATCTCGACGAGGTGCACGCCAAGCTCGGCAGCTGACCGGTGGCTGACGGCCGGCTGACGGGCGGCTGACGGGCGGCGCCGGGTGCGGCGCAGGGCGCCCCGCGAAGATTGGGGGGCGCGCGGTGACGGTAGCAGCGGCGCCCTCTGCCGTCGGTCGAAGCGGCCACGGGCTACCAGTGCGGCGGGCGCTCGTCGGCGATGACGACGCTGCCGGCCGCGGCGTCGCGCTCGGCCTCGCGGTCGATCAGCAGGGCCAGGCGGGCGGCAAGCCGCTCCAGCTCGCGCTCCTGCCGGGCGACCACGTCCGAGAGGTCGTCGACGGCCCGGGTGAGATGGGCGAGCCGTTCCTCGATGGCGGTAAGCTCGGTCATGCCCGCAAGGCTAGGCGCATTCCGGCGGCGAGGCCAGCCCCGCGGCGGCGCGGCTCAGGCCGCCGACTCGAACCGGGCCGGCAGGTCGCCCAGCCGCTTCGCCTCGTCGATCAGCGCCGCGAAATCGGCCTCCAGCGACCCGGCGAGCGCCTCGAAGCTGTCGATCGCGAAATAGACCGGCTGCAGGATGTCGATCCGGTAGGGCGTGCGGAAGATCGTCAGCAGGTCGAAGTCGAGGATCTCGGGCCTCGCCGATGTCGCGTGCGCAACCTCCGCGGGCGACGAGGCGATGCCGGCGCCGTAGCCCCGCAGCCCCTCGGGCGTGCGGATCATGCCGAACTCGACGGTGAACCAGAACAGCCGGAACAGCCGCCAGGAATAGGGCTTGCCCAGCGCCACCGCGCGCCTGCCGAAGCCCTCGATGAAATCGGCATAGGCGGTGTTCGTCAGCAGCGGGCAGTGGCCGAACACCTCGTGAAAGATGTCCGGTTCCTCGATGTAGTCCATGTGCTCGCGCCGGCGCAGGAATGTCGCGACCGGGAACTTGCGCCGCGCGAGCAGCGCGAAGAACTGCGATGGCGGGATGATCGCCGGCACGCCCTCGACGCCGGCGCCGGTCAGCCGGCCGAGCGTCGCGTCGATCTCGGCGATCTGCGGAACCCGGGCATCGGTCAGGCCGAGGCGTCCGACGCCGGCGAGGTATTCCGGCGCGATCCGGCTGGGCAGGAAGTCCATCTGCCGGCGGAAGAGCTCGCCCCAGACGGCGTCCTCCTCGGCGCTGTAGCTGTAGCGCCCCGCCGCGTCGGGCAGCTTCGATGCGTAGGCCATCGGTCGCTCCTTGTTCAGAGGGAGGATACTCCGCAAGGGTTGAAAATGGCTTTCATTCCTCTTGAGGAATGTGCATCCTGGAAGCAAGATCTTCCGTCAGGCCGCCAAGAATGAAATTTTCTGACCCCGAGCGCGCGCTGCTGCGCATTGTCCAGGCCGACGCCTCGGCCTCGCTGGCCGAGCTTGCCGGCCAGGTCGGGATGGCGCAGTCCACCGTATGGCGCAAGCTGCAGGAGTTTGAGGCGGCCGGCGTGATCCGCGGCCGGGTGGCGCTGCTCGATCCGGCGAAGGTGGCGGCCCGGCTCTGCGTCTTTGCGCAGGTCACCCTCGACAGCCACGCCGAGGCGAGCGTGGCGGGCTTCGCGCGGATGGTCGCCTTGCACCCCGAGATCCTCGAGTGCCACGCCATCTCGGGCACCGCCGACTACATCCTGAAGATCCGTGTCGAGGACGTCGAGGCCTACGAGGCGTTCATGACCGCGAACCTGCTCCGCAGCCGGCACGTGCGGTCGGTCGTCTCGTCATTCTCGCTCCGCGAGCTGAAATACACCACCGCGCTGCCACTCTGACGCGGCATGCCGGGGGGCACGGCCCGGGCGCGCCACGGGCGCGCGCCGGTGTACGGCCGGTGTACGGCCGGTGTACAGCCTGTGTACAGGTTGTGCAGCCCGAGAAGGCCGCTTCGCTTGCCCACCGCCGCCCCTTCCGCTATCCCCCGGCCGCGACCAGGCGAAAGGCCGATCCATGGCGAAGGACCACAAACCGCGCCGCCCCCGGGCCGAGACGCCGAAGGGCTTCCGCGACTATTTCGGCGCCGAGGTGACCGAGCGCGCCGAGATGCTCGGCAGGATCGCCGAGGTCTATCACCGCTACGGTTTCGACCCCCTCGAAACCTCGGCCGTTGAGACGGTCGAGGCGCTGGGCAAGTTCCTCCCCGATATCGACCGCCCGAACGAAGGCGTCTTCGCCTGGCAGGAATCCGACGAAGCCGGCACGGGCGACTGGCTCGCCCTGCGCTACGACCTGACCGCGCCGCTGGCGCGGGTGGCCGCGCAGTACCGCAACGACCTGCCCTTGCCCTATCGCCGCTACGCGATGGGCCCGGTCTGGCGCAACGAGAAGCCGGGCCCGGGGCGGTTCCGCCAGTTCTATCAGTGTGATGCCGATACGGTGGGATCGGCCTCGCCGGCGGCGGATGCCGAGATCTGCATGATGCTGGCAGACGCGCTGGAGGCGGTGGGCATTCCCCGCGGAGACTACGTGATCAGGGTGAACAGCCGGAAGGTGCTGAACGGGGTGCTGGAGCTGGCGGGTCTGCTGGACCCGGGGGACCCGGAGCAGTTCGCGCACGAGCGGGGCATCGTGCTGCGGGCGATCGACAAGCTGGATCGGCTGGGACCGGACGGGGTGCGGTACCTGCTTGGAGAGGGCCGCTGGGACGAGTCCGGCGACTTCACCCCGGGTGCCAGACTGGGTGTTGATCAGGTTCAGCATATCTTGGCTTTCCTCGACGCCCGGCGTGAATCCAGCGAAGCTACCTTGGGCAGACTGCGAGATATAGTCGTCGACTATGAGGTAGGTCGCGATGGGGTAAGAGAGCTCGGACTGATCGCCGACCTCGTCGTTGCCCAGGGCTACGGCCCCGACCGCATCGTCATCGACCCCTCCGTCGTCCGCGGCCTCGGCTACTACACCGGCACGGTCTACGAGGCCGAGCTGACCTTCGAGATCGCCGACGAGAAGGGTCAGCCGCGGCAGTTCGGCTCGGTGGCGGGTGGCGGGCGCTACGACGACCTCGTCAGGCGCTTCACCGGCGAGGCCGTGCCGGCGACCGGCGTTTCCATAGGGGTCGACCGGCTGCTCGCCGCGCTGCGGGCCAAGGGCCGCACCGGCGGCGCAGCGCGGGGCCCGGTGGTGGTGACGGTGATGGACCGCGACCGGATGGCCGACTACCAGGCGATGGCGGCCGAGCTGCGGCAGGCCGGCATCCGCGCCGAGGTCTATCTCGGCAACCCGAAGAACTTCGGCAACCAGCTCAAATACGCCGACCGGCGCGCCTCTCCGGTCGCGATCATCGAGGGTGGCGACGAGAAGGCGCGCGGCGTGGTGCAGGTCAAGGACCTGGTTCTCGGCGCGAAGCTGGCCGCGACCGCGACGCATGAGGAATGGAAAGGCCAGCCCGCGCAGTTCGAGTGTCCCCGTGGGGACTTGGTGAGGGAAGTGTCAAGATTGCTCGGGACCGCCTGATGCCCGACAAGCGGGAGGTCCGCGCCGAGGCCGAGCGCCTTCTGGCCCGCTTCGTGGCGGCGGGCGCGGTGCCGGTAGAGGCCGAGATCCTGCAGCCGGCCGGCGCGCTTCTCGACCTCTACGGCGAGGATATCCGGGCGCGGGCCTACGTCACCCGCGACCCGCTGCGCGGCGAGATGATGCTACGCCCGGATTTCACCGTGCCGGTCGTCCAGGCGCACATGGCCAACGGCGCCGAGCCCGCGCGCTACGCCTATATGGGCGAGGTCTTCCGCAAGCAGGAACACCAGGGTGCGCGGCCCTCGGAGTTCCTGCAGGTCGGCTACGAGGTGTTCGACCGCGGCGATCCGGCGGCTGCCGACGCCGAGGTCTTCGCGCTGTTCGACGAGGTGCTGGCGCCGCTGGGGCTGCGCGCCGCGACCGGCGATCTCGGCATCCTCCTCGCCGCGCTGCAGGGCCTCTCGACGACCGCGCGGCGCAAGGCGGCGCTGCTGCGCCACGTCTGGCGCCCGCGCCGGTTCCGCGCGCTGATCGACCGCTACAGCGGCCGGGCCGCGCCGCCCGAGGCGCGCGGCGCGCTGCTTTCCGCGCTCGCGGCCGAGGGGCCGGAGGCGCTTCTCGAAGCGGCGGGGCCGGAGATCGGCCTGCGCGGCCGCGACGAGGTGGCGGCCCGGCTGGCCGCCCTTGCGGGCGATGCCGCCGCGGCGCCGGTCGCGGCCGCCGAGGCCGAGATCCTCGATGCCATCCTGGCGCTGCGCGGCCCAGCGCCGGTCGCGCTCGCCCGGCTCCGCGACCTTGCGGCGGCGATGGCCGCGCTCGGCCCCGCGGCCGACCGGTTCGAGGCGCGGCTCGACGCGCTGGCGCGGCGCGGCGTTCCGGTCGACCGCCTCGAGTTCGAGGCGAGCTATGGCCGCACCACGCTCGAATACTACGACGGCTTCGTGTTCGGCTTCTACGCCGGAGGGCGGCCCGACCTGCCGCCGGTGGCCTCCGGCGGCCGCTACGATGCGCTGACCGCCGTCCTCGGCCGTGGCCGGTCGATTCCCGCGGTGGGCGGGGTCGTCAGGCCGGCCCTCCTTGCCGCGCTGCGCGAGGCGCCCCGATGACGCTGCGCCTCGGCCTGCCGTCCAAGGGCCGCCTGATGGAAGCGGCGTTCGACTGGTTCGGCCAGCGCGGCATCATGCTCAGCCGGACCGGTGCGGCGCGCGAATACGCCGCAGCCGCCGATGCGGCAGGGCTCGAGGTGGTGCTGCTTTCGGCCGCCGAGGTGCCGCGCGAACTGGCGGCCGGCCGGCTCCATCTGGGCGTGACCGGGTCCGACCTCGTGCGCGAGGGGCTTGCCGACTGGCGGGCACAGGTGGCCGAGCTCGCGCCGCTCGGCTTCGGCTTCGCCGATCTCGTGATCGCCGTGCCGCGGTTCTGGGTCGACGTCGAGACGCTGGATGACCTCGACGCCGCCGCGGCCGCGTTCCGCGCCGCGCACGGGTTCCGCCTGCGGATCGCCACGAAGTACCACCGCCTGACGCGCGAGTTCCTGCGCGACGCGGGGGTTGCCGACTACCAGCTGGTCGACAGCCAGGGCGCGACCGAGGGCACGGTCAAGAATCAGGTGGCCGAGGCCATCGCCGACATCACCTCGACCGGCGAGACGCTGAGGGCCAACCACCTGAAGGTCCTGGCCGACGGGCTGATCCACCGCAGCCAGGCGACGCTGTTCCTGGCCCGTGGGGCCGTCTGGGGGGCGCCCGAGCGCGCCGCACTCGGCGCGCTCTGCCGGGCGATCGGCGCCGAGGCGCCCGCGGTCGGTTGACCCGGCAGGGCCGGCGAAAGCGCGGCCTCAGCGCACGCCGATATCCGCGAGGGCTGCGGCGAGCTTCGGCGGCAGGCCTGGCTCGGCGGCGCGCCCCGGCGCGAGGTCGCGCGGGCTCTCGGCCGGGTCGAGGTAGCGCCAGCCCTGGAACGGGCGGCGCGGCGCAGCTTCGGTCCGGTGGATGGCGGGGTCGAGATGCAGCGCGCAGCGCAGGATGCCGTCGGCCCCGCGCAGCTCCTCGAGCGCCACGATGCGCTGCCGGCACAGGACGACCCCCTTGATGACCCAGTAGAGCGACCCGCCCGAGAGGATCTCGGCCCCGCGCTTCGGCCACATCCGGGTGACGTGGACCGCCCGCCCCTCGGGCCAGCGGTGGCGCTGGCTCCGCTGCCAGTCGGCAAGGTCCTCGACGCTGTCGGCGCCGACGCAGAGCTTGAGGAGGTTGATGTGGTCCATGCCCGCAAGAATAGCGCCGCCGCAGGTCGCCGCAAGTTGACCCAAGGGGGCGGGGTGCGTATCTTGTGGGTCCCGCCCCGGTTATCCACAACTTCGAGGACATGGCCCCCATGACCCGCTTCGCCGCCCCGATCGCCGAGGCCATCTGGGAGATGAAGTACCGCCTCAAGGCGGCCGACGGTACGCCGGTCGACGGCACGGTGGAGGACACCTGGCGGCGGATCGCACGCGCCCTCGCCTCGGTCGAGGCGGAGCCGGCGGTGTGGGAGCAGCGATTCTACGGGGCGCTCGAGGACTTCCGGTTCCTGCCGGCGGGGCGGATCGTGGCGGGCGCCGGGACGGACCGCGACGTGACCCTGTTCAACTGCTTCGTGATGGGAACCATCCCGGACTCGCTCGCCGGCATCTTCGAGAACCTCAAGGAAGCCGCGCTGACGATGCAGCAGGGCGGCGGCATCGGCTACGATTTCTCGACGATCCGGCCGAAGGGCGCCGAGGTGAAGGGCGTCGCGGCCGATGCGTCTGGGCCGCTGTCGTTCATGGACGTGTGGGACGCGATGTGCCGCACCATCATGTCGGCGGGCAGCCGCCGCGGCGCGATGATGGCGACGATGCGCTGCGATCATCCCGACATCGAGGACTTCGTCGCCGCGAAGTCCGACCCGGCCCGCCTGCGCAACTTCAATCTGTCGGTCCTGGCAACGGACGCGTTCATGGCGGCGGTCAAGGCCGACGGACCGTGGGAGCTGACGTTCGACGGCAAGGTCTACCGCACCGTCGAGGCGCGCGACCTCTGGAACCGCATCATGCGGTCGACCTACGACTACGCCGAGCCGGGGGTGATCTTCATCGACCGGATCAATGCGATGAACAACCTCGGCTATGCCGAGACCATCGCCGCCACGAACCCCTGCGGCGAGCAGCCGCTGCCGCCGTATGGGGCCTGCCTCCTCGGCTCGATCAATCTGGCGAAGCTGGTCTGGTATCCGTTCGACGACCGGGCGCATGTGTGCAAGACCGAGCTTGGCACCCTGGTCCGCACGGCGGTCCGGATGATGGACAATGTGGTCGATGCCTCGCGGTTCCCGTTGCCGGAGCAGGCAGCGGAGGCACAGGCGAAGCGGCGGATCGGGCTGGGCGTGACCGGGCTGGCGGATGCGCTTCTGATGTGTGGCTTGCGCTATGGGTCGGACGAGGCTGTGGCCGCGACAGAAGACTGGATGCACGTGATTGCGCGCGAGGCCTATCTGGCCTCGGTCGATCTGGCGCAGGAAAAGGGGGCCTTTCCGCTGTTCGAGGCGGAGGGGTATCTGGCCTCGGGCAACATGCAGGCGATGGATGCGGATGTGCGGGAGGCTGTTGCCGCGCATGGCATCCGCAACGCCCTGCTGACCTCCGTCGCGCCGACGGGGACGATCTCGCTTTATGCGGGGAACGTGAGTTCAGGGATCGAGCCGGTCTTCGCCTATGCCTACACCCGCAAGGTCCTGCAGAAGGATGGCTCGCGGACCGAGGAGGAGGTGGTGGACTATGCCGTGGCGCTCTGGCGCGCGAAGTTCGGCGACGCCCCCCTGCCCGATCATTTCGTCAACGCCCAGACGCTGTCGCCGCTCGATCATGTCCGGATGCAGGCAGCAGCGCAGAAATGGGTCGATTCCTCGATCTCGAAGACGATCAACATGCCCGAGGACATCACGTTCGAAGCCTTCAAGGATGTCTATGCCGAGGCCTATCGCAGCGGCTGCAAGGGCTGCACGACCTACCGGCCGAATGCCGTGACGGGCTCGGTGCTGACAGTGTCCGAGACGGCCGAGGCGGCGCCCGTCGCGGTGCAGGGCGGCGAGGTGGTGTACCTGTCGGAACCGCTGGACCGGCCCGCCGCGCTGGAGGGCAACACCTACAAGCTCAAGTGGCCCGACAGCGAGCACGCGCTCTACATCACGCTGAACGACATCGTCATCGGCGGCCACAGGCGGCCATTCGAGGTGTTCATCAACTCGAAGAACATGGAGCATTTTGCCTGGACGGTCGCCCTGACGCGGATGATCTCGGCGGTGTTCCGGCGCGGCGGCGACGTGTCGTTCGTCGTCGAGGAACTGAAGGCCGTGTTCGACCCGCGCGGCGGCGCCTGGATGGAGGGGCGCTACATCCCCTCGATCCTCGCCGCGATCGGCGGCGTGATCGAGCGGCACCTGATCTCGATCGGCTTCATCCAGGGCGAGGGGCTGGGCCTCAAGTCCGACCCCAAGGCCGAGGTGGTCAATCTCGGCCGGCCGCGCGCCTGCCCGTCCTGCGGCAGCTTCGATCTGCGCATGGTCGAGGGCTGCCTGACCTGCGGCAGCTGCGGCCATTCCAAATGCGCCTGACCGGGCATCTGCCCCTTGCGGTGCCGTCCGGCCGCGGCGCATCCTTCGCCGCGAGGGGCGGAGGCCGGGTGCGATGAGCGCAGGACTTGAGACAATTCCGGCCCGCCGGGGCCGCGCGGTGCGGCTAAAGGCGGGGCAGGCGATCGAGATCGTCAACACGCATGGCAGCCAGGTGGTGGACACCTGGGCGTTCAATGCCGAGGATCTGTCGGAGTTCCTGTCGAACGAGCACATGCGCCCGACGCTCGGCCACATCCACCCGCGCAAAGGGGATGCGCTGATCACCAACCGCCGGCGCCCGATCCTGGTGCTCGAGGAGGATACCTCGCCCGGCCGGCACGACACGGTGATCGCGGCCTGCGACACCTACCGCTACGGGCTGCTCGGCTGCACCGAATACCATGACAATTGCGACGACAACCTGCACGCCGCGCTGGCGCAGATCGGCGTGAGGGTCGACGGCACGCCGAGCCCCCTGAACCTCTGGATGAACATCCCGGTCTCGGCCGACGGCGCGATCGCCTGGGGCGAGCCGCTGTCGAAGCCGGGTGACCATGTGGTGCTGCGCGCGGTGATGGACTGCATCGTGGCGATGTCGGCCTGCCCGCAGGACATCCTGCCGATCAACGGCGCGGCCTGCCGGCCGACCGAGGCGCATTACCGCGTGCTCGGCTGAGGCGCGGCGAGGCGGAAGCCGAAGGGCAGATTGATCCCGATCAGGCCCGAGCCGGTCATGCCGCGGCCGGTGTCGAGGCTCACCTCGCTGCGGTCGAAGGGCAGCGGCGACAGGCCCGCGACAAGCCGCTCGTGCCGGCGCTCGGCGAGGATCGGGTACCAGACGAGCAGGGCGGCTTCGGGCCATTTCCCGACCAGGGCGCGCGCGAAGGCGGCGACGGCGGCGTATTCGGACTTCACCTCGTAGGACGGATCGACCAGAACGAGGCCCTTGCGCGGCTCCGGCGGGGCGAGCGCGAGGACGCCCTCGTATCCGTCGCGCCGGTGGACGGCCGCGCCGCTGCCACGCATCGTCCGTTTCAGCGCGCCGTGTTCGGCGGGGTGAAGCTCCATCAGATGCAGCCGGTCCTGCGGGCGCAGCAGCGTTGCCGCGATCAGCGGCGAGCCGGGATAGGCATCTCCTCCGTGCCGCGCCCGCACGGCGGCGAGCGCCTCGGCATAGGGGCCGGGCGGCAGCGCGGCCCGCAGGATGCCGCCGGCCGCCTCGCCGGTCTTGCGCGCCTCGGGCGAGGCAAGATCGTAGAGGCCTCGGCCGGCATGGGTTTCCATGTAGCTGATACCGCGCGGCTTTGTCGTCAGCGCCGCGATCAGCCGCGCCAGCGCGTCGTGCTTGTGGAGGTCGGCCTGGTTCCCGGCGTGGTAGGCGTGCTGGTAGGAGAGCATGGCCCCGCTTACGCGCGCCGGCGCGTCCGCTCAAGCCGGACATCGCGGCGAAAGCGGTTGACAGCGGCAGCGCAGGGCTTAGAAGGCGCGGGCCGCCTCCCTTGTGGGGGGGTGGCGCATCATTGGTGTTGGCGGCCCCCGCAAGGGGATGCCTGTCGCCGGGGAGACCCGGAGAGGACAACGCCCTTCAGACACATGAAGGAGAACAGCGGTGACGAAACGCACCTCTGCCAAGCACAAGATCGACCGCCGGATGGGCGAGAACATCTGGGGCCGCCCGAAATCCCCGGTGAACCGGCGGGAGTACGGCCCCGGCCAGCACGGCCAG
>CAZYBG010000101.1:8800-10476 GCA_964645155.1 uncultured Rhodobacterales bacterium | reverse complement strand
CCCGCCGGTGCTCGACAAGAAGTTCCGCCACGACATCGACGTGGTGGTCGACCGGATCGTGGTGCGCGAGGGGCTGGAGACGCGGCTGGCCGACAGCTTCCGCACCGCGCTGGACCTGGCCGACGGGATTGCGGTGCTCGAGACCGCACCGCCGGAGGGCGAGGCCGAGAGGATCACGTTCTCGGAGAACTTCGCCTGCCCGGTCTCGGGCTTCACCATCCCCGAGATCGAGCCGAGGCTGTTTTCGTTCAACGCCCCGTTCGGGGCCTGCCCGGTCTGCGACGGGCTCGGGGTGGAGCTGTTCTTCGACGAGCGGCTGGTGGTGCCGGACCAGTCGCTCGGCGTCGCGGGCGGCGCGCTCGCGCCCTGGGCCAAGACGAAGTCGCCCTATACCGCGCAGACGATCGATGCGCTCGCCAAGCATTACGGCTTCGACAAGCGGAAACCCTGGAAGGACCTGCCGGACGAGGTGCGCCGGGTCTTCCTCTACGGCTCGGGCGAGACCGAGATCGCCTTCCGCTTTGACGAAGGCGGGCGGGTCTACACAGTGACGCGGCCATTCGAGGGCGTGATCCCCAACATGGAGCGGCGCTACCGCGAGACCGACAGCGCCTGGGTGCGCGAGGAGTTCGAGCGCTACCAGAACAACCGGCCGTGCCATGCCTGCGACGGCTACCGCCTGAAGCCCGAGGCACTGGCGGTGAAGATCGCCGGGCACCACGTGGGCCAGGTGGTCCAGAAGTCGATCCGCGAGGCGCTGGCCTGGGTCGAGGGCGTGCCGGATCAGCTTTCGTCGCAGAAGAACGAGATCGCCCGCGCGATCCTGAAGGAGATCCGCGAGCGCCTTGGTTTCCTTGTGAATGTCGGGCTCGACTACCTGACGCTGAGCCGCGCTGCGGGGACCCTTTCGGGGGGCGAGAGCCAGCGGATCAGGCTCGCCTCGCAGATCGGCTCGGGCCTGACGGGCGTGCTCTACGTGCTCGACGAGCCGTCGATCGGGCTCCACCAGCGCGACAACGACCGGCTGCTCGGCACGCTGAAGAACCTGCGCGACCAGGGCAACACCGTGATCGTCGTCGAACACGACGAGGAGGCGATCCGCGAGGCCGACTGGGTGCTCGACATCGGCCCCGGCGCGGGCGTGCATGGCGGCCGGATCGTGTCGGCGGGCACGCCCGACCAGATCGCGGCCGATCCGGCCTCGCTGACCGGTCAGTACCTGTCGGGTGCGCGCGAGATCCCGGTCAGGGCCGAGCGGCGCAAGGGCAGCGGCAAGACGGTGACGGTGGTCAACGCCGTCGGCAACAACCTCCGCGGCGTCACCGTGGATTTTCCGCTGGGCCAGTTCGTCTGCGTCACCGGCGTCTCCGGCGGCGGCAAGTCGACGCTGACGATCGAGACGCTCTACAAGACCGCGGCGATGCGGCTGAACGGCGCGCACGAGACGCCGGCGCCCTGCGAGACGATCCGGGGCTTCGAGCATCTCGACAAGGTGATCGACATCGACCAGCGGCCGATCGGCCGCACACCGCGGTCGAACCCCGCGACCTATACCGGCGCCTTCACCCCGATCCGCGACTGGTTCGCGGGCCTGCCCGAGGCGAAGGCGCGCGGCTACCAGCCGGGGCGATTCAGCTTCAACGTCAAGGGCGGCCGTTGCGAGGCCTGCCAGGGCG
>CAZYBG010000101.1:0-8790 GCA_964645155.1 uncultured Rhodobacterales bacterium | reverse complement strand
CGTCATCAAGATCGAGATGCACTTCCTGCCGGATGTCTATGTCACCTGCGAGACCTGCAAGGGCAAGCGCTACAACCGCGAGACTCTGGAAATAAAATTCAAGAACAAGAGCATAGCTGACGTTCTTGACATGACGGTCGAAGATGCCGAGCAGTTCTTCGCCGCAGTTCCCGCGATCCGCGAGAAGATGACGGCCCTGCGCGAGGTGGGCCTCGGCTACATCAAGGTCGGCCAGCAGGCGACGACCCTCTCGGGCGGCGAGGCGCAGCGGGTCAAGCTCTCGAAGGAGCTTTCCAAGCGGGCGACCGGCCGCACGCTCTACATCCTCGACGAGCCGACGACGGGGCTGCATTTCGAGGATGTGCGCAAGCTTCTGGAAGTGCTGCACGAGCTGGTCGAGCAGGGCAACTCGGTCGTGGTGATCGAGCACAACCTCGACGTCATCAAGACCGCCGACTGGATCATCGACATCGGCCCGGAGGGTGGCGATGGCGGTGGCGAGATCATCGTGGCCGGCCCGCCGGAGGCGGTCGCCGAGGAACCGCGGAGCCATACCGGGCGCTACCTCAAGCCGCTCCTCGAGGCGGCGTCGCGGCGTCGCGTGGCGGCGGAGTAGAGGCGGCGCGCGCGGGACCACGGGCCGGACCCCGCCGAACCCCGCGGGGCTTGTCGGCCGGCGGCGCTTCGGGCTAAGGAGGGCCCGTTCCGGCGGCCGGCGGGCCGCCCCCTTGGGAGGACCGGCGTGAGCAGCAGCGGCGACCGCTTCATCGACGAGGTGACCGAGGAGCTTCGGCGCGACCGGCTGTTCGGCTACATCCGCCGCTACGGCTGGATCGCGATCCTGCTGATCCTCGCGCTGGTGGCGGGCGCGGCCTATACCGAATGGCGCCGGGCGGCGGCCTCGGCCTCGGCCGCGGCGGCGGGAGACGCGATCTATGCCGCGCTGTCGGCCGCCGAGCCCGCGGCGCGGGCCGAGGGGCTCGCCGGGCTCGACCTCGCCGGACCCGCCCGGGCGCCGGCGCAGATGCTTCGGGCCGCGACGCTGATCGAGGCGGGCGAGGGCGGGCAGGCGGCCGAGGTGCTGGCGGCGCTCGCCGCCGATGCGGCGCTGCCCCGGGTCTGGACCGACCTCGCGGCGCTGAAGCGGCTCGTCCTGCTCGGCCGGGAGCTGCCGCCGGAGGAGCGGCTCGCCGCGCTCGGGCCGCTCGCGGTCGCCGGCGCGCCCTACCGGGTGCTCGCGCTCGAGCAGCAGGCGCTGGCGCAGATCGACGCCGGCGACACCGCCGCCGCGCTCGCCACGCTCGAGGCGCTCGCCGCCGATCAGCAGGCGACGGCGGGCTTGCGCTCGCGGGCGGCGCAGTTGATGGTGGCGCTCGGCGGCGGGGCCGACGGGGCGTGACGGGCAACCTGGCGAAAATCGTGACGGGCATCGTGACGGGCATCGTGACGGGGGTCGGCCGCAGAGTGTCGAAGGGTGGATCGGTGCGACTGACCTCATGCCTGGCGCTGCTCGCGGCGATCGGACTTGCCGGCTGCGGCCAGCGCGAGCCGATCCTGCCCGGCGAGCGCATCGGCCTGCGTGACCTGACCACGACCGAGGTGGCCGAGCCGCTCGACGCCTCGGCCGATGCCGCTACGCCACCTGCGACACAGGGCGCCGGCCGCTCGCCCGACGCGCCGGTGAACCGGGTGGTGGCGGCGGCGCTGCCGCCGCCCCGGGCCAATGCCGACTGGACGCACCGCAACGGCTCGCCCACCCACCGCACCCAGCATCCGGCGCTGTCGCCCCAGCCGGTGCGGGCCTGGTCCGCCTCGGTCGGCCGCGGCAACAGCCGCAAGGGCCGCATCACCGCGGACCCGATCGTCGCCGACGGGCGGGTCTTCACGCTCGATGCCGCGGCGACCGTCACCGCCACCTCGACCGCGGGCCAGACGCTCTGGCGCGCCGACCTCACGCCGGCCTCGGACCGCGAGGGCGAGGCCTCGGGCGGCGCGATCGCATATGGCGGCGGCCGGGTCTTCGTCGCCTCGGGCTTCGGCACGCTGACCGCGCTCGACGCGGCGACGGGCGGCGAGATCTGGACGCAGCGGCTCGACGCCGCGGCGACTGGCGCGCCGACGGTGGTCGGCGATCTGGTCTATATCGCGGCGCGCGACAGCCGCGCCTGGGCGCTCCGCGCCGACAACGGGCGGATCGAATGGCAGCTGCCCGGCACGCCGTCGCCCTCGGTCATGCAGGGCGGGGCGGGGCCGGCGGTCACCGACCGCCTGGCGATCTTCCCGTTCGGCTCGGCCGAGGTCGTGGGCGCGCTGCGCCAGGGCGGCGTGCGGATCTGGGCCGCGACGATCGCCGGCCAGCGCCGCGGCCGCGTCTACGCGACTATCACCGACATCACCGGCGACCCGGTGGTCGACGGCGACACCGTCTATATCGGCAACCAGTCCGGCCGGGTGGCGGCGCTGCGCGCGGCCAACGGCGAGCGGCTCTGGACCGCGACCGAGGGTGCCTATTCCCCGGTCTGGCCCGAGGGCGGATCGCTCTTCCTCGTGTCCGACCAGGCCGAACTGGTGCGCCTCGACGCCGCCACGGGCGAGCGCATCTGGGGCGTGGAACTGCCCTACTTCGAGGCGAACAGGCTGCGCCGGCTGAAGGACGTGACCGCGCATTACGGCCCCGTGGTCGCCGGCGGGCGGGTCTGGGTCGCGTCGGGCGACGGGCTGCTGCGGGCCTTTGCGCCGGACAGCGGCGCGCTCGTCTACCAGACGCAGATTCCGGGCGGTGCGTCGTCCAATCCCGCGGTCGCCGCGGGCGTCCTCTACGTAGTGTCCGAAAACGGCCAGCTTCACGCTTTCCGCTGACGGCGAAAGCGTGTAAGTCGGCGGACTTTCGGCACGGAACGGCTGGTCCATGAGCTTCACCCTCGCCATCGTCGGGCGGCCCAACGTGGGCAAGTCGACGCTGTTCAACCGCCTGGTCGGCAGGCGGCTGGCGCTGGTTGACGACCGGCCCGGCGTGACGCGCGACCTGCGCGAGGGGCAGGCGCGGCTTGGCGACCTGCGGTTCACCGTGATCGACACCGCCGGCCTCGAGGAGGCGACCGACGACAGCCTGCCGGGGCGGATGCGCCGGCTGACCGAGCGTGCGGTCGCGGCCGCCGACATCTGCCTGTTCGTGATCGACGCCCGCGCCGGCGTGACGCCGACCGACGAGGTCTTCGCCGGCATCCTGCGGAAGAAGAACGCCCGCGTCATCGTCGCGGCGAACAAGGCCGAAGGGCAGGCGGGCGAGGCCGGCGCGATCGAGGCGTTCCGGCTGGGCCTGGGCGAGCCGATCCGCCTCTCGGCCGAGCACGGCGAGGGGATGGAGGACCTCTACGGCGCGCTGGCGCCGCTGGCTGACGCCTTTGCCGAACGCGCCGCTGCCGAACATGCGGCCGAGGCGCCGGAGACCGAGGTCGACGTCGACGGCGACGGCGAGAGCGCGTCCGCCTTCGCCCCGACCCGGGCCCGGCCGCTGCAGATCGCGATCGTCGGCCGGCCGAACGCGGGCAAGTCGACGCTGGTCAACGCGATCCTCGGCGAGGAGCGGATGCTGACCGGGCCGGAGGCCGGCATCACCCGCGACGCGATCTCGGTCGCCGCCGACTGGGGCGGCGTGCCGGTGCGCATCTTCGACACCGCGGGGATGCGCAAGAAGGCCAAGGTGCAGGACAAGCTCGAGAAGCTGTCGGTCGCCGACGGCCTGCGGGCGGTGAAGTTCGCCGAGGTCGTCGTCATCCTCCTGGATGCCGGGGTACCGTTCGAGACGCAGGACCTGCGGATCGCCGACCTCGCCGAACGCGAGGGGCGGGCGGTCGTCGTCGCCGTCAACAAGTGGGATCTGGAGGACGAGAAGCAGAAGAAGCTCAAGGACCTGCTCGAGCGCTTCGAGCGGCTGCTGCCGCAGCTGAAGGGCGCGCCGCTCGTCACCGTGTCAGCGAAGACGGGCCGCGGGCTCGACCGGCTCCGCGAGGCGGTGGTGGCGGCGCATGCGGTCTGGAACCGGCGGGTGCCGACGGCGGCGCTGAACCGCTGGCTTGGCGCCGCGACCGAGGCGCATCCGCCGCCGGCGCCGGGCGGCCGGCGGATCCGGCTGCGCTACATGACGCAGGTGAAAAGCCGGCCGCCCGGCTTCGTGGTGATGTGCTCGGCGCCCGAGGCGCTGCCCGACGCCTATCGCCGCTATCTGGTGAACGGCCTGCGCGAGAGCTTCGCGCTGCCGGGCACGCCGATCCGGCTGACGCTGCGGAGCCAGGCCGACAAGAACCCGTTCCGCGGCAGGAAGCCGGCGCCGCCCACGGCGCTGACCAAGCACCGCCGCGGCCGCCACGATCCGTGACCCCGCGCGCCCCGGGAGGCAGGACGGGAAGCGGGACGGGGAACATCCGCGCCGCGCCGCGGTTGGCCCGGCAGGAGGGTCTGCCGATGACGAAGTCTACCACCGACCACGACACGATCCGCAACTGGGCCGAGGCCCGCGGCGGCCGCCCGGCGCGCGTGACCGGCACCGGCGACGGCGGCATCCTGAGGCTCGACTTCGGCGAGCCCGAGGCTGCGCTGGAGCCGATGGAGTGGGACGAGTTCTTCGCGGTCTTCGACGACCGCGGCCTCGAATTCGTCTACCAGGACCATACCGCCGAGGGCCAGGAAAGCCGGTTCAACAAGTTCGTCTCGGCCGCCTGAGCGGCACGGCGGGGTCAGCCGGGCCAGTCGGCCGGGCCAGTCGGCCGGGCCAGTCACTCAGTCCGGCCAGTCGGGCGGGCGCTTTTCGAGGAACGCCTGGATGCCTTCCTCGGTATCGCGCCAGAGCATGTTCTCGACCATCGCCGCCGCCGCATGGTCGTAGGCCGCCGCGATCGGCAGTTCGGCCTGCGCATAGAACGTCCGCTTGCCGATCTTCACCGCCGCGCCGAGCTTGCCGGCGACGGTTGCGGCAAGGGCGCGGGTCGCCTCGGCCAGCCGGTCGGGCGCCACCACGCGGTTGACGAGGCCCATCGCCTCGGCCCGTGCGGCATCGACGAAGGCGCCGGTGGCCAGCATCTCGAACGCCTGCTTGCGCGGGACATTGCGGGTCAGCGCAACCATCGGCGTCGAGCAGAACAGGCCGATATTGACGCCGTTCACGCCGAACCGCGTGCCCTCGGCCGCGACCGCCATGTCGCACGAGGCGACAAGCTGGCAGCCCGCGGCCGTGGCGATGCCGTGCACCTCGGCAATGACCGGCTGCGGCAGGCGCGGGATGGCGAGCATCACCTCGGCGCATCGCGCGAAGAGGTCGGCGAAATAGGCGCGGCCGCGGTCCTCGGCCTGCCGGCCGGCCTGCATCTCGCGCAGGTCGTGGCCGGCGCAGAAGGCCTTGCCGGCGCCCCTGAGGATCACCGCCCTGATCGACCGGTCGTCCTCGATCGCGGCGAAGGCAGCGCGGAGTTCGGCGAGCAGCGCGTCGGAAAGCGCGTTCAGCGCCTCCGGCCGGTTCAGCGTCAGGGTGGCGATCGCGCCGTCATCCTCGCGCAGCAGGATCCCGCTCACTTGTCAGCCCTCCCGGTTTCGGGCGAGCTTACGGCGTGGCGGTTGAGGGGGGAAGGGATGACGGCCGACGAACTCACGGCGTTCCTCGCGCGGGAATTCCCGCAGGTGCGCGCCGACTTCGACGTCGAGGATGTCGGCGACGACCGCATCCGGGTCCGCCTGCGGGTCGCCGAGCGGCACCTGCGGCCCGGCGGCACGGTCTCGGGGCCGTCGATCTTCGCGCTGGCCGACGTGGCGGTCTACCTTCTGGTGCTGAGCCGGATCGGGCCGGTCGCGCTGGCCGTGACGACGAACTGTTCGATCGACTTCCTGCGCAAGCCCGCGGCGGGCCGCGACCTTCTGGCCGAGGCGCGGCTTCTCAAGCTGGGGCGCAGCCTCGCGGTCGGCGACGTCCTGGTCTTCGCCGACGGCAGCGCCGACCCGGTCGCGCGGGCGAGCCTGACCTACTCGATCCCGCCGCGGCGGTAGTGCCGAAAGGAGTGGCCGGGCACGAGGCCCGGCCGGGAAGAGGTCCGGGAAGGGGCTCTGCGGGGCGGCGCGGTCAGTCGCACCAGAACGGCCGGGCGGCCTCGTCCAGCGCCTCGGCGCGGGTCAGGCCGATGTCGCGCAGCAGGTGGTCGTCGAGACGCTCTAGGCTGCGGCGCATCCGCCAGCGCCCGTCCCATTCCAGCAGGATGGCGAGCAGCCCGTTCGGGGCGCGTTCGACCGGCAGGCGGGGCAGGAAACCCCGGTAGGGGCCGGCATGGGCGAGGCTGTCGCGGCGGCGCATCGGATCGGCCTTCTGTATTGATACAATATCGGAATCTCTCTAGACTGAATAGATACAATACTGGTCTGCAGCGTTGAAGTGAAAGATTGTGATGAATACAATCGCCGATCTCGATCTGCCGACCGGCCGCGGCGCGAAGTATCTGGCGCTGTCCGAGGGCATCCGGGCCGCGGTGGCCGACGGCCGGCTCGGGTCGGGATCGCGGTTGCCGACGGTGCGCGAACTGGCGCACCGCCTTGGGGTCACGCCCGGCACCGTCGCGCGCGCCTACCAGCGGCTGACCGAGGCGGGCATCCTCGACGCGCAGGTCGGCCGCGGCACCTTCGTCGCGCGGCTCCATCCGGCGCCCGCCATCGCCGCCGCGCCCGGTGATGCCGGCGTGCTCGACCTGCTCCGTCCGCGGCTGCCCGATCTCGGCCAGGCCGAGATCATCCGCCGGGCGCTGCGCCGGGCGGCCGAGGCGCCGGTCGGCGACCTTCTCGACTATCCCGGCCGCGAGGCGGGGCTGGCGCTTCGCGCGGCGCTGATGCGCGACATGGGCCGGATGGATCTCGGCCCCGTCACGGCCGAGGACCTGGTGCTGACCCATGGCGCGCAGCATGCCTATGTCCTCGTCCTGCAGACCGTGCTGCGCGGGCCGGCGCCCGCGGTCGCGGTCGAGACGCTGGCCTATCCCGGCTTCCGCCACGGCGCCAAGCTCGTCCGGGCCGAGGTGGTGACGGTCGAGGCCGATGCCGAGGGGCCGGTTCCGGCGTCGCTCGCCGCCGCCTGCGACCGGGCCCGCGTCCAGGTCTTCGCCACGTCCTCGCATGCGCAGAACCCGACCACGGTCAAGACCAGCCTCGCCCGGCGGCGGGAGATCGCAGCACTCGCCCGCGCGCGCGACTTCCAGATCGTCGAGGACGAGTGCTATCGCCGCACCTCCGAGGAGATGCCGACCTACCGGGCGCTGGCGCCCGAGCGGGTCTGGTATCTCGGCTCGATCTCGAAGTCGTTCCTGGCCGCGTTCAGGATCGGCTTCGCCATCGCGCCGGAGGGGCGGCTCGCCGAGGCGCGGCTGACGGCGCGCCACAACTCCTTCGGGTTGCCCTATCCGATCGTTGCCGCGGCCGCCGAGATCATCGGCGCGCCGGAGTTCCCCCGGGTGCGCGACGCGGTGGCGGCGGCGATGGCGGCGCGGATGCGGATGATGGCGGCGGCGCTTTCGGGCTTTGCGCTGACCTGGCGCGAGGACGTGCCGTTCGCGCTCCTGCGCCTGCCGCCGGGATGGCGCACCTCGGGCTTCGTCCGCGCCGCCGGCGACCGGGGGGTTCTGGTACGCCCGGTCGAGGATTTCGTGCTGGTCGACGGCCACGCACCGAACGCGGTGCGGATCGCTGCCGACGGCCGCGTGCCCGAGGCCCGCTTCGCCGAGGGGCTGGCCACGCTGCGCGCCCTTCTCGCCGACCCGCCGCACGAGATGGATGTGTGAGGAGTATGGGGTAAAATGATACCGTTATTGCAAGACACTGATATTGCGATGAAGTCGGTTCCATCCGACCCTTGACCCGCCGCGCGGCTTCGGCGATACAGCGCCATCGGATTCCGGGCGGCCGCGCGCCGCCCGTTTCTCTTGCAAACGGTCAGGACCGAACGCCATGAAAACCTTCTCCGCCACCCCGGCGGACATCGACAAGAAGTGGATCCTGATCGACGCCGAGGGCATCGTTCTGGGCCGCCTCGCGTCGATCGTCGCCAACCGCCTGCGCGGCAAGCACAAGCCGACCTTCACCCCGCACATGGATACCGGCGACAACGTGATCGTCATCAACGCCGGCAAGGTGCAGATGACCGGCAACAAGCGGGCCGACAAGGTCTATCACTGGCACACCGGCCATCCCGGCGGGATCAAGAGCCGCACCGCGGCGCAGATCCTCGAGGGCAAGCACCCCGAGCGCGTGGTCGAGGCGGCGGTGAAGCGGATGCTGCCGAAAAACACCCTGTCGCGGAAGCTGATGACCAACCTGCGCGTCTATGCGGGCGCCGAGCACCCGCACGAGGCGCAGGGCCCCGCCGTCGTCGACCTCAAGTCGATGAACGCCAAGAACACCCGGAGCGCATGAGCATGGCCGACGAAGTGAAATCCCTCGACGAGCTGAAATCGGTCGTCAGCGGTGGCGCCGCGCCCGGAGCGGCGCCGGGCGCCGTGCCCGTGGCCGACGCCGCGCCCGCACGCGCTCCGGTGCGCGACGCGCAGGGCCGCGCCTATGCCACCGGCAAGCGCAAGGACGCGGTCGCCCGCGTCTGGATCAAGCCCGGCAAGGGCAAGGTCACCGTCAACGGCAAGGACGTGAACGCCTACTTCGCGCGGCCGGTGCTGCAGATGATCCTGAAGCAGCCGTTCCAGATCGCCAATGTCGAAGGCCAGTTCGACGTGACCGCGACGGTGGCGGGCGGCGGGCTGTCGGGCCAGG
>CAZYBG010000100.1:0-10597 GCA_964645155.1 uncultured Rhodobacterales bacterium | reverse complement strand
CTGTTCTACCTGTTCTTCGAGGGCGGGCTGATCCCGATGTTCCTGATCATCGGGATCTGGGGCGGGAAGGAGCGGATCTACGCGGCCTTCAAGTTCTTCCTCTACACCTTCCTCGGTTCGGTGCTGATGCTCGTCGCGATGATCGCGATGTATGTCGATGCCGGCACCACCGACATCCCGACGCTGCTGGCCCACCGCTTCGGCTCCGAGGCATTCTCCGTCCTCGGCATCCAGGTCCTCGGCGGGCTGCAGACGATGCTGTGGCTGGCCTTCTTCGCCTCGTTCGCGGTGAAGATGCCGATGTGGCCGGTGCACACCTGGCTGCCCGACGCCCATGTGCAGGCGCCGACGGCGGGGTCGGTGGTGCTGGCAGCGATCCTTCTGAAGATGGGCGGCTACGGTTTCCTGCGCTTCAGCCTGCCGATGTTCCCGGTGGCGTCCGACCTGCTCGCGCCGTTCGTGCTCTGGCTCTCGGTCATCGCCATCGTCTACACCTCGCTCGTCGCGCTGGCGCAGACCGACATGAAGAAGCTCATCGCCTATTCGTCGGTCGCGCACATGGGCTACGTCACCGCGGGCATCTTCGTCGCCAACCAGCAGGGCATCGACGGCGCGATCTTCCAGATGCTCAGCCACGGCTTCATCTCGGGCGCGCTCTTCCTCTGCGTCGGTGTGATCTACGACCGGATGCACACCCGCGAGATCGACGCCTATGGCGGCCTCGTGGTCCGGATGCCGGCCTATGCGCTGATCTTCATGCTGTTCACCATGGCCAATGTCGGCCTGCCGGGCACCAGCGGCTTTGTGGGCGAGTTCCTGACGCTGATGGGGATGTTCCAGGCGAACACCTGGATCGCCGCGGTGGCGACCACCGGCGTCATCCTCAGCGCCGCCTACGCGCTCTGGCTCTACCGCCGCGTGGTGCTGGGCGACCTCATCAAGGAAAGCCTCAAGTCGATCACCGACATGGGCCGGCGCGAGCGGGCGGTGTTCGCGCCGCTCGTCGTGATGACGATCCTGCTCGGCGTCTATCCGAGCCTCGTCACCGACATCATCGGCCCCTCGGTCGAGGCGCTGATCGAGGGCTACACGACCGATCTCGCCGAAGCGGACGCGGCCGTCCGCCTCGCGCTCAACTAGGAGGCCGCCGATGTCTGCCGACCTTTCCGTCGTCCTCCCCGAGATCGTGCTGTCGCTCTATGCGATGGGCGCTCTGATGTGGGGCGTCTATGGCGCGAAGGACGGCGCGGCCTCGGTCATCCTGTGGGCGACCGCCGCCATCTTCCTTGCGCTCGCGCTCTGGATCGGCACGACGGGCGAGGGCCTGCGCCGCGCCTTCGACGGGATGATCGTCGACGACGCCTTCGCGCGCTTCTCCAAGGTCGCGATCCTGCTCTCGGCCGCCGCCGTGCTGCTGATGAGCGAGGGCTACATGGCCCGCCGCGGGCTGCTCAGGTTCGAATACCCGGTCCTCATCGCGCTCGCCGTCGTCGGCATGATGGTCATGGTCTCGGCCGGCGACCTCATCGCGCTCTACATGGGGCTCGAGTTGCAGTCGCTCTCGCTCTACGTGATCGCCGCGATCCGCCGCGACAGCGCACGCTCGACCGAGGCCGGGCTGAAGTACTTCGTGCTCGGCGCGCTCTCCTCGGGCCTCCTGCTCTACGGCGCGTCGCTGACCTACGGCTATGCCGGCACGACCGATTTCGCCGGCATCGTCACCGCCGCCGCCGCGGGCGAGACGCTGTCGATCGGGCTGCTCCTCGGCCTCGTGTTCCTCTTCACCGGCCTCGCCTTCAAGGTCTCTGCGGTGCCGTTCCACATGTGGACGCCCGATGTCTACGAAGGCGCGCCGACGCCGGTGACCGCCTTCCTCGCCACCGCGCCGAAGATCGCGGCCATGGCGCTTTTCGCCCGCGTCGCGCACGACGCCTTCGGCACCGCCACGGCGGAGTGGGGGCAGATCGTGGCGTTCCTCGCCGTCGCCTCGATGTTCCTCGGCTCGGTCGCCGCGATCGGGCAGCGCAACATCAAGCGGCTGATGGCCTATTCCTCGATCGGACACATGGGTTTCGCGCTGATCGGCCTCGCCGCCGGAACGGCCGTCGGGGTCAAGGCGATGCTCGTCTACATGGCAATCTACGTCGTGATGAACATCGGCACCTTCGCCTTCATCCTGTCGATGGAGAAGGACGGCCGCCCGGTGACCGACATCGCGAGCCTGAACATGTATGCCAGCCGCGCGCCGACCCGGGCGCTGGCCATGCTGGTGCTGCTGTTCTCGCTCGCCGGCGTGCCGCCGCTGCTCGGCTTCTTCGCGAAGTTCGCCGTTCTCGCCGCAGCGGTCGAGGCGGGGATGATCTGGCTCGCCGTCGCCGGCGTGATCGCCAGCGTGATCGGCGCCTTCTACTACCTGCGCATCGTCTACTTCCTGTATTTCGGCGAGGAGCGCGAACCGCTCGACCCGGTGCGGTCCCCGATTCTCTCGGGCTTCCTGATCGCATCGGCGGCGATCATGGTGCTCGGCATCGTCAATCTCTTCGGGATCGAGGGGCTCGCGGCCGCGGCGGCGGAAACCCTTGTCCGCTGACCTTCCCGGGGAGATCTGGCCGGAGGACGTCGACCGGATCGTGCTCGACGAGGTCGACAGCACCAATGCCGAGGCGGCGCGGCGTGCGCCGGGGCTCGCCCGCCCGACCTGGATCATGGCGCGCCGCCAGACCGCGGCCCGCGGCCGCCGCGGGCGGGCCTGGGCGATGGCCGAGGGCAACTTCGCCGCGACGCTGGTCTTCCGCCCCGAGATGCCCGCGGCCGAGGCCGCGCGGCTCTCCTACGTGGCGGCGCTGGCGACCTACATGGCGCTGCGCGATGTCGCCGACCATGCCGGTTACGCGCTCAAATGGCCGAACGACGTGCTCCTGAACGGCGGCAAGGTGGCCGGCATCCTGCTGGAATCGAGCGGGCCGCCGCAGCGGCTCGACTACCTCGCGATCGGCATCGGCGTGAACCTTGTCGCCGCGCCGGTCCCGGAGGCGGTGGAGCCGGGGGCGGCGCGGCCGGCGAGCATCCTGGCCGAGACGGGCCAGCGCGTCGCGCCGGAAGAGCTTCTGGCGCGGCTCGCGGTCCATGCCGAACACCACCTCAAGACGGTGCGCGACGCCGGCTTCGGCGCCATCCGCGACACCTGGCTGCGCCGGGCGGCCCGCATCGGCCAGACCGTGACGGCGCGCACCGCGACGGCGCAGGTCACCGGCATCTTCGAGACCATCGACGACACCGGCGCCCTCGTGCTCCTCTCGCAGGGCCGCCGCATCGCCATTCCCGCGGCCGACATCTACTTCTGAGGGCCTGCCCATGCTGCTCTGCATCGACTGCGGCAACACCAACACCGTCTTCGCCGTCTGGGACGGCGCGGGCTTCCTCTGCACGCTCAGGACCTCGACCGAGCACCAGCGCACGGCCGACCAGTACTTCGTCTGGCTCTCCACGCTGATGCAGCATCACGGGCTGCCGCTCGACATCGACGAGGTCATCATCTCCTCGACCGTGCCGCGCGTGGTGTTCAACCTCCGCGTCCTGTCGGACCGCTACTTCGGCACGCGCCCGCTCGTCGTCGGCAAGCCCGACTGCCTGTTGCCGCACCCGCCGCGGGTCGATCCCGGCGCGCAGGTCGGGCCCGACCGGATCGTCAACACCACCGGCGCCTTCGACCGCCACGGCGGCGACCTGATCTGTGTCGACTTCGGCACCGCGACCACCTTCGACGTGACTGCCGAGGACGGCGCCTATGTCGGCGGGGTGATCGCACCGGGGGTGAACCTGTCGCTCGAGGCGCTGCACATGGCCGCCGCCGCGCTGCCGCATGTCGATGTCACGCGGCCCGAGAAGGTCATCGGCACCAACACCGTCGCCTGCATGCAGGCGGGCGTGTTCTGGGGCTATGTCGGCGTCGTCCGCGAGGTCTGCGCGCGCATCAAGGCCGAGTACGGTCGGCCGATGAAGGTCATCGGAACCGGCGGCCTCGCGCCGTTGTTCGCCGGTGGCGCTGAACTATTTGACACCGTCGAGGACGATCTGACCATGCACGGGCTGACCGTCGTCCACCGCTACAACAAGGAAAACGGGACAGTATGAAGAAGGATCGCCTGATCTACCTGCCGCTCGGCGGGGCGGGGGAAGTGGGCATGAACGCCTATGTCTACGGCTACGGGCCGGAGGGGGCGGAGCGGCTGATCCTGGTCGACCTCGGCGTGACCTTCCCCGACATGGACACGACCCCGGGGGTCGACCTGATCCTGCCCGACATCACCTGGCTCGCCGAGCGGGCCGACCGGCTCGAGGCGATCTTCATCACCCACGCGCACGAGGATCATGTCGGCGCGCTCGGCCATCTCTGGCCGCAGCTCCGGGCGCCGGTCTTCGCGCGCCGCTTCACCGGCACGATCGCGAAGATGAAGCTCGAGGAGCAGGGCCGCGACCCCGCTGCCGTCACCATCGTCGGCGCCCTGCCCGAGGAGGTCGATGCCGGGCCGTTCCGGGTGGCGTTCCTGCCGGTCTCGCATTCCATCCCGGAAAGCGCGGCGCTTGTGATCGACACGCCGGTGGGGCGCATCGTCCACACCGGCGACTTCAAGCTCGACGGCAACCCGCTGGTGGGCGAGCCGTTCGATGCCAAGCTCTGGCACGCGGTCGCCAAGGGCGGCGTCAAGGTCCTGGCCTGCGATTCGACCAACGTCTTCGTGCCCAGTCCGGGCCGGTCGGAAGCGACACTCGGCCCGGCGATCGAGGAGCTGATCTCCGGCGCCAGCGGCCTGGTGGCGGCGACGACCTTCGCCTCGAACGTCGCGCGGGTCCGCACGCTGGCCGTCGCGGCGCAGAGCGCCGGCCGCTCGGTCGTCCTGCTCGGCCGGGCGATGCTGAGGATGGTCCACGCCGCGGCCGAGGCCGGGGTGCTCACCGACTTTCCGCCGACCGTCAGCCCGGAGGACGCCCAGTCGATCCCGCGCGGCAACCTGATGCTGATCGTCACCGGCAGCCAGGGCGAGCGGCGGGCGGCTTCGGCCCAGCTCAGCCGCGGCAAGTACATGGGCTTCGAACTGGCCGAGGGCGATACGTTCCTGTTCTCCTCGAAGACGATCCCGGGCAACGAACGCGGCGTGCTGCGCATCGTCAACGCCTTCTCCGAGATCGGCGTCAACGTGATCGATGACCGCGACAACCGCTACCACGTCTCGGGGCACGCCAACCGCCCCGACCTCGAGGCGGTGCACGACCTGATGAAGCCGCAGATGCTGATCCCGATGCATGGCGAGCACCGGATGCTGCGCGAGCATGCGAAGCTCGCCGCCTCGAAAGGCATCACGAGCGAGATCGTCCCGAACGGGACCCTGGTCGACCTGACCGGCGACGTGCCCGAGATCGTCGAGTTCATCGAGACCGGGCGGACCTATCTGGACGGGACCGCGCTGATCGGGGCGATGGACGGTGTGGTCCGCGACCGGATCCGCATGGCGCTGAACGGGCACGTGCTTGTCACGCTGATCGTCGAGGATGACACGCCCCTGGGCGAGCCGTGGGCCGAGGTGGTGGGGTTGCCCCCGGCCGGCCGGTCGAAGCGGCCGCTCGCCGAGGTGATCGAGGCGGATCTCGAGGAGTTCCTCGACCGGGCCGACCGCAAGGTGATGCGCGACGACGACCGCATCGACGAGGCCGTGCGCCGCCTGGTCCGGCAGGCCACACTCGACGAAGTCGGCAAGAAGCCCGAGGTCACGGTAGTGGTCAGCCGGCTCCTGCCGGGCTGAGCCGCCGGTCGCGCGGCGGGCTCAGTCGCCCGCCGGCACCTTGAACGCGCGCATCAGGAAGTCGGGCACGTGGTCGCCCAGCCCGACGACCTGGCCTTCGTCGCGCGCAGCACCACCCCGCTCGCGCCGGCCGTCATGGCCGTTCCGCCCGCGCCGTTCATCGCGCGGCGGGCGTGTCTCGTGGGGCGTCTCGTGGAGAGTCTCTTGGGGGGACCCGGCGGCCTCGGCCGGAACCGGCGCCGGTGCCGGGCGGACCTCCTCGGCCGCCTCGTCGCGGCGTTCCTCTCGGCGGCCGCCGCGCTGGCGGCCACCGCGCGCGCGCCGCGGCGCCTCCTCGGCCGCCTCCTCGCCGGCGTCGTCGCCGCCGATCTCGATCGGCGCGGACACCCGCGGGATCGTCGTCTTGATCAGGTTCTCGATCGCCGCCAGGTACTTGTCGTCGGCCGGCACGGCGATGGTGAACGCGGTGCCCGACCGCCCGGCGCGCCCGGTTCGCCCGATCCGGTGCACGTAGTCCTCGGCGTGACTCGGCACGTCGAAGTTGAAGATGTGGCTCACATTGGGGATGTCGAGGCCGCGCGCGGCCACGTCCGAGGCGATGAGCAGCTTCAGCGTGCCGTCGCGGAAACCGTCAAGCGTCCGCGTCCGCTGGCTCTGGTCGAGGTCGCCGTGGATCGGCGCGGCGTCGAAGCCGTGCGCCTTCAGCGACTTCGCCAGCACGTCGACCTCGGTCTTGCGGTTGCAGAAGATGATCGCGTTTGTCAGTTTCTCGCCCTCGGCGCGGATCAGCGCGCGCAGCATCGACCGCTTCTCCTTGGCCGCGGCGTCGCGGCGCGAGGGCCGGAACGACACCAGGCCCTGGGTGATCGTCTCGGAGGCCGTCGCCTGGCGGGCGACCTCGATCCGGGCCGGGCCGCGCAGGAACGTGTTGGTGATCCGCTCGATCTCGGGCGCCATGGTGGCCGAGTAGAACATCGTCTGCCGGGTGAACGGCGTGAGCGAGAAGATCCGCTCGATATCCGGTATGAAGCCCATGTCGAGCATCCGGTCGGCCTCGTCGACCACCATGATCTGCACGCCGGTCAGCAGCAGCTTGCCACGCTCGAAATGGTCCAGAAGGCGGCCGGGCGTCGCGATCAGCACGTCGACGCCCTTATCGATCAGCTGGTCCTGGTCCTTGAACGACACGCCGCCGATCAGGAGCGCCTTGGTCAGCTTGGTGTGCTTGGCGTAGATGTCGAAGTTCTCGGCCACCTGCGCGGCCAGCTCGCGCGTCGGCGCGAGCACCAGGCTGCGCGGCATCCGCGCCCGGGCGCGGCCCTTCGACAGCAGCGTGATCATCGGCAGCGTGAAGCTGGCCGTCTTGCCGGTGCCGGTCTGGGCGATGCCGAGCACGTCGCGCCCCTCGAGCGCGGGCGGGATTGCGCCGGCCTGGATCGGCGTGGGGATGGTATAGCCCGCTTCCTCGACGGCCTTGAGGACTCGGGGATCGAGATTCAGATCCGAGAATTGTGTCATGTGCGTCCTTGGCAGGGCGGCATCGGGCCACCCGGGGTCAGGGGACGCATTTTCCGGCGCGTCCCGGCGTCGTGCCCACCGCATGTGGGTGCGCCGCTGCTACTGCAAAAGGGCGGGCGCGTCAAGAAAGCTGCCCGACGCAGCGGTTCACTCTCTGTTCAGGGGAATCGCCCAGGCTGGCGCGGCGAGGGAGTGAAGGAGGCCCGACCGATGCTGACCCTGCTGACCGCCGTTCTGATCGCCCTCGTCTGCCTGATGATGATCGCCCGCCACCTGCGCGCCCGGCGCCGGGTGGAGCGGATGCAGTCGCGCCTGATCCGGGCCCTCCACATTCCCGCCGGCAAGGCGGTCGGCTCGATCTTCCGCCGCTCCGCCGCGGCGTTGCCGGGCGAAGGGCTTGCGGTTGCGGGCCGCCGCGGCTGAGCGCCCGCGCGCCTCAGCCGACCTCGAACACGACGCCCTGGGCGAGCGGCAGCTTGCGGCCGTAGTTGACCGTGTTCGTCGCCCGCCGCATGTAGGCCTTCCACGCGTCCGCGCCGGATTCGCGGCCGCCGCCGGTCTCCTTCTCGCCGCCGAACGCGCCGCCGATCTCGGCGCCCGACGGCCCGATATTGACGTTGGCGATGCCGCAATCCGACCCCGCCGCCGAAAGGAACGCCTCGGCCTCGCGCAGGTCGTTGGTGAAGATCGACGACGACAGGCCCTGCGGCACCGCGTTGTGCAGCCGGATCGCCTCGGCGAAGTCCTGGTAGCGCAGGATGTAGAGGATCGGCGCGAAGGTCTCGGTCAGGACCGGCCCGGCCTGGGCGGGCATCTCGACGAGGGCGGGCCGCGCATAGGCGCCGCCTGGCCCCTCCACCGGCGCGCCGCCCGTCACCGTGCCGCCGGCCTGGCGCGCCGCGGCCAGTGCCGCCTGCATCCGGTCGAGCGCGTCCCGGTCGACCAGCGGCCCGACGAGGTTGCCGGCAAGCGGGTCGCCGACCGTCACCGAGGCATAGGCCGATTTCAGGCGCGCGACCAGCGTGTCGTAGACCCCGTCATGCACGATCAGCCGGCGCAGCGTCGTACAGCGCTGCCCGGCCGTGCCCATCGCCGCGAAGGCGACGCCGCGCACCGTCAGCTCCAGGTCGGCCGACGGGCAGACGATGGCGGCGTTGTTGCCGCCGAGTTCCAGCAGGCAGCGCCCGAACCGGGCGGCGACGCGCGGCCCGACCTCGCGCCCCATCCGGGTGGAGCCGGTGGCCGAGACCAGCGCCACGCGCGGGTCCTCGACCAGCGCCTCGCCCGCCGCGCGGCCGCCGGTCAGCACCGCGGCGAGGCCCTCGGGCGCCGCATGCCCCGCCGCGCGGAACCGCGCCAGCGCCCGGCCGAGGATCGCGTCGGTGGCAAGGGCCGTGAGCGGCGCCTTCTCCGACGGCTTCCAGACGACCGCATTGCCGCAGACCAGCGCCAGCGCCGCGTTCCACGACCACACCGCCACGGGGAAGTTGAAGGCCGAGATGATGCCGACCACGCCCAGCGGGTGCCAGGTCTCCATCATCCGGTGCTCGGGCCGTTCCGAGGCGATGGTGAGGCCGTAGAGTTGCCGCGAGAGGCCGACCGCGAAATCGCAGATGTCGATCATCTCCTGCACCTCGCCCGCCCCCTCGGACGGGATCTTTCCGACCTCGATCGAGACGAGCCGGCCGAGGGCATCCTTCGCCGCGCGCAGCTCCTCGCCCAGCAGGCGGACCAGCTCGCCGCGCACCGGCGCGGGAGTGAGGCGCCAGGCCAGGAACGCCGCCTCGGCCGCGCCGATCGCCGCCCGCGCCTCGTCGGCCGTCGTCTCGCGCAGCATGGCGAGCGTTTCGCCGGTGATCGGCGAGCGGGCGGGCAGCGCGCCCTCCTCCAGCGTCACGCCGAGGTCGGAAAGGATGGTTCTGGCTTCGGCGGCAAGCGGCATCGGCGTTCTCCCTCGGTGGCCATGTCGGTGGCCATGTCGGCGGCAGTCGCGGGCGAATAGAGCCCGCCGGCGCGCCGCCCGCAACCCCCGGGGCGGGGGCGCGGGGGCTGTCAGCCCGCCGCGGCGCGCCAGAGCAGCAGCTGCACCTCCAGCATCTGCTCCAGCACCGCGGGGTCGTCGGGGATGGCCGGGCCGGGGCGGAAGATCCACGAGATGACCGCGCCGAGCGGCATCAGCAGCAGGATCAGGCCCGCCCCCAGCACCAGCCCGTCCTCGGCCGTCAGCCCGAGCCCGACGAGCAGCACCGGCACCGCGATCAGGAACGGCAGACCGGGAATGAACCCCATGACGAACAGCACCACCGCGGTGGCAAGAAGCGTCGCCGCGACGAGGAGAAGCGTCGGCCGCGCCGTCACCGCGTCGGCGTAGCGCGGCTTCAGCACCCGGCGGGCGCGCTTCGCCAGCGGCACGGCGCGCTCGATGAACGCGCGGACATGCGTCGCGGGGACCTGCCAGTCGCGCACCCGGCGCGGCAGCCGGAGCGCGCGGTTCCCCAGCGCGATCTCGATCCCGATCATCGCGTAGAGCACGGCGACGATGCCCGGCAGCCCCGGGATCATCCCCGAGGGCAGGATCAGCGCCGTCGAGAACAGGCAGAGCAGCGGCCCGAAGCCGCGCGCGCCGATCGTCGCCAGGATGTCGCCGAAGCGGATGTGCTCGGCCCCGCCAACGGCGGCCGCGAGATCGTCGAGCAGCCCGGTGAAGTGGTCCTGGTCAGGCGCGTGCATCTCGGGCCGCCTCGGGTTGCGCCGCCGGCATGGCGGCAGGCCGGTGGTTCAGACCATCATCTCCTTGGTCGCCGTCAGCCGCACCGCGGGGTGATCGCGCGCGACGCGGTCGATGTCCCATTGCAGGCGCGTCAGGTAGACGAGGTCGCCGTCGTTATCGGTGGCCATGTGCTGCTTGTTCGCCGCCGCGAAGGCCTCGACCGCCAGCTTCTCGCCCGCGACCCAGCGGGCCGAGGTGAACTGCGACGGCTCGAACCGCACCGGCAGGCCGTATTCCAGTTCGATCCGGCTTGCCAGCACCTCGAACTGGAGCGCGCCGACCACGCCCACGACGAAGCCCGATCCGATCTGCGGCTTGAAGACCTTGGCGGCGCCTTCCTCGGCGAACTGCATCAGCGCCTTGTCGAGATGCTTGGCCTTCATCGGGTCCATCGCGCGGACCGATTGCAGCAGCTCGGGCGCGAAGGACGGGATGCCGGTCACCTTCAGCGCTTCGCCCTCGGTCAGCGTGTCGCCGATGCGCAGCTGCCCGTGGTTCGGGATGCCGA
>CAZYBG010000099.1:0-10676 GCA_964645155.1 uncultured Rhodobacterales bacterium | reverse complement strand
CCGCCCTTGTCAGACGCGGAACTCAGTGCACCTACTGAAAGGTCAGCACGCCGCCCCCATCGCACGCCCCCTTAACCGCAACACGCCCGCGCCCCGGGCCTCTCGCCCGGTGCCGCGTCGGTGCACGTCCGGTGCACACGTTGTGCAACCCGCTTTTCACGCTGTTTCAACGTGTTAACCATGAGTTGCGGCGGCGGGGCGTGCGGGGGCGTCCAGCGGCTTCAGCCGACGTTCATCCGCTCGATATAGCCCCGAAGCTCCTCCGCCTCGTGCCGGGCGTCGCGCAGCCCGTCCATCGCGGCCCTCAGTTCGGCCTCGGTCTGGGCCAGCTGGTTGGTCAGTTCCGCCTCGCGCTGCTGGAGGTAGATGATCGCCTGGTCGCGCATCTCCTCGGCGTCGTGCAGCTCCTGCGCCATCCGCTCCAGCTCACCCATCTCGCCGCCGGCGACGCGGGTGAAGCGGTGCAGCAGCCAGTAGGCGAACCAGCCGAGCGCGAAGGCGACAAAGAGGATGGCGGCGGTGACGACGATGAATTCAGTTCTGTTCATTCCCGTCCCCGTCCCCGCTCTCGGCCCCGTCCCCGGAGCCGTCCCCGGAGCCGTCCGCGGGCGCTTCCCCGCCGGCCGCCGCTTCGCCCGGCGCCCCGGCCGCACCTTCGGGCGATTTCAGCGTGAACTCAATGCGCCGGTTCGCCTCGCGGCCCTCCTCGGTCGCGTTGTCGGCGATCGGGCTGGCCTCGCCGTAGCCGACGGCGGTCAGGTTGCCGGTCAGCACCCGGCGCGCCTGCAGCGCGGCCAGGACCGCATCGGCGCGCTCCTGGCTCAGCGCCTGGTTCATCTCCTCGCGGCCCTGGCTGTCGCTGTGCGCGCCGATCTCCATCGGCACCTCGGCGCAGTCCTTCAGCACGTCGGCGATCCGGTCGAGCGTGTCGAGCGCCGCGCCCTCGATCTCGGCCGCACCGGGCGCGAAGGTGATCTTCTCGATGGCAAGCAGGCGGTTGACATCCTCCACGCATTCCTCGGGCGTCGGCAGCGCCGCCACGGGGTCGAGCGCAGCCCGGTAGGCGACCTCGATCTCGAACCGCGCGCCCTCGCCCAGCTGCTCGGCCAGCAGCCGGGCGATCTCGGCATTGGCGCCCGGATCGCCGGTGGTGCCGGCGACCCGCACCATGTCGGGCTGGACGAGGACCGAGCCGCCGGCCAGCTCGGACAGCGCCTCGAGCGCGGCGAGCACCCGGACCGGCCAGCCATCGGGCAGCTCGGGATCAAGCCGGGTGGCGTTGTAGACCTTGCCGTCGCCGAAGCGGGCGGCGGCGAAGCTGTCGACCACGGTGCGCACCCGCTCGTCGGTCAGCCGGCCGCGCATCTGCACCTCGCCCGCGTCGCTCAGGAGGGCGGTGAACTGCGGCGGGCCGCTCGGCGCGCCGGTATCGGCCTTCGGCGTCAGCACCGCGGTCAGCGAGAACGCATCCGGCAGGGCGCGCTGCAACTCGCCCACCACGCGGTCGAAATCGGCCTGCGCCACGCTGTCGGCCGCGACCAGCGAGACATCGGCGTCCGACACGGTGAGGCTGCCCGCGCCCAGCGCGGCCAGCGCGGCGATCCCGTGCTCGACCGCCTCGGCCCAGCGCGGCGTCGGCACGCCCATGCCGATCACGCAATCCGAGGTGCCGGCCGCCCCCGCCGCGACCGCCGCGGCGAGGATGCGGGTCCGCGCCGCCTCGGTATCGGCCGAGCAGGCATCGAACCGCGCCCCCGCGCCGTCGATCAGGAACCGCAGCGTGAAGGGCGTGATCACCGGCCGCGGCGCCGAAAGCTCGAGCGCGAGCCGCAGGCCCGGCGGCGCGTCGCGCGACAGGTCGGCCTCGAGGCGCGCCTTCTCGGCCGCGCTCGAGGTGATCGCGGTGATCGTGACCCGGTCCGCCGCGATCGAGATCTTCGAGCGCGGCAGCCGCGCCAGCGAGCTGAGCCCGAAGTCGAGCGCCGCGTCCCAGCCGGCCGGCGCCGGATAGTCCGCCGTCTCGAGCATGTCGGCGACGCCGCCCTGCCCGGCAAGCTCGGCCAGCGTGTCGACGACCGCCTGGCGGTCCTCGGCGGCCGGGATCAGCCCGATCAGCGACACGCCGTCATCGTTCCTCAGGATCTCGACCGAGAAGTCGGGCGCCGCCAGCTCGGCCGCCGGCCGCACCTCCATCGCGTCGATCACCCGCGCCGAATCGACGACCGTGCCGGCGACCGACAGCGCGCGGAACCGCAGCGCCTCGGTCTCGGC
Organism: uncultured Rhodobacterales bacterium; assembly: GCA_964645155.1. Lineage (GTDB taxonomy): Bacteria > Pseudomonadota > Alphaproteobacteria > Rhodobacterales > Rhodobacteraceae > CAZYBG01. The sequence goes on along the minus strand of CAZYBG010000099.1, from coordinate 8,405 downwards.
CATGCCGGTCAGCCGGACGACGAGGCCGTCGGCCTCGACCGACACCCAGTCCTGCCCCTCAATGGTCAGCGCGGTCCTGATCTCCTGCTGCGACCGCCGCTCGATCACGCCGGCGACGACGGTCGCCGAGGCCAGCGACACCGTCGCGGCGGTGACGAAGACGATGGGAAGAAGAAGGGTGCGACCAAACTGCATGACGTCCTTCGTGGCTGTCCGGGGAACGGTGCTTCCTTAGGCCCCCGGCGCGCGGGGTTCAATCAAACCAAAAGTGAGGCGGCGACAAACAGCGCAGGCAGAAGCCCCGCCTCGCGGTTCGACCGGAAGAGCCTGAGGCAGCCTGCCGGATCGTCGATCTGGAGCCGGCCGAGCTGCCAGGCGAGGTGCCAGCCGAACGCCCAGACCCCGGCCAGCGCCAGGCCGAGCCGGGCCGCCGACGCCCCCGCCGGCACCAGCGCGAGGACAACGGCGAGCGACATCAGCAGGACCGCGGCCACCAGGAACCCGCGCAGCCAGGCGTGGGTGCGGGTGCCGAACAGCCGCGCGGTCGACTTCACGCCGATCAGCGCGTCGTCCTCGCGGTCCTGATGGGCGTAGATCGTGTCGTAGAACAGCGTCCAGGCGATGCCGGCACCGTAGAGCAGCAGCGCCGGCGCCTGCACCACGCCGGCATGCGCCGCCCAGGCGAGCAGCGCGCCCCAGTTGAAGGCGAGGCCCAGAAACACCTGCGGCCACCAGGTGAACCGCTTGGCGAAGGGGTAGATCGCGACCAGTGCCAGCGAGCCGATGCCGAGCGCCACCGCCGCGGTGTTGTAGGTGAAAAGGATCGCCGCGGCGGCAACCGCCTGCACGACCATCCAGACGGCCGCCTGCCGCACCGTGACCTGCCCCGCGGGGATCGGCCGGCTCCGCGTCCGGGCCACCGCGGCGTCGAACTCGCGGTCGGTGATGTCGTTCCAGGTGCAGCCCGCCCCGCGCATCAGGAACGCCCCGATCGCGCAGCCGCCGACGATCCAGAGGTCCCAGGGGCGGGGGCCGGCGGGGTCGGCGGCGGCAGCCAGCCCGACGCCCCAGAGGCAGGGGATGAGCAGCAGCCAGGTTCCGATCGGCCGGTCGGCGCGCGACAGCCGCAGGTAGGGCCGCGTCGCCGGCGGGGCCAGCGTGTCGACCCAGTTGCCGCCGACGGCGTCGGCCACCTGGCCCTGCGGTGCTGGCGTTTCGCTGGTCTCGCGCATAAGGTCCGCCCCCGATGGCGAAGATCCGGCTCTATGTAGACGCAGCGCTCGGCGCGGGGCAACAGGTGCCGCTCACCCGCGAGCAGGCGCATTACCTGTTCGGCGTCATGCGCCTTGCCCCGGGCGACAGCCTGCACGCCTTCGACGGGCGGACCGGCGAGTGGCTCGCCGAGGTGGCCGAGGCGGGCCGCAAGGGCGGCACGCTGGTCTGCCGGGCGATGACGCGGGCGCTGGCGCCGCCGCCCGACCTCTGGCTGCTGTTCGCGCCGGTCAAGAAGGCGCGGACCGACTTCATCGTCGAGAAGGCGGTCGAGATGGGGGCCGCGCGGCTGCTGCCGGTGCAGACCGGGTTCACCAGCGCCGAGCGGGTGCGCCCCGACCGGCTGCGGAGCATCGCCGTCGAGGCCGCCGAGCAATGCGGCGCCACCATGGTGCCCGAGGTGGCCGAGCTTCAGCCGCTGGCGCAGGTGCTCGCCGGCTGGCCCGAAGGCCGGCGGCTGCTCTGGGCGGACGAGCGGCGCGGCGGCGCGGCCTCGCTCGCCGGTGCCGCGCCGGGGGCCTGGGGCATCCTCACCGGCCCGGAGGGCGGGTTTTCCGGGCCGGAGCGCGCATGGCTCGCCGCGCTGCCCTTCGTGGCGCCGGTCAGCCTCGGCCCGCGGATCCTGCGCGCCGATACCGCCGCGGTGGCGGCGATGGCGCTCTGGCAGGCGGCCCTGGGGGACTGGCGCTGATGCGGCCCGCGGCTTGCCTGCGCAAGGGCTTCGCCCGCACTCCCCGCTGCTGCCGCCACGGGGCTGCGGCATGAACGGTCTCCTCCGCCCCGACGTGATCGCCGCCGCCGCCCGCTGGCGCGAGGTGCTGGGCGCCGGCGCGCTGGTCGGTGCCGGGCTCTGGCTTGCCTCGCTCGGCGGCTGGTTCTTCCAGGGCCTCGGCCTCCTCGTCACGGCGGTGGGCGCCTGGGGCGCGGTCTTTGCCTGGCGCCGGCTCCGGCTCCGCCGCGAGGTCGACCAGCCCGGCATCGTCGAGGTGGACGAGGGCCAGGTGCGCTATTTCGGGCCGCATGGCGGCGGGTTCGCCGCCCTGCCCGAGCTGGTGGAGGTCGAGATCATCGTCGACCTCTCCGGGCGGCGCTGGTGGCGCCTGCGCGAAGCCGGCGGCAACGTCCTGTCGGTGCCCGTCGCCGCGACGGGCGCCGAGGCGCTGCTCGATGCCTTCGCGGTGCTGCCGGGCCTCGATCTCGGACGGCTCTCGGCGGCCCTCGCCACCGCCCCGGCAACCGCTTCCGCCAGCCTCCCTGCGGCGACGCTCTGGCGCCGCGGCGCCGCGGCCGCGCTGCCCCCGCCGCCCGCGAACGGCGCCGCTGATCGGGGCCATCACGAACCGTGATCGTCGCGCGGGGCGGGCCGTCTTGACTTGCCCGGGCCGCCGCGCCAAGCCTGAACATCCCGGCGGCCGCCCCGGCTGCGCCGCAGGCAGAGGACCCCACCCGCGATGTCGATTCCACAGTCCGGCGGCGGCCCGATCGAGCGGGAAAGCCAGCTTTCCGAGTATCTTGCGGCCGGCTGCAAGCCGAAGGACGCCTGGCGGATCGGCACCGAGCACGAGAAGTTCGGCTATTGCCGCGACACGCTGAAGCCCCTGCCCTATGACGGGCCGCGATCGATCCGCGCCATGCTCGAGGGCCTTGCCGACCGCTTCGGCTGGGCGCCGGTGCGCGAGGGCGACCACATCATCGGCCTGACCAAGGACAGCGCCAATGTCAGCCTCGAACCTGGCGGCCAGCTCGAGCTCTCCGGCGCGCCGCTCGAGACGATCCACCAGACCTGCGACGAGGTGAACGAGCACCTGCGCGAGGTGCAGGCGGTGGCCGACGACATCGGCGCGCGCTTCATCGGCCTCGGCGCCGCGCCGGTCTGGCGCCACGAGGACATGCCGATGATGCCCAAGGGGCGCTACCGCCTGATGACCGACTACATGCGCGAGGTCGGCAGCCACGGCCTGCAGATGATGTACCGGACCTGCACCGTGCAGGTGAACCTCGACTTCGCCTCCGAGGCCGACATGGTGCAGAAGCTGCGCGTGGCGCTGGCGCTGCAGCCGGTCGCCACCGCGCTCTTCGCCAACTCGCCGTTCTTCGAGGGCCGGCCGAACGGCCACAAGAGCTGGCGCAGCCGCATCTGGCGCGACCTCGACCCGGCGCGGACCGGCATGCTGCCCTTCGTGTTCGACGACGGCTTCGGCTTCGAGGCCTATGCGCAGTACGCGCTCGACGTGCCGATGTACTTCGTCTACCGCGACGGCCGCTATGTCGATGCCCGCGGCCAGTCGTTCCGCGACTTCCTCGGCGGGCGCCTGCCGGCGCTGCCGGGCGAGGTGCCGACGCTGTCGGACTGGGCCGACCACCTGACGACGATCTTCCCCGAGGCGCGGCTGAAGAAGTTCATCGAGATGCGCGGCGCCGACGGCGGCCCCTGGCGCCGGCTCTGCGCGCTGCCCGCGTTCTGGGTCGGGCTGCTCTACGACCAGTCCGCGCTCGACGCCGCCTGGGACCTCGGCAAGCGCCTCGACGCCGCGACGCGCGAGGACCTGCGCGTCGCCGCCTCGGTCGCCGGCCTGCAGGGCGAGGCCGGGGGCGTCCGGCTCCACGACCTCGCGCGCGAGGCGGTGGCGATCGCCGAGGCCGGGCTGAAGGCGCGGGCGCGGCCGGGCGCGGACGGCCTGATCCCCGACGAGGCGCATTTCCTGGGCGCGCTGCGGGACAGCGTCGAGTCCGGCCGCACGCCGGCCGATGAGCTGCTCGAGAAGTACCACGGCGCCTGGGGCGGCGACCTGAGCCGGATCTACGCCGAATACAGCTACTGAATGGTGTTGACCCTGCGCCTGGCCGGGCCTACCGCTGGTGGCCCCAAATCAGCCGTGGAGGGGTGGGCCATGCGGGACTTCTTCATCAACGCCTTCGAGAAGCTCGTCGGCGTCATCATCGTCCTTCTTCTCGTCCTCGTGGTGGTCGGCGCGCTCGCCACGATGTTCGGCGGCGGCATGATGGGGCCCGGCGGGCAGCAGGGCGGAGGGTTCCTCCCCGGTCTGCTGGTGCTCATCGTCGGCCTCATCTACGTGATCTTCATCGGCGGCGCGATGTATCTCGGCCTCGGCATCTACCAGAACACCAAGCGCACCGCCGAACTGCTGGAGCGCATGGCGCCGAAGTAGCGCGGACCGGGGTCAGTCGGGGTCAGTCGGGGGGTCAGTCGCGGTCCGGGAAACGCGCCACCTTGTAGGGCAGGCCGCTCTTGTCGTAGGTCGTCCATTCGCCGACCTGCCGTCCGTCGAGGAATGTTCCCGACCGCAGCCGCGTGCCGTCCTTGCAGCAGAACTCGAACGGCCCTTGTTCCTTGCCGTTGCGGCGCGCGCCCCGAACCCAGAGCGACCCATCGCGGTGCCGTTTCTCGAAGGGTCCGTCGTCTGTCATGCCGGCGGTCCTCCCTTGCCGATCCGCGGCTCGGTCCCCGCTCGCAGGCGCGCGATGTTCGCCGCGTGACGCATGAAGATCAGCGCGGCGAGGAACGCCGACAGCAGCGCCACCTCGCCGCGGCCCAGCGCCAGCGCCCAAGCCGGCGCCGCCGCCGCCGCGACGAGGGCGGCGAGCGAGGAATAGCGGAACGCCGCCGCCGTGGCGAGCCAGGTGAGGCAGGCCGCCGCGCCCACCGGCCAGGCGAGCGCGAGGAGCGTGCCGAGGAACGTCGCGACGCCCTTGCCGCCCCGGAAACCCAGCCAGACCGGGTAGAGATGGCCCAGGAACGCCGCACCGCCCGCCACCTGCGCCGCATCCTCGCCAGCCAGGGCGCGCGCGAGCAGCACCGCGGCAGCACCCTTGCCGCTGTCGAGCACCAGCGTCAGGAATGCGGCCGGCCGGTTGCCGGTGCGCAGCACGTTCGTCGCGCCGATGTTGCCCGAGCCGATCTGCCTGAGGTCGCCCAGCCCGAAGGCCCGTGCGACGACGATGCCGAACGGCACCGCGCCGAGCAGGTAGCCGGCCGCCGCCCAGAGCGCGAGCAGCACCGGCGCGCTGTCTAAGGGCGGCATCAGAGCGCTCCATGGACGAGGCGGCCGCCGACCAGCGTCGCCTTCACCCGGCCCTGCATCCGCGCGCCGTCGAACGGCGTGTTCTTCGACTTCGACAGCAGCGTGAAGCGGTCGAGCACGAAGGGCGCGTCGGGGTCGAAGAGGACCAGATCGGCGGGCGCCCCGGGGGCGAGGCTGCCGCCCGGCAGGCCGAGCCGGCGCGCCGGGTTCAGCGACAGCGCGCGGAACAGGCGCGGCAGGTCCACCGCGCCGGCATGGACCAGCCGCAACGCGGCGGGAAGCAGCGTCTCCAGTGCCACGGCCCCGGCCGCCGCCTCCTCGAACGGCAGGCGCTTGCTCTCCTCGTCCTGCGGCGTGTGCATCGACGAGATCACGTCGATCAGCCCCGCCGCCACCGCCTCGACCACCGCCATCCGGTCGCCCTCGGACCGCAGCGGCGGCTTCACCTTGAAGAAGGTGCGGTAGTCGCCGACATCGAGCTCGTTCAGCGTCAGGTGGTGGATCGACACGCCCGCCGTCACGTCGAGGCCGTCGCGCCTGGCGCGCTCCAGCGCCGGCAGCGCCCGCGCCGTGGTGATCTGGTCGGCGTGGTAGCGCACGCCCGTCATCTCGGCCAGCGCGAGGTCGCGGTCGAGGCCCATGCGCTCGGCCATCGGGCTGACCGAGGGCAGGCCACGCAGCGAGGCGAACTTGCCCGAGGTCGCGGCGGCGCCTGCCGAAAGGCCGGGATCCTGCGGATGGCCGATGATCAGCGCGCCGAGACCGCGGGCATAGGTCATCGCCCGCGACAGGACGCGCGTGTCGGCCACCACCCGGTCGCCATCGCTGAAGGCCACCGCGCCGGCGTCGAGCAGGAACCCGATCTCGGTCATCTCGCGCCCCTCGCGGCCCTTGGTCAGCGCCGCCATGTGGCGGATGCGGACCGGCGCCGCCTCGGCCGCCCGGCGGGTGACGAATTCCAGCGCCTCGGGGCTGTCGATCGGGGCGGCCGTGTCGGGGCGCGCGACGATCGTCGTGATGCCGCCCGCCGCGGCGGCAAGGCCGGCCGAGCGGAAGCTCTCCCGGTGCCGCTCCCCCGGCTCGCCGATCTTGACGCCGAGATCGACGATGCCGGGCGCGAGGCAGAGGCCGGCGCAGTCGATGACGCGGGCGCCCTTGGGCGCGGCTGCGCCGATGGCGGCGATCCGGCCGTCGTCGATCAGCAGATCGCCTGGGCCGTCAGTCAGCGCCTCGGGGTCGATCAGGCGGGCGTTCCGCAGAAGCAGCACCGGTCTCACCGCCACGGCAGCAGGAACAGCGCGACCGCCGCCGCGACGAGGGCGAGGGCGACGAGGACGAAGCCCCTGGGCAGGCCGCCCGGCCCCGCCGGCGCCGGCGGCACGGCCGGGGTGCCGAGCGTGCCGCGCGCACCGTCCGAGGCCAGCGGCGGGGCCGATGCCGGCGGCCGGTCCTCGGGATAGGTGCCGACGAGCGCAAGGCCCGGCGCCGGCACCAGCCGCTCGGCCCGGCCGGCCACGGCGCGCGACAGCACCACGACCGCACCCGGCAGCGCGTCGAGCCGGGCGCGGTCGCGCTCGACCGCGGCGGCCTCGACCCCGATGCCCTCGATCAGGTAGTCGGTCAACGTCAGCGGCGCGAGGTCGCCGGCGCGGAGCACGTCGACGAAGGCCGGGTCGAGCGCCGGCGCCCCCAGCGCCTCGGCCAGAACCGCCCCGGCCCGCGCGTCGCCGGCCTCCTTGGCGGCGCGCAGCGCGTCGAGCCCCGCCGGCGACGCGAACACCCGCACCAGCCCCGCCTCGCCGCCCGCGACCGGAATGCCCTCGCTCACGCCATCACCCCCGAGGCCTGCCGCCCGCGCTCGGCACGCAGGTTCCGCGCCAGCAGGTCCATCGCTGCCATCCTAACCGCGACGCCCATCTCCACCTGTTCCTGAATGACGCTGCGGTTGATGTCGTCGGCCAGCGTCCCGTCGATCTCGACGCCGCGGTTCATCGGCCCGGGATGCATGACGATCGCATCCGGCTTCGCCGCGGCCAGCTTCTCGGCATCGAGGCCGTAGCGGTGGAAATATTCCCGCTCCGACGGGATGAAGCCGCCATCCATCCGCTCGCGCTGGAGGCGGAGCATCATCACCACGTCGGCGCCCTCCAGCCCCGCCTTCATGTCGTCGAACACCTCGACGCCGAACTCGCCGATCTGCGCCGGCATCAGCGTGGGCGGGCCGATCAGGCGGATACGGTTCTCGAGCTTGCCGAGCAGCAGGATGTTCGACCGCGCCACGCGGCTGTGCGCGATGTCGCCGCAGATCGCCACGGTCAGGCGCTGGAGGCGCCCCTTCTTGCGGCGGATCGTCAGCGCGTCGAGCAGGGCCTGGGTCGGGTGCTCGTGCCGGCCGTCGCCGGCGTTGAGGACGGCGCAGTTCACCTTCTGCGCCAGCAGGTCCACCGCGCCCGAGGCCGGGTGGCGCACCACCAGCAGGTCGGGGTGCATGGCGTTCAGCGTCAGCGCGGTGTCGATCAGCGTCTCGCCCTTCTTGACCGACGACTGCGCCACCGACATGTTCATCACGTCGGCGCCGAGGCGCTTGCCGGCCAGCTCGAAGCTGGCCTGCGTCCGGGTCGAGGCCTCGAAGAACATGTTGATCTGGGTCAGGCCGGCCAAGGCGTCCGACCGCTTCTCGGTGCGGCGGTTGAGGTCGACATAGCGTTCGGCGAGGTCGAGGATGGCCAGAATCTCCGGCGGCGCGAGAGGCTCGATGCCGAGGAGGTGGCGCGCGCGGAAGGTCATGGCGTTCCCGTCAGGTCCGGCCCCGCTTATGGCAAAGCGGCCGGCGGCCGGCAACGCTCAATCGCCGCCTGCGGGCCGTTTACCGCGCCGCCCGGGCAGGCTAGCGTCGTGCCATGCAGGACGCCGCCGAGATGACCCCCGAAGCGATGCTCGCCGCGCTGGCCTGGCAGGTCGAGCTCGGCGCCGACGAGGCGATCGGCGACCTGCCGGTCGACCGGTTCGCCGAGGCCGAGACGCCGCGCCGGCCCGCCGCGCCGGCGGCGGCGCCCGGGCGGGTTCCGGCCGGCGTTCCCGCAGCGGCCG
>CAZYBG010000098.1:0-10676 GCA_964645155.1 uncultured Rhodobacterales bacterium | reverse complement strand
CGCAGTACTACATGAACCACCGCTGGCTCGGCGGCACGCTGACCAACTGGAAGACGGTCAGCCAGTCGATCCAGCGGCTGAAGCAGATCGACGAGCAGATGACGCACGGCGCCGAGGGCCTGACGAAGAAGGAGCGCCTCGGCATGGAGCGCGAGCAGGCCAAGCTCCAGGCCTCGCTCGGCGGCATCCGCGACATGGGCGGGCTGCCCGACCTGCTGTTCGTGATCGACGTCAACAAGGAGGATCTCGCGATCCTCGAGGCCAGGAAGCTCGGCATTCCGGTGGTGGCGGTGGTCGACACCAACTGCCCGCCCGACGGCGTCGACTACATCATCCCCGGCAACGACGACGCCGCCCGCGCCATCGCGCTCTACTGCGACCTTGCTGCGCGCGCCGCGCTGGACGGCATGTCGGCCCAGATGGGCGCGGCCGGCATCGACATCGGCGCGATGGAAGAGGCGCCGGTCGAGGACGCGGTCGAGGAAGAAGCCCAGGCCTGAGGCCCGGACGTCGCAGATCCGTGACGGGGCGGGGCTATTTCCGGCCCGTCCCCGCATTCCCGAGGAGAACGAGATGACGATCACCGCAGGCATGGTGAAAGAGCTGCGCGACATGACGGGCGCCGGCATGATGGACGCCAAGAAGGCGCTGACCGAGACCGCCGGCGACATGGACGCGGCAGTCGACTGGCTGCGCACCAAGGGCCTTGCCAAGGCCGCGAAGAAATCCGGCCGCACGGCGGCCGAGGGCCTTGTCGGCGTCGCGGTGAAGGGCGGCCGGGGCGTCGCGGTCGAGGTCAACTCCGAGACCGACTTCGTCGCGAAGAACGCCGAGTTCCAGGGCCTCGTGCGCGACATCACCGAAACCGCGCTCGGGGTGTCCGACATCGGCGGGCTGAAGGCCGCCGACCTCGGTGGCCGCAGCGTCGACACGGCGGTGGCCGAGGCGGTCGCCAAGATCGGCGAGAACCTGACGCTGCGCCGCATGGCCCTGATCGAGGGGCAGACGGTGGTCAGCTACGTCCATAATGCCGCGACCGACGGCATGGGCAGGATCGGCGTGCTGGTGGCGCTGAACGGCGCCGACAACGGCATCGGCCGGCAGATCGCCATGCATGTCGCCGCCGCCACCCCGGCCTCGCTCTCCGAGGCCGATCTCGACCCGGCGGTGGTCGAGAAGGAGCGCCACGTCCAGACCCAGAAGGCGCTCGAGGAGAATGCCACGTCGGCCAAGCCGAAACCCGAGGCGGTGATCCACAACAACATCATCCCGGGACGGATGAAGAAGTTCTTCGAGGAAGTGACGCTCCTGAACCAGAAGTTCGTGGTCAATCCCGACCTGACCGTGGCCCAGGCCGCGGCCGAGGCGGGTGTGGACGTCACGGGGTTCGTTCGGCTTGCGGTGGGCGAGGGCATCGAGAAGCGCGAGGACGATTTCGCCGCCGAAGTGGCCAAGCTCAACGCCTGATACCGGCGCACGGGCATAAACCGCCCCGGTGGAAACACCGGGGCTTTTCCCTGTCCAAGAGACGTTATAGTATGACATTACATTTCTGCTGCAGGAGCCTTCATGCCCGGAGGGACGGACCGCTTACCCCTGACCGCGCCGCGGGATCATCGCTCCGACGACCGCGGGGGCGCCGCGGCGCCGCGATCGTTCCTCCTGCTCGCGGCCGAAGCGGATGATGCCCGCTGAGCGGCGGGTCGCGGCGGGCAATCTCGCCTCGTCGCTGCGCGGCCGTCGGCGCGATCGTCCCGCGATGGAAGCATTCGACCGGCTGCCGCCGGCGCTGCGCCGCTGGCTCGCCGGCGCCGCGCTGCCGTGGAGCGCCGAGTCGGCGCTGCGCATCTGGCGCCGGGCGCTGGAGGAGACGGGGTCGGAGGCGGCGGCGGCCGCCCGCTGCAGCGCCGCCGAACGGGCCTGCCTCCGGCGCGAGGCGCCGGGGCTTTGGGGCAGGGGCCATCCGGGCCCGCGCTGAGGCGCGACCGCGGCGACGGAGCGGCCCAGAGGAACCGCTCCGCTACCGCGGGTCGCCACGATCGGGGATGAGACGGACGCCCCCGCGATGCCGTCGGTCGGGGCGCGAATAGACCCCTTCCGGCCGGCGTGCCGGTTTCCCGGCCAAGCCTGGTATGCTCGCAATTTCAAGCCGTTCCAGGCCGACGTTCCCAGGCCAATGCCACCACTCACGGAACTCCTGAACGATGCCGCTTTACCTTGCGTCAGTTAAGTAGGGGAATCCTTACCTGACCATTCAGACAATATAGGCGCCGATCGCGGCTGCCCGCGGCGGGCGGCGGCCGGGCATGGTCAGGCGCGGGCGGGCTGCTGGCTCAGCACGAAGATCTGGTTCTGGACCGAGGCCTTGAGCACCGCCTGCGCCGTCGTCTCGACGTCGAGCGCCTCGCGCGCCAGACGCAGGTGCTTCTCCACCGTCGCCGGGGTCAGGCCCATGATCGTCGCGATGTCCTGCGTCGTCTTGCCGTCGCCGACCCATTCCAGCGCCTCGCGCTGCCGGTCGGTCAGCGGCCGGCGGGCGCCGGTATAGGGCAGGGTGGTGATCTTCAGGTGCGCGACATTGGCCATCTGCAACAGCTCGCGGCCATGCGCCGCCCAGACCGCGTCGGCCGCCGTCTGGTCCATACCGGGCCGGGCGGTGAGCGCCAGCGCGCCCTTGGCGCGGTGCGACGGCGCCGGAAAACTGATCGAGTAGCCCGCGACGACGCCGACCTGCCGGTTGAACTCGGCAACCCGCCGCTCGGCCGGGGTCAGGAAGTCCTGGTGCTCGCGCACCCAGCGCCACGAGCAGGCGCCGGTGTTCTCGGCCGCCCAGCGGACCATCGGCGCATGCAGGTAGAGCCGGTCGCCGATGAAGCGGTCGGTATACGAGCGGTCGTGGTTGGTCAGGATGAGCAGGTCGTGCGGGTCGCCCAGCGACTGTGCCGTGCGGAAGCGGGTGAAGCCGTAGAGCAGCCGGTCGAAGCCGTGCCCGCCCATGACCTCGACGAGTTCGGTCCAGACGCTTTCGATCGACGTGGCCGCGGTGACGCGCTCTAGAAACTCGATGGGAGTCATGGTCGTCGTCGCACCGTGCTTCCTGGCGCCCTGACCTCGGCCGTGATGGCCGGCATGGTCTCTCCACAGGTTGCGGCGACTATTACTATCGCGTAGCGCTCGTGTCGAGATTGCGCGTGCTGCGGCGCAAACGGGACGCATAGGGGACGCGGGGGGCAGGCGGTGCGGGACAGCTACGACGTGGTGATCGCCGGCGGCGCGGTGATGGGCTCGTCGCTCGCCTTCTGGCTGACGGAGCTCGCACCGGGCCGGCTGCGCATCCTCGTGGTCGAGCGCGACCGGAGCTATGCGCGAAGCTCCACCGCGCTGTCGGTCGCCTCGATCCGGCAGCAGTTCTCGAACCCGGTCAACGTGAGGATATCGCGCTTCGGCATTGAATTCATTCGCAACGTCGGCGACTGGCTTGGTGCCGAGGGGGGCGTGGACGACCTCGGGTTCCACGAGCGCGGCTATCTGTTCCTCGCCGGCACGCCGGAGCATGCGGCGGCGATGGCCGAGGTGGCGGCGCTGCAGCGGGCCGAGGGCGCGGGCACCGAACTTCTCGACCCCGCCGCGCTCGCCCGGCGGTTTCCCTGGCTCGAGCTCGACGGCGTCGTCCTTGGCTCGTTCGGAGCGCGCGACGAGGGCTGGTTCGACAACATGGGGCTTCTGGGCGGATTCCGCCGCGCGGCGCGCGCCCGCGGCGTCGACTATGCCGACGACGAGGTCGTGGCGCTCGACCGCTCCGGCGGTCGCATCACCGGCGTCAGGCTGGCCTCGGGCCGTGCCATCGGCTGCGGGGCGGCGGTCAATGCCTGCGGCACGCGGGCTGCGGCGCTGCTGCGCTCCATCGGTGAGGATCTTCCGGTAGAACCCCGCAAGAGAACGGTTTTCCTGATCGACGCGCCGAACGCGAAGGCGCCCGAGGCGCCGCTGCTGATCGACCATACCGGATTTTACCTGCGGCCCGAAGGGCGGCAGTGGATCGCCGCCACCGTGCCGTCGCAGGACGGCCCGGCCGGGATCGACGATTTCGAGCCCGACCTCGCGCAGTTCGAGGATCTGGTGTGGCCGCGGCTCTATGCCCGCTGTCCGGGCTTCGATGCCGTCAAGGTGATCCGCGCCTGGGCTGGACATTATGCCTACAACACGCTGGACCAGAACGCGATTCTGGGCCTCTGGCCGGGCCTGTCGAACCTCTACCTGATGAACGGGTTTTCCGGGCACGGGCTGCAGCAGGCGCCCGCGGTCGGCCGCGGCATCGCCGAGTTGATCCTGACCGGCAGCTACCAGACGCTGGACCTGACGCCGCTGGGGGCCGACCGCGTACCTGCGCGCGAGACGTTCCTCGAGCGGGCAATCGTCTGACGGATGGCTGTCCGCCAGCACACGTAAGTTACATAATATGTCTTATCGGATAAATGGTGCGAGGAAAAGCGGCGGGATGCCCCGCCGCCCTTCCGAAGTCGCCGCGAGTCCGGATGAAGCCTAGCTGCTCTCGCGACTGGCCTTGATGCGCACCAGTTCCGAAAAGCTGTAGTCCGCAGGGTCGAGGCCGAGCGACGCCGCGATCTGGGCGTGGCCGTCGGTGATGCCGGAGCCCGACACCGCGCCGGCGTCGCCTTCCAGGACCTGAGCCTCGAGCCCCGCATTGCCGGTGGCACGCGCATCCCTCAGCTGCGCCAGTTCGGCCAGCGTGTACTCCGAAGGATCGACGCCGAGGCTCTGGGCCAGTTCGGCCTGGCCGGGCGTGACGTCGGCGGCGGTGGCGGTCTCGACCCGGCCTTCCTGGATGGCCCGGATCAGCTGCTGGTCATTATCGTCGATGGCGGCCTGCAGCGCGACGAGCTCGGCCAAGGTGTACTGGCCCGGCTCGACCCCGATCGAGGCGGCAAGCTGTTCGTTCGAGGCCGCGGCCGGGATCGCGAGGCCGACGGCGATGGCGGTCGTCAGGGCGAGGCGCTTCATGGGATATCCTTCCTGCGTCTTGCGTTGCACAGGACCCCAACCAGCCGCGCCCTGCCCCGTTCCGCCCGCAGGCGGTCACAAGACCTTGAGACGATCGTGACTGCGGCATCGGCAGTTGCCGGCGCCCTCGCCCGCGGGCCGGAGGGCGGCCGGGGCCCCTACCCCAGCGCGTATCCCGCGCCGCGCACCGTGCGTACCGGGTCTTCGCCGCCATTCTGGCAGAGCGCCTTGCGCAGGCGGCCGATATGGACGTCGACGGTGCGGGTGTCGACGTAGATCTCGCGGCCCCAGACCCGGTCGAGCAGCTGCTCGCGGCTCCAGACCCGGCCGGGCTTCTCCATGAAGGTCGAGAGCAGCCGGAACTCGGTCGGGCCGAGCTTGAGAAGCTGGCCGTCGCGCGTCACCCGGTGGGTCTCGGCGTCGAGCCGGATGTCGTCGAACTCCAGCACCTCGCCCATGCTGGCGGGCCGCGTCCGGCGCAGCTGCGCGCGGACCCGCGCCATCAGTTCCACGATCGAGTAGGGCTTGACGACATAGTCGTCGGCCCCGGTCTCAAGCCCGCGGACCCGGTCCACCTCCTCGGACCGCGCCGAGAGCATGATGATCGGCAGGCCGCGTGTCTCGGGACGGGTCTTGAGCCGCCGGCAGACCTCGATCCCCGACACGTTGGGCAGCATCCAGTCGAGCACGATCACGTCGGGGGGCGCCTCCTCGATCATGATGAGCGCCTCCTCGCCGTTCTCGGCGCGCGCCACCTGGAAACCTTCGGCCTCGAGGTTATAGGCCAGGACCTCGCGCTGCGCCGGCTCGTCCTCCACCACGAGCACCGTGGGGTGCCGGTCGGCGCCCGACATCACGCCTGATCCTCGGGCGGGCGGACATAGGCGGTCTCGTCGCCCTTCGGCCGTGCGTCGCCCGGCAGCTCGCCCCGGACGAGGTAGATCACCTGCTCGGCGATGGCGGTGACGTGGTCGCCCATCCGCTCGACGTTCTTGGCGATGAAGTGCAGGTGCATGCAGGCGGTGATGTTGCGCGGGTCCTCCATCATGTAGGTCAGGAACTCGCGGAACAGCGCGTTGTACATCTGGTCGACATCGTGGTCGCGGGCACGCACGTCCTGCGCAAGCTCGGCATCGCGCTGGATATAGGCATCGAGCGCGTCCTTCAACATCACCTCGACGGCCTTGGCCATCCGCCGCAGCGCGCCGCCCGCGCCGTCCACCGGCGGCATCTGCGCCAGCACCGAGACGCGCTTGCCGAGGTTCTTGGCGTAGTCGCCCATCCGCTCCAGGTTGGCGCTGATCTTCATCACGCTCAGCACGGTCCTGAGGTCGGTCGCCGTCGGCGAGCGCAGGGCGAGCACCCGCGCCGCCTCCTCGTTGACCCGCTCCTCGAGATCGTCGATCAGCCGGTCGTTGCGCCGGACGCTTTCGGCGAGTTCCTCGTCGCGCGTCTCGAGCGCGGTCGCCGCGTCGAGGATCGCCGCCTCGACGAGCCCGCCCATCCGCATGATGAGTGCCTGGATCGCCTCGAGGTCGCGGTCGAACGCCTGCAGGATATGCGGGTCCGACGCCATCTTGGTTTCCATCACCCGATCCTTCCCGAGATGTAGCTTTCCGTCCGCGGGTCGCGGGGGTTGGTGAAGATCTGCCCGGTCTCGCCGTATTCGACGAGGCTGCCGAGGTGGAAGAACGCAGTCTTCTGGCTGACGCGGGCGGCCTGCTGCATGGAGTGGGTGACGATCACCACCGAGAAGTTCGATCGCAGCTCGTCGATCAGTTCCTCGACCTGCGCCGTCGCAATCGGGTCGAGCGCCGAGCAGGGCTCGTCCATCAGAAGCACCTCGGGAGAGGTCGCGACCGCACGCGCAATGCAGAGACGCTGCTGTTGACCGCCGGAAAGCCCTGTCCCTGGTTCTGCGAGCCGGTCCTTGACTTCGTCCCAGAGTGCGGCCCTCCGGAGACTGCCCTCGACGATGCCATCGAGTTCCGACTTCGTCCGGGACAGCCCGTGGATCTTGGGCCCGTAGGCGACGTTGTCGTAGATCGACTTGGGAAACGGGTTCGGTTTCTGGAACACCATGCCCACCTTGGCGCGAAGCTGCACCGGGTCGACGCGCTTGTCGTAGATGTCCTCGCCGTCAAGCCGGATGTCACCTTCCACACGGGCGATCGCGACGGTGTCGTTCATCCGGTTGAGACAACGCAGGAAGGTGGACTTGCCGCAGCCCGAGGGGCCGATGAACGCAGTCACCGTCTTGTCGCGGATGTCGCAGTCCACGTCCTTGAGCGCATGCTTGTCGCCGTAGTAGACCTGCACACCGCGCGCGGTGATCTTGATGTCCTGCGTCTCCACGCGTCTCTCCACGATACGAAGGTCGTCCATTGTGTAGCTCTCCACAGGATCACCAGCGACGTTCGAACTTGCGACGCAGGTAGATGGCAAGGGCGTTCATAGTCACCAGAACGACCAGCAGGATTACGATTCCAGCCGAGGTTCGGCTGACGAAGCCCCGCTCGGGGCTGTCGGCCCAGATGAAGATCTGCGTTGGCAGCGTCGTTGCGCTTTCAAAGGGCGATGTCGGGACCGAGGTGAGGAACGCGTTCATTCCGATAAGCAAAAGCGGAGCAGTCTCACCGATGGCGTTGGCCATGGCAAGGATTGTGCCGGTCATGATCCCGGGCATCGCCAACGGCAGCACGTGCTGGAATACCACCTGCTGCTTGGACGCGCCCACCCCAAGCGCTGCCTCACGGATCGAGGGCGGAACGGCCTTGAGCGCCGCGCGCGTCGCAATGATGATCGTCGGCAGGCTCATCAGTGCAATCGTTAGGCCGCCGACGAAGGGCGCCCCCCGTGGCAGCCCGAACCAGTTCAGGAACACCGCCAGCGCGAGCAGGCCGAAGACGACCGACGGAACGGCGGCGAGGTTGTTGATGTTGACCTCGATGAGATCCGACAGCCGATTCTTCGGTGCGAATTCTTCCAAATAGATCGCCGCGCCGATGCCGACCGGGAACGCGAGGGCAAAGGTCGTGAGCAGCAGCCACAGCGTACCGATCATCGCCCCCCGCAATCCCGCAAGCTCGGGAAAACGTGAATCTCCCTGGGTCAGGATCCCCCAGTTGATCGGCTTCGACACCATCCCCGCCTCGTCCAGTTGGTCGAATGCGGCAATCTGGGCGTCATTCAGCCGCCGCTGGTCTGGCGGCGCATCACGGTTGACGTAGCCCTTGGCCAGCTGGTCGTAGGGGTCGGACAGCGGTACGGTGATTGTCAGCGTCTGACCTATCAGCGAGGGGTTGGCCACCACAGTATCGCGCACCCGGAATTGTGCACCGTTCGACAGGATGCCGCCCAGTTCCCGCAGTTCGGACGTATCTGCGTTAGGGTAGACCGACGCGATATAGTCCTGCATGATCTTGCGCCAGTTGCCCGAGAACGGGTCGGCCGGGTCCACCGCCTCGGCGGAGATCGGCACGTCGATCGTCACATGGGCCTGTCGCAACGCGCCGGCCGCGCTGGTCAGGATCGAGGTCAGCATGATCGCCAGCATCAGTAGAGCAATGCCGATGGCCGCAAGGCCGAGGCCGCGCAGCCACAACTCGCTTCGGTGACGCGCCCGGATGCGTGCGGTATAGCTGTCTGACTCCCAATAGGTCGTCGGCGGCGTCTGCGCGGGAACGTCGGTCATGATAAGCCCCTCAGTCGTACTGCTCGCGGTACTTGCGCACGATGCCAAGTGCCAGGATGTTGATGCCCAGGGTGACGACGAACAGCAGCATTCCCAGTGCAAAGGCGGCGAGCGTCTTGGGGTTGTCGAACTCGGAGTCGCCGATGAGCAGGGTCACGATCTGCAGCGTCATGGTCGTTACGCTGTCCAGCGGGTTGATCGTCAGCTTCGCGATCAGGCCTGCGGCCATCACCACGATCATCGTCTCGCCGATGGCGCGGCTGACAGCCAGCAGCACGCCCCCCACGATGCCGGGGATCGCGGCCGGGAACAGGACCTTCATCATGGTCTCGCCGCGCGTGGCGCCAAGGGCAAGCGAGCCGTCGCGAAGACTGCGCGGCACTGCCGTCAGGGCGTCGTCGGCAAATGACGAGATGAACGGAATCAGCATGATCGCCATCACGCTGCCCGCCGCAAGCGCGGTGTTCGGCGCCAGCGCAAGTCCGAGGTCCGCCCCTGTGGCGCGCAGGAACGGGGCCACGGTCAGGATCGCGAAGAAGCCATAGACGATGGTCGGGATGCCCGACAGGATCTCCAGCACCGGCTTGATGACGTTGCGCACGCGCGGCGCCGCGAACTCGTTCAGGTAGATCGCTGCGAACAACCCGACCGGCACCGCGAAGAACAGGGCGATCGTCATGATTACGAGCGTTCCCATGAACACCGGGATCACGCCGAAGGCGCCTGCGCCCGCGATCTGGTCGGTACGGATAGCGATCTGCGGTTCCCACTTCAGCCCGAACAGGAACTCGTGCACCGGGATCAGCCGGAAGAACGCCCAGCTTTCGAAGAACAGCGAGAACACGATCCCGAAGGTGGTGAAGATGGCGATCGTGGAACAGCCAATCATCAGGCCAAGAACGATGTGCTCGACGCCGTGGCGAGCGCGGAACTCTGATGACACCCTGCTGCGCGCATACACCAGCGCCGCCAGAAGGAGCAGCGCCACCGCGACCACCATAAGCCACCTTCCGGTGGCGACCATCGCGTTCAGCCGTTCGGCCGCGTCGATCTTCCACTGCTCGGGCGTTCCGAAGACGGTACCATTCGCAATCTGCAGGATCTCGGACTTCAGCAGTGCGATCTGACCGCTCTCCAGACCGTCCAGGACACCGTCCGGCAGGCCACTCATCATGAGATTCTCGGTCAGCGGCCCTTGCAGGATCAGCCAGACGATCAGCAGGAACAACCCCGGCAGTCCGGCGACCAGCGCCGCATACATGCCGTGAAAGCCGCTCAGCGAATGCAATCGCGTTCCGCCGTCGCGGATACGCTCTGCGGCCATTCGATTGAACACGTACCCTCCAAGCACCGCGGCAAACAGCAGGGCGAAAGCGATCAGAGTCATGTTCAACCTCAAGTGCAGTCGGCTAGGGGACTGCCCGGCCGAAGCCGGGCAGTCGGGTCGGGCGGATTACTCCGCGACCGGATCCATGCTGACCGCGTTGGTCAGGCGGTTCACCAGGTCGGCGCGCACGTCGTCGGCCAGGACGACCAGGCCGCGCTCCTGCAGGTAGCCGCCGTTGCCCAGCGAGTTCTCCGACGCGTACTCGGCGATGAACTCGTTCAGGCCGGGGATCACGCCGCGGTGCGCGTTCTTCACGTAGAAGTACAGCGGGCGGGCGATCGGATAGTCGAACGATGCGATCGTTTCGGTCGAAGGTTCGACGCCGTCGATGCTGATTCCGCGCAGCTGGTCGAGGTTCTCGAACAGGGCCGAATAGCCGAAGATGCCGACGGCATTCGCGTCCGCCTGCAGTTGCTGCACGATCAGGTTGTCGTTCTCGCCGGCTTCGATGAACGGGCCATCCTGACGCATAGCCGAGCAGTTCTCTTCAACCCAGTCGCCGTCGAAGCCACCGTCCTTGACATAGGGAAGCTGTTCGCAGCCCGGCCACATGGCCAGTTCGACGAAGGCGTC
>CAZYBG010000097.1:0-10762 GCA_964645155.1 uncultured Rhodobacterales bacterium | reverse complement strand
CCGAGACGTGGACGAGCCCCTCGATCCCAGGCTCGAGCTCCACGAAGGCGCCGTAGTCGGTGATGTTGGTGACCCGGCCGCGGTGGACCGAGCCGATCGGGAACTTCTGTTCGACCGTGTCCCACGGATCCGACAGCAACTGCTTCATCCCAAGCGAGATGCGGTGCGTCTCCTTGTTGATCTTGATGACCTGGACCTTCACGGTCTGGCCCATCTCGAGGATCTCGTTGGGGTGGTTGACCCGGCGCCACGCCATGTCGGTGACGTGCAGCAGGCCGTCCACGCCGCCGAGGTCGACGAAGGCGCCGTATTCGGTCAGGTTCTTCACCACGCCGTCCACGACGTCGCCCTCGGTCAGCTTGCCGATCACCTCGGCGCGCTGCTCGGCGCGGCTCTCCTCCAGGATCGCGCGGCGCGACACGACGATGTTGCCGCGGCGGCGGTCCATCTTGAGGATCTGGAACGGCTGCTTGAGGCCCATCAGCGGGCCGGCGTCGCGCACCGGGCGCACATCGACCTGGCTGCCGGGCAGGAACGCCACGGCGCCGCCGAGGTCGACCGTGAAGCCGCCCTTGACGCGGTTGAAGATCGCACCTTCGACACGCTCTTCCTTGGCATAGGCCTGCTCCAGCCGGTCCCAAGCCTCCTCGCGGCGCGCCATCTCGCGGCTGATGACGGCCTCGCCCCGCGCGTTCTCGGCCGAGCGGAGATAGACCTCCACCTCGTCGCCGACCTCGATCTCGGGCGTCTGCCCGGGGGCTGCGAATTCCTTGAGGTCAACGCGGCCTTCCATCTTGTAGCCGACGTCGATGATGGCCTGTCCCGCCTCGATGGCGATCACCCGGCCCTTGACGACACTGCCCTCTGCCGGGGTGTCGATCTCGAAACTTTCTTTCAGGAGGGCTTCGAAGTCCTCCATCGTCACTTTGGCGCACATGCGTGTTCGGTTCCTTTTCATCATGTGTCTGGCCTGGCGGTTGGCTCCGCCGGTCTGTCAGGTCGGTCCGTGCCGCGGGCCGCTGCGCAAAACAAGAAGGGCCGGCGTTATCCCCGACCCTGCCCAAGTCTCCGCGCCACGGCTCTCACGGCCTGTTCGACGGCCGCCTCTATAGTGAGTTCGGTGGTGTCGAGCAAGAGCGCATCCGGCGCCGGCCTCAGCGGCGACACCGCCCGCGCTGAATCGCGGGCGTCCCGTGCGCGCAGGTCGTCCAGCACCTCGGCCTCGGTCGTGGCCACGCCGAGGCCGACAAGCTCGCCGTGGCGGCGTGCGGCGCGGCACTCGTCGGTGGCGGTGACGAACAGCTTCACCTGCGCCTGCGGGCAGATCACCGTGCCGATGTCGCGCCCGTCGAGCACCGCGCCCCCGTCGCGGCGGGCGAAGGCCCGCTGGAAGCCGACCAGCGCGGCGCGCACCTCCGGCAGTGCGGCGACCCGGCTGGCGGCATCCGCCACCTCGGCCGTCCGCAGATCGCCGCGGGCAAGATCCTCCAGTCGCAGCGTGCGCGCGGCCGCCTCGGGCGTCGCACCGTCCAGCACCTTGCGCCCGATGGCGCGGTAGAGAAGGCCCGTGTCGAGATGCGCGAAACCGAAATGCGCCGCCACAGCGCGCGAGATCGTGCCCTTGCCCGCGGCGGCCGGCCCGTCGATCGCTACGGTGAACTGCATCCGTCGCTCCTTCCCCAGGCGATCGCCTTCTGGTCGAATGGTGCCGACCTGTCAAACGGAGACCACCCGACATGCCCGGCCACCCGCCCGCCCGCTGGCAGACCATGATCCCCGAGCTTCTCGTCTCGGACTATGCGCGGACACGCGCGTTCTGGACCGATCTTCTGGGGTTTGAGGTGCAGTTCGACCGGCCCTCCGAGCAGCTCGCCATGCTCGCGCATCCCGACGGCGCCCAGGTGATGTTCTTTGTCCGCGACGGCAGCTGGGAGACCGGCGCCATGGAGCCGCCGTTCGGCCGCGGGGTCGTCATCCAGGTCTTCGTCGCCGATGTCGACGGGGTGGCGGCGCGGATCGCCGCCGCCGGCCGGGGGTTCTTCGTCGCACCGTTCGAGAAATGGCGCGACTGGGGTGACCGGCTCGGCGGCCAGCGCGAGTTCCTGGTGCAGGACCCCGACGGCTACCTCGTGAAGGTCGCGCAGCACCTCGGCGAGCGGGCGAAACCCGCGGGTCCGCAGATCTAGCGGTTGCCGCGCACGATCGCGCCGCCGAGATGCTGCATCAGCCCCTCGAAGGCCGGGAAAGAGGTGGCGATGGGCGCGCCGTCGTCGACGCCCACGGGCCGCTCGGTGGCAAGGCCGAGCACCAGGAAGCTCATCGCGATGCGGTGGTCGAGATGCGTCCTGACGGTCGCCCCGCCGGCAACGCCGCCGGCGCCCCGGCCATGCACGATCAGCGTGTCCTCTTCCTCCTCCACGCCCACCCCGCAGGCCTCGAGGCCGCGCGCCATCGCGTCGATCCGGTCGCTTTCCTTGACGCGCAGTTCCCTCACCCCGCGCATCACGGTGGTGCCCTCGGCGCAGGCGGCGACCACCGCCAGCACCGGAAACTCGTCAATCATGCTCGCCGCGCGTTCCGGCGGGACCTCGACGCCGCGCAGCGCAGAGAACCTGACGCGCAGGTCGGCCACCGGCTCGCCGCCCTCCTCGCGCGGGTTCCGGAACTCGATCTCGGCGCCCATCTCGACCAGCGTGGCGTAGAGGCCGTTGCGCGTCGGGTTCTGGCTGACGCCGGGGACGAGGATGTCCGAGCCCTCGACGATCAGCGCTGCGCAGACCGGGAAGGCCGCCGACGAAGGGTCGCGCGGCACGGCGACGTTCTGCGGGCGCAGCTCGGGCTGGCCGGTCAGCACGATGGCCCGCCCCTCGGGCGTGTCCTCGAAGCGCAGCGTCGCGCCGAAGCCGGCCAGCATCCGCTCGGAATGGTCGCGCGTCGGCTCGCGCTCGATCACCACCGTCTCGCCCGGCGCGTTCAGCCCGGCGAGCAGCACCGCGGATTTCACCTGCGCCGAGGCCACCGGCAGCGCGTAGCGCACCGGCACCGGCTCGGCGGCGCCCACCACGGTCATCGGCAGCCGGCCGCCCTGCCGCCCGAAGGCGCGCGCACCGAACAGCGCCAGCGGCTCGGTCACGCGGCCCATCGGCCGCTTGGTCAGCGAGGCGTCGCCGGTGAAGGTCGCGGTGATGGGCGAGGTCGCCATCGCCCCCATGACGAGCCGCACGCCGGTGCCGGAATTGCCGCAGTCGATCACCTCGGTCGGCTCGGCGAAGCCGCCGACGCCGACGCCCTGCACGCACCACTCTCCCTGCCCGAGCCGCTCGACCTCGGCGCCGAAGGCGCGCATCGCCTGGGCGGTATCGAGCACGTCCTGGCCCTCGAGCAGGCCCGTCACCCGGGTCTCGCCCACGGCGAGCGCCCCGAGGATCAGCGCGCGGTGGCTGATCGACTTGTCGCCGGGCACCTCGGCGGTGCCGCGCAGCGCCGCGCCCCGGCGGGAGGTCATCGGGATCGGGCTGCCGTGGCCGGACATGTCGCGCCTCGCATCTGGTCGCCGCGGGTCTTAGCCGAGCCGCCCGGCAGGGTAAATGCCGTCGCGCGCCGCGGGTAACCGTCGCGAAACGGCCTTGTCCTAGCATCGGCCGCGGCCAGCTACGGAGAAGCCGATGACGTCCTCCCCCGGACCCGAGGTCACGATCCTTCTGGCGCTGCACAACGGCGGCGACTGGGTGTCGGGCCAGCTCGCCAGCATCGCCGCGCAGCGCGGCATCCGCTGGCGCCTCGTCGTCTCTGACGACGGGTCGGCGGATTGCGGGCCGCAGGTCGTGGCCGAATTCGCCGCGCGCCACCCACCGGAGCAGGTCATGCTGGCGGCGGGTCCGGGGCGCGGGGCGGCGCGGAACTTCCTCCACCTGCTGTCCGCAACCGGGCGCGAGACCGGCTTCGCGGCGTTCTGCGATCAGGACGACGTCTGGCTTCCGGGCAAGCTCGCGCGGGCGGTGGCGTGGCTCTCGGCGCTGCCCGACACGCACCCGGTCCTCTATTGCGGCCGCACGGCGATCTGCGACCGCTCGCTCCGCGTCACCGGCCTCTCGCCGCTGTTCCGGGCGCGGCCGTCCTTCCCGAACGCGCTGGTCCAGAGCATCGCGGGCGGCAACACCATGGTGATGAACCGCGCGGCACTGGCGCTGGCGCGGGCCGCCCTGCGCGAGGCGCCCGGCGTCGTGGCGCATGACTGGTGGCTCTACCAGATCGTCGCCGGCGCCGGCGGCACGGTCCTCTACGACGCCGAGCCCCAGGTGCTCTACCGCCAGCATGGCGGCAACCTGGTCGGCTCGAACGCGTCCTTGGCTGCGCGGGCGCGTCGCCTCGGCATGGTCGCAGCCGGGCGCTTCCGCGACTGGAACGCCGCCAACATCGCCGCGCTGCGCGCATCGGCGCACCGCCTGACGCCCGAGAACCGCGCCCTGCTGGAACGGTTCGCCGAGGCGCGGGACCTGCCGGCCCTGCCCCGGTTGCGGGCGCTGCGCGGGCTCGGCCTCTACCGGCAGACGCTGTGCGGCACCGTCAGCTACTGGGGCGCGGCCGCGGCGCGCCTGGTCTGACGCCCCCGTCTGACGCCCCCGTCTGACGCCCCCGTCTGACGCCCCCGTCTAACATGCCGCGCCTCACGCCGGCGGCAGCAGCGGCACGCGCCCCCCGTCGGTGAGGAGCCACGCCGCCCGGCCCTCGACGACCACGGCCGACAGCGGCCCGCCGAACGCCGCCCCGCTGTCGATGTTGAGGCGGTTGCCGTAGTGCGTCGCGGCATCGACGACGGTGTGGCCATGGACGACGAGCGCGCCGTGATCGTCGGTGAAGGTCAGGAAAGGCTCCCTGATCCAGACCAGGTCGTCCTCGGCCTGCGCCTCCACCGCCGTCCCGGGCCGGATGCCGGCATGGACGAAGACCGCCTCGCCCCGCCGGTACCAGGTGGGCAGCCCCGCGAGGAAATCGAGATGCGCCCGCGGCACCCGGGTCGCCGCCTCGGCCTGCACCTCGCGCGGCCGGCCCTCATGGGCCGAGGTGACACCGTAGGAGGCCAGCGTGTGCCGCCCGCCAAGCGCCGGGTGCAGCCAGCCGAGGCCGGGCCTCAGCCCGGGATCGGGCCGCTCGGGGTCGGCCATGAAGCTGGTGAACAGGCGGTCGTGGTTGCCCTTCAGCACGACCCACGGGGCGCCGCGGGCGAGGCCCGCCCGCAGATGGTCGATGACCCCGCGGCTGTCCGGCCCCCGGTCGACCAGGTCGCCCACATGGACGACGGGCGCCGCGATGTCGCCCGACCGCCGCCGGTCGGCGGCGATCAGGTCGTGCGCCGCGATCAGCTTGCCGATATGGCCGTGGATGTCGCCGATCGCGTAGCTGCGCATTGCCCCCCTCAGACCACGTTGAACGCGAGCGGCTTCACCTGCTGGAACAGGCCCGTTGCCATCAGCTGGTCGATCACCGGCTGCGGGATCGGGTCGTCGACATAGAGCAGCGCGATCGCATCCTCGCCGCGGGCCGACCGGCCGAGGGTGAAGTTGGCGATGTTCACGCCGTTCCGCCCCATCGTCTGGCCCAGCGTGCCGATGATGCCCGGCACGTCCTCGTTGGTGGTATAGAGCATGTGCGCCCCGATCTCGGCATCGATGTTGATGCCCTTGATCTGGATGAAACGCGGCTTGCCGTCCGAGAAGACGGTGCCGGCCACCGACCGCTCGCGCCGGTCGGTCACCACCGTCAGCTTGATATAGGCCTCGAAGATGCCGGACTGCCCCTGCCGCGTGGTCGACACCTGCACGCCGCGCTCCTTCGCGATGATCGGCGCCGAGACCATGTTCACGTCCGGGTTCGTCGCCTTCATGATACCCGCGATGATCGCGCAGTTGAGCGCGGCGAGGTTCATGTCGGCCACCGCGCCGTCGTAGAGCACGTTGATCGCGCGCAGCGGCTCGTCGGTCATCTGCCCGACGAAGGCGCCGAGATGGTCGGCGAGCTTCAGCCAGGGCCCCATGATGCGCGCCTCCTCGGCCGTCACCGACGGCATGTTGAGCGCGTTCGAGACGGCGCCGGTCAGCAGATAGTCCGCCATCTGCTCGGCCACCTGCAACGCCACGTTCTCCTGCGCCTCGGTGGTCGAGGCGCCGAGATGCGGGGTCACGACGACGTTGGGCAGGCCGAAGAGCGGGCTTTCCGTCGCCGGCTCCACCGCGAAGACGTCGAGCGCGGCACCGGCGACGTGGCCCGATCGCAGCAGCTCGGCCAGCGCCTCCTCGTCGATCAGGCCGCCACGCGCGCAGTTGACGATGCGCACGCCCTTGCGGGTCTGCGCCAGCGCCTCGCGGCCCAGGATGTTGCGCGTCCGGTCGGTCAGCGGCGTGTGCAGCGTGATGAAGTCGGCCCGGCGCAGCAGCTCGTCGAGCTCGACCTTGGTGACGCCCAGATGCATCGCGCGTTCGTCCGAGAGGAACGGATCGTAGGCGATGACCTTCATCTGCAGCGCCACCGCCCGCTCGCAGACGATGCCGCCGATATTGCCCGCCCCGATCACGCCCAGCGTCTTGTTGAACAGCTCGACGCCCATGAAGCGGTTCTTCTCCCACTTGCCCTGATGCGTCGAGGCACTGGCCTCGGGGATCTGGCGCGCCACCGCGAACATCATCGCGATGGCGTGCTCGGCGGTGGTGATCGAGTTGCCGAAGGGCGTGTTCATCACGATGACGCCCTTCTTCGATGCCGCGGGGATATCGACGTTGTCGACCCCGATCCCGGCGCGGCCGATCACCTTGAGGTTGGCGGCGGCGGCGACGACCTTCTCGGTCACCTTGGTGGCCGAGCGGATGGCGAGGCCGTCATACCGGCCGATGACCTCGAGGAGCCTGTCCTTGTCCTTGCCGAGGTCGGGCTCGTAATCCACCTCGACGCCGCGGTCGCGGAAGATCTGGACGGCGGTTTCGGAGAGCTTGTCGGAGACGAGAACGCGGGGCGCCATGTCTGTGGTCCTTGAAATGGGGTTCGGGATACCCGCCCCGGGCCTGACCCGGGGCCCGGGGGCCGGGGCAGGGTACTTCAGGCGGCGGCCTTCTGCACCTCGAGTTCGGCCCGGTAGGCCCACTCGATCCAGGGCAGCAGCGCCTCGACATCGGCGGTCTCGACCGTCGAGCCGCACCAGATGCGCAGCCCGGGGGGCGCATCGCGATAGGCGCCGATGTCGTAGGCCACCCCCTCCTTCTCGAGCCGCCTGGCGACCGCCTTGGCGAAGGCCGCACCGTCAAGGATCGCGGGATCGGTGAACTTCAGGCAGACGCTGGTGGTGGAGGCGGTCGCAGGGTCTTCCGCAAGGTTGGCGATCCAGGGCCGGGCATCCACGAACCGCGCCACGGCGGCGGCGTTGGCCTCGGCGCGCGCGATCAGGCCCTTCAGCCCGCCGACCCGCCGCGCCCAGTCGAGCGCCGCGAGATAGTCCTCGACCGCAAGCATCGACGGCGTGTTGATCGTCTCACCCTCGAAGATGCCCTCGATCAGCTTGCCGCCCTTGGTCAGGCGGAAGATCTTCGGCAGCGGCCAGGCCGGCACGTAGCTCTCCAGCCGTGCGACGGCGCGGGGGCTGAGCACCAGCATCCCGTGCGCCGCCTCGCCGCCCAGCACCTTCTGCCAGGAGAAGGTGACGACATCGAGCTTGTCCCACGCGAGGTCCATCGCGAAGGCGGCGCTGGTCGCGTCGCAGATGGTGAGGCCGTCGCGATCGGCGGGGATCGCGTCGCCGGAAGGTAGCCGCACACCCGAGGTCGTGCCGTTCCAGGTGAAGACCACGTCGCGGTCGAAATCGACCTCGGCGAAATCCACGATCCGGCCGTAGGGCGCCTTTCTCACCGTGGCGTCGAGCTTCAGCTGCCTGACGGCATCGGTCACCCAGCCTTCGCCGAAGCTCTCCCAGGCCAGCATCTCGACCGGGCGCGCCCCGAGCAGCGACCACATCGCCATCTCGACCGCCCCGGTGTCGGAGGCCGGCACGATGCCGATGCGGTAGCCCGCCGGCACGCCAAGCACCTCCCGCGTGAGGTCGATGGCCCGCTTCAGCTTGGCCTTGCCCACAGCGGCGCGGTGCGAGCGGCCGAGCGGTGCGTCAGCGAGCAGGTCGTAGGAATATCCGGGGAACTTGGCACAGGGGCCGGAGGAGAAGCGCGGATTCGCCGGCCGCGCGGCCGGGGGGGTCGTCTTGGTCATGGTATCCTTCCAGATATACGCCCCTCGTTGGGGAGGGGTGTCCCGCCGCCGGAGATACGGCCAGCGGCCCGCTGGCACAAGCGGGAAAATCGCGCTAAGCGCCGCTTCGTGCGTCGAAAGCGACGTGAGCCCGGGAAGAACCGATGTACGTCGCCACGCTCCTGACCGCACCCGCCGGGCCCGGCCTAGACCGTGCCGCGGTCGAGGCCGTGCGCAACGCCTGGGGCGGCGGCACCGCCCTCTGGCTCTCGCCCGGCGTGGCGGCCGAGTTCCCGCTCGACCGGATGCCGGACAACCGCTGGGAGGTGTGGGAAAGCCTGCAGGCGCGAGGTGTCGACCTTGTCGTGCAGCCGGCCGAGGGGCGGCGCAAGCGGGTGCTCGTCGCCGACATGGATTCGACGATGATCGAGCAGGAATGCATCGACGAGCTAGCCGACGCGGCCGGCGTCGGCCCCCGCGTCGCGGCGATCACCGCGCGCGCAATGAACGGCGAGCTCGACTTCGAGGAGGCCCTCCGCGAGCGTGTGGCGCTGCTCGCCGGCCTGCCGTCATCGGTCGTGACCACAGTGCTCGAGAGCCGCATCAGCTACACGCCGGGCGGCCGGACCCTGATCGCCACGATGCGCGCGCAGGGTGGCTACGCGGTGCTCGTCTCGGGCGGCTTCACCGCCTTCGCAACGCCGATCGGCGCGCATCTGGGCTTCGACGAGGTCCGGGCCAACGACCTGCTGCTCGACGGCGACCGGCTGACCGGCGGCGTGGCCGAGCCGATCCTCGGCCGCGAGGCCAAGATGGACGCGCTGATCGAGGTGGCGCGCCGTCGCGGCGTCGGGCCCGACGCCGTCCTTGCCGTGGGCGACGGCGCAAACGATCTCGGGATGCTGGGACTGGCCGGGATGGGCGTCGCACTTCACGCCAAGCCCGCCGTCGCCGCGCGGTGCGAGGTCCGCATCAACCACGGCGACCTGACCGCGCTTCTCTACCTCCAGGGCTATCCCGCCAGCGCGTTCACGGCGGCCTGAAGGCCGCGGCCGGTCCGCTACTCCGCGGGCGTGTCCTTCAGCCGCCGCTTCACCGGCGCCCAGATCCGCTTGTTGGTGAGGTACAGCAGCACCGCCAGAAAGCCGAGGAACAGGACGGCCTGCAGGCCCGCTTCCTTGCGGGCGGCGAGCTTCGGCTCGGCCGTCCACATCAGGAACGCCGCCACGTCGGTGGCAACCGCCGCCAGCTCGGTCGAAGACCCGTCGGCGAACACCACGTCATCGCCGTAGAGCGGCGGCGCCATCGAGATCCAGCCCCCCGGGAACGCGGTGTTCTCGTAGAGGATCGCGCCCGCCTCCTCGCGCTCCTCGCCGGTATAGCCGGTGAGGAGCGAGGCGATGTATTCCGGCCCGCCGGTGCCCCGCAGCAGCTGGTTGATGCCAAGCCCGTACGGCCCGTGGAAGCCCGCCCGCGCCTTCGCCATCAGGCTCAGGTCGGGCGCGTTCTCCACCTGGCTCTCCGGGAAATGATCGGTCGGCAAGCGCGGCCGCTCGTCGCCGGTGACCGGGTCGTAGACCGGAAGCATCAGCTCGGCATAGGCGCGCACCTGATCCTCGGGGATCGCCGGCCCCGCCTCGTCCGAAAGCGTCCGGACGGGGACGTATTTAAGGCCGTGGCAGCCGGCGCAGATCTCGGTGTAGACCTGCAGCCCGCGCTGCAGCTGCATCGTGTCGTAGGTGCCGAACGGGCCTTCGTGCGGGAAGGCGAAGTCCTCGACATGCCCCTCCTCGCCCGCCGCCAGCGCGGCGCCTCCCAGCAGGGTCGCGAGCGCGGCCGCGAGGGCGAATGTCCTGAGCATCCTCATGCGTCGCTGTCCTCTCACTCGGCCGGGTTGACCAGCGTCCTGGTGCCGCCGGTGTTCGGCGCGTAGTGCGCCTTGAAATCCTCCTCGATCGTCGCCGGCTGCGGCAACGGCTTCTCGATCACGCCAAGCAGCGGGAGGATCACCAGGAAGTACGCGAACCAGTAGGTTGCGCCGATCAGGGCAATGACCGGGTAGATCCCCTCGGCCGGCATCGCGCCGGCCCACATCAAGACGAAGAAGTCGACGACGAGAAGCGCGAACCACCACTTGAACATCGGCCGGTAGCGGCCCGAGCGCACCGACGAGGTGTCGAGCCACGGCGCCAGCGCCATCACCACGATCGAGCCGAACATGGCGAGCACGCCGAAGAACTTGGCGTCGACGATGCCCCCGGTCACAAAGCTGACGATCTGCACCAGCCAGACATCAGGCGTGAACGCGCGCAGGATCGCGTAGAACGGCAGGAAGTACCATTCCGGCACGATATGCGCCGGCGTCACCAGCGGGTTCGCCTCGATGTAGTTGTCGGGGTGGCCCAGATAGTTCGGCATGAAGCCGACGATGGCGAAGAACACCACCAGGATCACGGCCAGCGCGAACAGGTCCTTGATCACGAAGTAGGGCCAGAACGGCAGGGTGTCGCGCTGCGCCGCTTCCTTCGACGTCCGG
>CAZYBG010000096.1:0-10796 GCA_964645155.1 uncultured Rhodobacterales bacterium | reverse complement strand
TTCCTCGGGCGTCGGCTCGCGGCCGATCTCGTGCAGCATCTGGCGCCCGGTGCGCACCAGCTTGTTGATCGTCTCGATCATGTGGACGGGGATGCGGATCGTGCGGGCCTGGTCGGCGATCGACCGGGTGATCGCCTGGCGGATCCACCAGGTCGCGTAGGTCGAGAACTTGTAGCCGCGGCGGTATTCGAACTTGTCCACGGCCTTCATCAGGCCGATATTTCCTTCCTGAATGAGATCAAGGAATTGCAGCCCGCGGTTCGTGTACTTCTTGGCGATCGAGATGACCAGCCGGAGGTTCGCCTCGACCATCTCCTTCTTGGCCTGGCGGGCCTCCTTCTCGCCTTTCTGGACCTGGTTCACGATGCGGCGGAACTCGGCGATGTCGACGCCGACATACTGGCCGACCTGGGCCATGTCGGCGCGCAGGTCCTCGACCTTGTCGGCGAACTTCTCGAACAGCGTCTGCCAGCCGCGACCCTGTTTGCGGGCCATCCGCTCGACCCAGGTCGGGTCGAGCTCGTAGCCCTTGTATTCCTCGATGAACTCGCGCCGGTTGATGCGCGCCTGGTCGGCCAGCTTCACCAGCCCCGAATCGATCGACATGATCTTGCGGTTGATGCCGTAGAGCTGGTCGATCAGCGCCTCGATGCGGTTGTTGTGCAGGTGCAGCTCGTTCACCAGGAGCACGATCTCGGAGCGGAGCTTCTGGTAGGCGGCCTCGTCGGTGAGCGAGAAGGTGCCGTCCTCGTTCAGCGTGGCCGACATGCGCTGGTCCTGCATCTCGGCGAGCTTCACGTAGTCGCGCGCGACGATCTCGAGCGTCTCGAGCACGCGCGGCTTCAGCGCGGCCTCCATTGCGGCGAGCGACATGTTGGCCTGGTCGTCGTCCTCGTCCTCCTCCTCGGGAGCGCGCGCGATCGGCTCGCCGTCGGCATCGAGCTCGGGCTCGTCCTCGGCGCGCTTGGGCTGCGCCGCGCCGGCGACGTCGATCTCGCCCATGCCCTCGTCCTCGTCGCCCTCAAGCGACCGGCCGAAGGTCGCCTCGAGGTCGATCACGTCGCGCAGCAGGATGTCCTCGGACAGCAGCTCGTCGCGCCAGATCGTGATCGCCTGGAAGGTCAGCGGCGACTCGCAGAGCCCCGCGATCATCGTGTTGCGCCCCGCCTCGATCCGCTTGGCGATGGCGATCTCGCCCTCGCGCGACAGCAGCTCGACCGAGCCCATCTCGCGCAGGTACATCCTGACCGGATCGTCGGTACGGTCGAGCGCCTCGGACTGCCCGGTGGCCACCGCGATCTCGCGCGAGGTCGAGGTCTCGACCACTTCGCCGCCGGCGGCCTCGTCGTCCTCGGCCTCCTCCTCCTCGATGACGTTGATGCCCATGTCGGACAGCATCGACATCACGTCCTCGATCTGCTCGGACGAGACCTGGTCGGGCGGCATGACCTGATTGAGCTGGTCGTAGGTGATGTAGCCGCGCTCGCGCGCGTCGGTGATCATCTTCTTGACCTGCGCCTGGCTCATGTCGAGCATGGTCTCGGCGTCCTGCTCCTCCGGCTTGACGTCGTCATTGTCCTTGGCGGCCATGCGGTAGCTCCTTGCGGGGTTCGAGCGATTCGGCGCTGCTGCTCGTGCGAATCATGTAGCGCGAATCGGGCGGGATGACACCCGTCTAGCCCTTATTTCTTTACCTTTTCCTCACCAAGATCGGTCGGCTGTGGATAACCGATGCGGGCGAGGAGGTCCTCGAAGGCGCCGCGCTCGGTCCGGTCGAGGCGCAGGCCGTTCGGCGCCACGTCGTAGTCCGCCCGGTCTGCGGCGCTGCCGCGACCAACGCGGTCGGTCGCCTCGGCGGCCTGGCGGAGCCTCCAGGTCAGCCCTTCGTCGGCCAGCGCGTCGAGATCGTCGATCGCGTGCGCGATCTCGCGCCGGACGCCACGGCGGGCGGCCAGGCGGGCGAATTCCTCGGCGAGGCAGAGCCGTGCGGTCCCGGTATCAGCCGGCCGGCGCAAGGCGGGCGCGATCCGCACATGGCGCACCGAGACCAGGCTTTCAAGGGCTGCCGGGCCGATCTCGGCCGCGACGGCGGCGGCCGGGTCGCCGGCGCCGGCATGGCGCATGAGCGCCGCGCGCAGCCGGGCCAACGCCGGATCGGCGCAGTCGAGATCCTCGAGCGGCCCCTCGAATTCGGCGACGAGGCCGGGATAGGCCAGCAGCGTCGCCAGGATGACGCCCTCGTGCAGCCGCTCCTCGACCACCTCGGGGCTGCTCGCCAGCAGCGAGGCGCGGGTCGCGGGCAGCGGCGCGGCGGGGACCGGCCCGCGTGGCGTCCAGCCGCGGCCGCGCCCGGCCGGGCGGCGGTCGCCGCCGAAGAGCGCGTGGCGCAGTCGCCGCACCTCCTCGGCATAATGGCCGCGCAGCGAGGCGTCGCGGATCCGGCCGAGCGCGGCGCGCAGCGACTTGTCGAGCGCGGCGCGGCGCTCGGGGCTGTCGAGCACCCGGCCCTCGGTCTCGCGCCGCCAGAGCAGGCCGACCATCGGCTCGGCCCGCTCCAGGATCGCGCGCAT
This sequence comes from uncultured Rhodobacterales bacterium, assembly GCA_964645155.1. Taxonomy (GTDB): domain Bacteria; phylum Pseudomonadota; class Alphaproteobacteria; order Rhodobacterales; family Rhodobacteraceae; genus CAZYBG01. Next base: position 8,226 of record CAZYBG010000096.1, on the reverse strand, counting down.
CGCCGGCGCGCCGCCCTCGCGCAGCACGTCGTCGGGGTCGCGGCCGCCGGGCAGCAGCGCGAAGCGCAGGCTCTGGCCGGCCTCGATCAGCGGCAGCGCCAGGTCCATCAGCCGCATCGCCGCGCCGAGGCCGGCCTTGTCGCCGTCGAGCGCCACGACCGGCTCGGGATGCATCCGCCAGAGCAGGCGCAGCTGGTCCTCGGTCACCGCGGTGCCGAGCGGCGCCACCGCCGCCTCGAAGCCCGCCATCACGAGCGCGATCACGTCCATGTAGCCTTCGGCCACGACCAGCGGCTGGCCCCGGCCCGCGGCCTCGCGCGCCGGCCCGTGGTTGTAGAGGCTGCGGCCCTTGTCGAACAGCTCGGTCTCGGGGCCGTTGAGGTACTTGGCACGGGCGTTCGGGTCCATCGCCCGGCCGCCGAGCGAGATCGCCCGGCCGCGCGCGTCGCGGATCGGAAAGACGATGCGGCCGCGGAACCGGTCATAGGGCTGCCCGCCATCCTCGGGCGCGGCGCAGACCCCGGAGGCGACGATCAGCTCCGGCGCGAAACCCTTCGCCGTCAGCGCCTGGAACAGGCCCTGCCGGGCCTCCGGCGCGAAGCCGATCTCGAACCGCTCCAGCGCCGCCTCGCTCAGCTTGCGCCGCGCGAGATAGTCGCGCGCCTCGGCCGCCGCGCCGGTCTTCAGCTGCAGCCGGTAGTGCCGCACGGCCGCCTCGACCACTTCGGCCAGCTGGCCGCGCCGGTCGGCCCTTTCCTGCGCCCGCGGGTCGCGTTCGGGCATCGGCATCCCGGCCTCGCGGGCGAGGATCTCGATCGCCTCCATGAAGCCCACGTTCTCGGTCTCGCGCACGAACGAGATCGCGTCGCCCTTGGCGTGGCAGCCGAAGCAGTAGTAGTAGCCCTTGCGGTCGTCGACGTGGAAGCTCGCGGTCTTTTCCTGGTGGAACGGGCACGGCGCCCAGAGGTCGCCCTTGGCGTGGTTCGACTTGCGCGCATCCCAGACGACCTTCCGCCCGACCACCTGCCCGAGCGACAGCCGCGCGCGCAGTTCGTCGAGAAAGGCGGGGGGAAGACTCATCGCCGGAATATCGGGCCCGTGGGCCCGCGAGTCAAAGCCCCCCGCGCGTTCATCCGGTCGCGGATGCCGCCGGGTGGCGCCCTCGAGATGGCCCTCACGCCTGGGCGGCGACCGATCGCATCGCGACCGCGAGGTCGTGCACCGCCGTCCGCCCCATCGAGCGCATCACCAGGATCTCGAAGCGCTGCGCGCCGAGGCGGGTGATCGAGCAGGTCATGTGGTAGAGCATCGTCCGGGCGGTACGGCCCTTCGCGAACGCCGCGCCGCGCAGGTCGAGCGGGACGAGCCGCGCCAGCGCCGCCTCGGCGAGCGGGCTGTCGAGGACCAGCGCCGCGAGGGCGTCGGACTGATCGGTCAGCGCGGCGATGCCGGCCAGCGCGTCCGGCGGCGCGGCCCCGATCAGCAGCGCCTGCGCGCGGCCGGTCCAGAGGATGCGGGCGCCGTCGGCCGCCAGCGTCCGGTTCGGCCCCGGCAGGCCGAGGCCGATGGTCTTGAGCGCCGCCGCGGCCGCCCGCTCGCGCCCGCGGAACGCCGCGACCGAGGTGAGCCGGCCAAGCTCCGCCTCGGCCAGGATCGCGCCCTCGGTTTCGACCGCCGGCACCCCGTCGAGCGGCGATTTCGCGATCAGCCTAGCCACGCATCCGCCCTCCCTCGGGGTCGAGGAACACCGGGTCGCAGACCTCGCAGAACGTCTCGAGGCCACGCAGGTGGTCGACCAGCCGCACCGTCTCGCCGTGCCGCGCCCGGCCGTCCAAGAGAAAGCCGAGGCCGAGATACGACCCCAGCGTCGGCGACCAGCCGGCCGAGGTGACATAGCCCTGATCGTTGGCGCTGACCGCCTCGGCATGTTCGGCGAAGAGATGCGCGCCGGCCGTGATCTCGCGCAGGGCGAGGCGGGGGCGCAGGCCGACGAGCTGCTCGCGCCCGGGGCCGGTCAGGCCGGGGCGGGCGGCGGCGGCCTTGCCGATGCAGTCCTTCTTCGGGCTGACCATCTTCTGCATGCCGATGTCGAAGGCGGTGGTGCGGCCGTGGATCTCGGCATGGGTGATGAAGCCCTTCTCGATCCGCAGGACATTCAGCGCCTCCATCCCGTAGGCGCCGCCGCCGAGGCTTTCGGCCTGCGCCACCAGCAGCCGGAAGAGGCTCTCGCCATAGCGCGCCGGCACCGCGACCTCGTAGCCCGCCTCGCCCGAGAACGAGATCCGGAAGAGCCGCCCCTCGACCCCGGCGATGCGGCGCGAGCCGCAGGCCATGAACGGAAACGCGCCTTCGGCCAGCGGCTCGTCGAGGACCGTGTCGAGAAGCCGCCGCGCCTTCGGGCCGGCCACTGCGAACTGCGCCCACTGCTCGGTGACCGAGATCATCCGCAGGTCCAGCCGCGGCGCGAGGCACTGGTGCACGAAGTCGAGATGCCGCATGACGAGGCCGGCGGCCGCGGTCGTCGTGGTCATCACGAAATGGTCCTCGGCCAGCCGTGCCGAGGTGCCGTCGTCCATCACGAAGCCGTCTTCGCGCAGCATCAGGCCGTAGCGCACCCGGCCGACGGCAAGCGTGGAGAAGCTGTTGGTGTAGACGAGGTCGAGGAAGGCGCCGGCATCCGGCCCCTGGATGTCGATCTTGCCCAGCGTCGAGACATCCGCGACCCCGACCGCCTCGCGCACCATCCGCACCTCGCGGTCGCAGCTCTCGCGCCAGGTCGTCTCGCCCGGCTTCGGGAAGTAGCTCGGGCGGTACCAGAGCCCGGCCTCGATCAGCGGCGCGCGCCGCTCGACCGAAGCCCAGTGCGAGGTGGTGAAGCGCTGCGGCGCGAAGCCCTGGCCATAGGCGCCGGCCCCCATCGCCGCGATGCTGACCGGCACGAAGGGCGGGCGGTAGGTCGTCGTCCCGGTCTGGGCGATGCCGCGGCCGGTGGCGTCGGCGAGGACGGCGAGCGCCGCGACGTTCGAGCCCTTGCCCTGGTCGGGCGCCATGCCCTGCGTCGTGTAGCGCTTCATGTGCTCGACCGAGGCATAGCCCTCCTGCGCGGCGAGCGTCACGTCCTTCACCGTCACGTCGTTCTGGAAGTCGAGCCAGGCGCGGCCGCCCCGCCGTCCGGTGCCTTCGACCGCCCAGAGCGGGGCGATCCGGTAGGGGTCGTCCCCGGCCGGGGGCGGGGTCAGCTGAGGCGGCTTGAGGCCGAGCGCCGCGACCGCCTCGGTTGCCGCGCGCAGGCCGTCGGCAAGGCAGCCCGCGGTCGAGAACACGCCGCGCGCCGCACCCGCCGCGGTCAGCCCCGGAACGGCGCCCTCGGCCGGCACGAAGGCCGAGAGCGCCTCGTCCCAGACCGGGCGGCCGTTCATGTGGCAGGTCAGGTGCACCGTCGGGTTCCAGCCGCCCGAGACGGCGAGGCAGTCGGTCCAGATGCTGCGCTGGCCGCCGGCATGGCGGATGGTGATCTCGGCGATGCCGTGCCGGCCGCCGGTCGCCAGCACGGCGCCGCCGGTGAAGACCGGGAAGTCGCCGCCGACCGCCACGTCGTCGCGCGCGTCGATCACGCCGGCGACGGTGACGCCGGCGGCGGCGAGATCGCGGGCCGTGCGGTGGCCGCTGTCGTTGTTGCAGAAGACGGTCAGCGCCTTGCCCGGCGCCACGCCGTAGCGGTGCAGGTAGGTGCGCACCGCCGCGGCCGACATGATGCCGGGCCGGTCGTTGCCGGGAAACGCGATGCCCCGCTCGATCGCGCCGGCGGCGAGGATCGCGCGGCGCGCGACGATCCGCCAGAACGTCTCGACCGGGGCGTCGGGATGCGGCGTGCCGAGGTGCAGGCCGACCCGCTCCAGCGCGCCGTAGGTGCCCTGGTCATAGGCGCCGGTCACCGTCGTCCGCGACATCAGGCGCACGTTCCCCATGCCCCGCAGCCGGTCGACGGCGCGCGCGGCCCAGAGGTGCCCGGGCTCGCCGCCGACCTCCTCGGCCTCGCCGTTGAGCCGCCCGCCCATCAGGCCGTCCTCGTCGGCGAGGATCACGTCGGCCCCCGCCTCGGCCGCCGCCAGCGCGGCCATCAGTCCGGCCGGCCCCGCGCCGATGACGAGCAGGTCGCAGAACGCCCAGGCGCGATCGTAGCGCGCGGTGTCGTGCACGCCCGACAGCGCGCCGAGGCCGGCGGCATGGCGGATCGCCGGTTCGTAGACCCGCTCCCAGAACGCCTTCGGCCACATGAAGGTCTTGTAGTAGAAGCCCGCGCCGAGGAACGGGCCGAGCAGATCGTTGACGGCGCCGACGTCGCGGGCAAGCGACGGCCAGCGGTTCTGGCTGCGCGCGGAAAGCCCGTCATACAGCTCCTGCACCGTGGCGCGCACGTTCGGCGTCTGGCCCGCGCCCTCGCCCACCGTCACCAGCGCGTTCGGCTCCTCCGACCCCGCCGACCAGATGCCGCGCGGGCGGTGGTACTTGAACGACCGCGCGACGAGGCGCACGTCGTTGGCGAGCAACGCCGAGGCGAGCGTGTCGCCCTCGCAGCCGAGATAGCTCGCGCCGTCGAAGCTGAAGGCGAGCGGCTGCGCGCGGTTGACGAGGCCCCTGCCCTCGACCCTCATCGCCGCGCCCCCCTGCGCCCGGCGGCGCCGCGCCCTGCTTCGGCCGCAAGCTCCGCGCCATGGACGGCGTGGGTCACGGTATCGCGGGTGACGACCAGCCAGCTCTGGCAGGGGTCGTGGTACCACAGGTCCCGCGTCTCGCCGGCCGGGTTGTCGCGCAGGTGGATGTAGGCGTGCCAGTCCTGCTGGCTCGCGTCAGCCGCCGGCCGGCCGAGGAAGGTCTCGTGGCCAAGATAGGTGAACTCGCGCCGGTCGCGGGTGCCGCAGAGCGGGCAGGTCAGGCGCATGGCGCGGTCCCCCCGGCGGCGCGCCCCCTGCCAGCCCGGCGGGGCGGCAGGGGGCGGGGGAAAATGGCCGCTGCGCGCGCCTCAATGCAGGTTGTGCTGCGCACCGGTTCCCTCCTCGTCCATGATCCCGTGCCCGGTGAGGAACCGGTCCAGCCGGAAGCCCTTCGCCACCTCGTGCGGGGCGCCCGTCGCCATCAGGTGCGCCATGCACCATCCCGAGGCGGGCACCGCCTTGAAGCCGCCGTAGTTCCAGCCGCAGTTGAGAAACAGCCCCTCGGCATCGGTCCGGTCGATGACGGGCGAGCCGTCGGGCGACATGTCCATGATCCCGCCCCAACTGCGCAGCACCTTCGCGCGGCCGATCATCGGCATCAGCGTCATCGCGGCCTCCATCACATGCTCGGCCATCGGCAGGTTGCCCCGCGCCGCGTAGGAGGCGTGGAAGTCGAGGTCGCCGCCGAAGACGAGGCCGCCCTTGTCGGACTGGCTGATGTAGAAGTGGCCCATGCCGAAGCTCACGACATGGTCGATCACCGGCTTCAGCCCCTCGGTCACGAAGGCCTGCAGGACGTGGCTTTCGATCGGCAGCCGCATCCCGGCCATCGCCGCGACCTGGCTGGAGCGCCCAGCGACGACGATGCCGACCTTCTTCGCCCGGATCTCGCCCCGCGTCGTGCGGACGCCGCGCACCCGCCCGCCCTCGATGTCGAAACCGGTCACCTCGCAGTTCTGGATCAGGTCGACGCCGCGCAGGTCGGCCGCCCGCGCATAGCCCCAGGCGACCGCATCGTGCCGCGCGGTGCCGCCGCGTGGGTGGAGGAGGCCGCCGTAGATCGGGAAGCGGGTGTTGTCGAAGTCGAGATAGGGCAGATGCCGGCGCACCCCCTCGCGGTCGAGCAGGACCGCGTCGTCGCCGCGGTTGACCATCGCGTTGCCGCGCCGCACGAACGCGTCGCGCTGGCCGTCGGAATGGAACAGGTTGATGAGCCCGCGCTGCGAATGCATCACGTTGTAGTTGAGCTCGGCCTCGAGCCCCTCCCACAGCTTCAGCGAATGGCTGTAGAACTCGGAGTTGCCGGGCAGGAAGTAGTTGGCCCGCACGATCGTGGTGTTGCGGCCGATATTGCCGCCGCCGAGCCAGCCCTTCTCCAGCACCGCGACATTGGTGATGCCGTGGTTCTTCGCGAGGTAGTAGGCGGTGGAAAGCCCATGGCCGCCGCCGCCGACGATGACGACGTCGTATTCCGCCTTCGGCGCGGGGTCGCGCCAGGCGGGCTTCCAGCCCCGGTTGCCGGTCAGGCCCTCGGTCAGTATTCGCAGTGCTGAGTAACGCATCACCCGTTCCTAGCTGCCGGTACCACCAAACCGACGACGCATCCGAGGTGCAATGGGGTTGGCGACATCCCTTTGCCCGCGGGCGACGTGGCGGCGGTCAAGACGCGGCGCGCCAGCGGGCAATCGCGGCGGCAACCTCGGCAAGCGGGCGGTCCGCCGCCCGCGACGGTACCACAAGAACCATCAGCGGATGGAGGATCAGCAGGTGATCACCCCAGATCTCGACCGGCAAGGCATCGGCCTGCCATGAATATCGCGCTTCGGAACCCTGGGACACCAGAACGAAACCCTGGGCGTCCAGCCGGGCCTCGTGCGCGCCGTCCTTGAGGGCGTCGAAGACGATCCGCTCGGCATCGGGTGAATTGCCCGCCAGCCGATGGTAGGCGCTCAGCACACCGTAGCCGCTTGCCTCCACCAGAACAAAGGCCACGAGCAGGGTTGGCAGCGGATTCCGAGGCCGCGCCTCGGGAAAGAACGCGAACCAGAGGGCAAGGCCGCAAACGGTCAGTGCCGCCGGACCGTGGTGATAAAGGTTGTAGACAAAACCCGACACAGCCATCCGGCGGAACCGTTCGGCAAGCGCGGGGCGAAAAACCTCCCTGTAGCGATGGTTTCCCTGGCGATAGGCGTCGAAGTCGGCCTCGGTCCACGCATAGCGGAGGACGATCGGCGCGCGGTCCATCCTGGCTTCAAAGCCCCTTGGCGCGGTAGCTCTTGGCCACCCGGTCGATCGCCACGAGGTAGGCCGCGACGCGCAGGTCGGTGACGTCCTGGCGCGAATGCCAGACCGCCCGCATCGACTGGTAGGCGGTGCGCATCGTGTCGTCGAGGCCGGAGCGGACCAGTTCGAGCTCGTCGGCGCCCTTGAGGTACTTGTCCTTGAACCCGGGCGACAGCGTCCAGCCGAGGCCCTTGTCCGCCGACAGCCGCTCGAGTTCGTCGATCAGCAGCTGGTGGCGCGATTCCTCCTGCCGGCGCTGCATCCGGCCGAAGCGGATGTGCGAGAGATTCTTGACCCACTCGAAATAGCTCACCGTCACGCCGCCGGCATTGGCGTACATGTCGGGGATGACGACGCAGCCCTTCTGCCGCAGCACCTCGTCGGCGCCGGCGGTGATCGGCCCGTTCGCCGCCTCGACGATCAGCGGCGCCTTGACCTGGGCGGCGTTGGCCAGGTTGATCACCCCCTCCATCGCGGCCGGGATCAGCACGTCGCACGGCTCTTCCAGGAGCTTGGCGGCCTCGGGCACGTAGCGCCCCGCGGGGCAGCCGGTGACGCCGCCATTGGCCCGCATCCAGCGATAGACCTCCTCCACCGGCAGGCCGTCGTCGCTCCAGAGGCCGCCGTCGCGCTCGGCGATGCCGACGACGAGGGCGCCGTCATCCTCCGACAGGAACTTCGCGGCGTGATAGCCGACATTGCCGAGGCCCTGCACGACGACCCGCTTGCCCTCGAGCCCGCCCGAAAGCCGCGCGGCGGCGACGTCCTCGGGGTGGCGGAAGAACTCGCGCAGCGCGAACTGCACGCCGCGGCCGGTCGCCTCGACCCGCCCGGCGATGCCGCCCGCGTTCAGCGGCTTGCCGGTCACGCAGGCGCGGGCGTTGATGTCGGTAGTGTTCATCCGCGCGTACTGGTCCGAGATCCAGGCCATCTCGCGCTCGCCGGTGCCCATGTCGGGGGCGGGCACGTTCTGGCTGGGGTTGATCAGGTCGCGCTTGATGAGCTCGTAGGCGAAGCGGCGGGTGATCTGCTCGAGCTCGTGCTCGTTCCACTCGCGCGGGTCGATGCACAGGCCGCCCTTGGAACCGCCATAGGGCACCTCGACCAGCGCGCACTTGTAGGTCATCAGCGCGGCCAGCGCCTCGACCTCGTCCTGGTTCACCGAGGTGGCGTAGCGGATGCCGCCCTTGACCGGCTCCATGTGCTCGGAATGGACCGAGCGGTAGCC
>CAZYBG010000095.1:0-10885 GCA_964645155.1 uncultured Rhodobacterales bacterium | reverse complement strand
ACAGCCTGGAGCCCTGAGCAGACGCTCTGTCCTAGAAGCCACGCGAAGGGCCCTTCGCAGACGCAAGAATGGAGCCGGCCCAGAATGCGGACCTTCCACCAGGCTGCGGCAATCGGCAGGCTCGAGCCGAAGACTACGAAATCTCGGCGAAACGGCGAAGGTCAGGAATGCGCACAACCGGGCTACTCTTGACGCAGACTTTGCGTGAGGGCTTCAATGGCCACGGCAGCGTCCGCAACCGGGTCCTCGTTGTCCACCGCTGCACCGAGTGTTGCAGAAGAAACGGTCACGATGTCCTCGGTCAGACGTTGCCATATTGTGCAGTAGCGGGTGCCCGTGCCGCCGGTGGAATTGCTGCACCGGTATCCCTCCAACTCGCCGGCGGAGAGCGCCTCAGCGATTGGTTCCGCGTTGAAGTGGCCGAGTGAGGGGACAGGCAGGCCGTCAGGACGGGCATAGAATTGCACGACGTTCAATTGCGTCCGTTGGATGGCAGTGCAGTATGGACGCAAAGAAGCCGGGACCGCACCACTTTCGCAATCATCCTCGTGGTGCCGCCGAAACCCACTGAACGAGAACCAGAGATGGGTGACGTCAAGCGTTTCGCGCCCGCCATCTGTTGCGCGACAAAGTGCGCGAACGTCGGGTCTTGCGCCAATCCAATGACTGTATGTGCCCTCCCACGCCTGATTGGGCGCTCCGCTCGCCATCAAAGAGCGAATACCCAGATCCCGCGGCACCGCGAGCGAAAGATCTCCAATCCGCAACACCGCGCGCACGCTACAAGGTTCGTCAGGCACTCTTTGCCGTTCAAGCACGTATGCCGATCCCACGAGCGAAGGCAGTATGGCGACGACCGGCACGGCTACCCGCACCTTGAGGTGTCGCGTGACAGAGCCCCATACCGCCCCGGCTGCCAGCGCAACCATCGTCCAGATACCGAGATAGAAGGCCGCCGTGATCGTGATGTGATTAAGCCCGAGATAGGACGCGATGGGCCAAGGCCAGATCAAACCAAACAGGAGAATTGCGACGATCCAGATCCGCACCACTTTTCGATGTGCTACAAAGACTGCCATGCCAGCGCCAACGGCAATGATGGCCAATAGTGCTATCGTGTCCTGGTGGAGCGGAAACATTCGCGAACCGATTTTTGCAGGGGCCATGGATTCGGGCGGCAAGGCAACCCGAGGCAATATCGCGGGTGCTGTCACCCGGAATCAACTGCAACTTTGCGGCTCTGCCCGATACAGCGGCCGCTTTGGAGGACTTGGACGAACGGCCGCTTTCCGCCCTCCACGTCGGTCTTGCCACAACTGCGAGCGGAACCCTGGCACGCGCAGCCTAAAGCCAGGAAGGCCCCGCATGACCGCCCCTCCCGGGCGTGGCGTCCGGGGCGCAAGCGGGAACCTTCTGTCCGCTGCCGAACGCTAGCGGACCAGGCTGTAGCGCGCCGCCCGTTCCGCCTCGCGCCGCGCCAGCATCATCGTGGTGACAAGGGTGGTGCCGCCGGCGGTGCGGCGGAACCAGCGGGCATCCTCGGCGGGGTCCTCGCCGATGACGAGGCCGCCGGGAACCACGGTGCCCTGCGCCACCACCGCGCGGCCGAGCCGCGCGCCGGGCAGCACCCGGGCGCCGGGCAGCACCACGCTGTCGTCGAGCACGGTCCAGCGCCCGGCCTCGGTGGCGCGCAGCCGCGGCGCCTTGAGCGCGAGGCCGCCGGTGGTCACCTCGACGCCGTATTGCAGCGGATCGAAGGGCAGGTCGGTGCCGGGGCGGTCAGGGCCGGGCCAGTCTGCGGGCGGCCGGGCCGCCCGTGCCGACCCGGGCAGCGCGCAGGGCGGCGCGCCCTGGGCGAAGTCGAGCTGCGCGAGGCGGTAGGCGTCGAGCGTGCCGACGTCGCGCCAGTAGAAGGGCCGCCCGCCCTGCGGGTCGGGCCGCCAGACCCGCGCCTCGCCCGCGGCGACGGCGGCGGGCAGGATGTCGTGCCCGAAATCGTGCGACGAGGCCGCATCGGCCATGTCGGCGCGGAGCGCGGCGCGCAGCCAGGGCCAGGAAAAGACGTAGATCCCCATGCTGACCAGGCTCCGGCCGGCATCGCCCGGCATCGCCGGCGGGTGCCTCGGCTTCTCGTGGAAGCCGGTGACGCGGCCGCCGGCATCGGCGGCGATCACCCCGAAGCCGCCGGCATCGGCCAGCGGCGCGGTGTCGGCGGCGACGGTGACCGCGGCGCCCGAGGCGCGGTGCGCGGCGACGAGCGCGGCGCAGTCCATCTCGTAGACATGGTCGGCCGCGAGCACCAGCACCTCGGACGGCGCGGCGCCGTCGATCTCGGCGGCATTGGCGGCCACCGCGGCAGCGGTGCCGACATAGCCGGCGGCGTCGCGGGTCACCTCGTGGCCGTCGCGGATGCGCAGCCCGCCGACCGGGAAGGCGCCCTTCCAGAGCCGGTCGAGATGCCCGACCAGCGTGGCCGGCTGGTACTGCGTGGCGACGAGCACCCGGCCGAGCCCTGCGCGCACGGCGTTGGCCAGCGCGAAGTCGACGATGCGGTGGGTGCCGGCGAACGGGATCGCCGGCTTGCATTCGGCATCGGTCAGTTCGTGGAGCCGCGAGCCCCGCCCTCCGGCCAGCAGAACGGTGAAGCAGCGGGAGAGATCGGGGCGTTCGGCGGGCATGGCGCACCTCTGGAGTGGGAAACGCAGGTAGAACGCCCGCGGGCCCCGCGCGTTCCCGCCCGCCGCCACATTTTGTTCACCTAGGGTTCATGTCGCCAGCGGCGGCGGCCGGTCGCCGCCGGTGCGGGTGCCGGGGCGTCTTCCGGGGCCGCCGGCCCCGCGGCACCGGCACCAGAACCGGCACCAGCACCGGCACCGGCACCAGCACCAGCACCGGCCAACCGCCAGCTCGCCTCGACGGCGACCGGGCCGCCCGGCGCCTCGTCCGAGGGCGGCCAGACCGAGGCCGGCGGACCATGCGGGCCGCCCACCGCGCCGCGGGCCGCACCGCCGAGCGCGATCGTCAGCGTGACGCGGAGCGCGCCGTCGTCGCGCACGAGGACGACCGACCCAGGCGCCTCGCCGGTGGCGCTGGCGGGGGCGGCCGCGAAGAAGTCCGGCCGCTCGCGGCGGAGCGCCAGAAGCGCGCGGGTCAGCCGCGCCTTGCGGCCGGCGAAGCCCCCGGCGGCGGGCAGGCGGGCCAGCGCATCGGGATCGACCGGGCCGCGGTTGTCGGGGTCGGTCAGCTCGAAGGCCGGCCCCTCGGTGCCGCGATAGAGGTCGGGCACCCCCGGCATCAGGAACTTGAGCGCGACCTGGGCGAGCGCCAGGTCCTCGGCGCGGGCGAAGATCGGCCCCGCCGCGGCGGGCGGGCCGAGCGCCCAGGCGCGGACGAGGTGGCGCGCGAAGTCCTGCACCGGCGCCTCGGCCTCGGGCCGGGGATGCGACCAGCTCGTCACCTCCTTGGCCTCGCGCATCGCCTTCTCGACATGGGCGACGAGCCGGTCCTCGATGTCGCGGCGGCCCGTCTCCCACATCGCGACAAGGCTCTGCAGCACGTACCAGCGCCAGGCCGGATCGACCGTGCCGGCGTCGGGCAGCCGCGCCGCATCGTCCCAGAGCGCGAGGAACGCCGCCGGAGCGTGGCTGATCGCGACGAGGCGCATCCGCGCATCCTCGGCGCGCTTGGTGTCGTGCGAGGAGGTGAGCGTGAGGCCGCCCGGCGGCCGCGCGGCCAGCCAGCGCGAGAACGCCGCGGCGGTCATCGTGGTGTCGTCCGGCTCCGCCCCGACCTCGTTCGCGGCGAGATACGGGGTATGGCGGAAGCCCGCGGTATCCTCGTGCGCCTTGGCGATCAGTGCGCCCGTCACCTGCTGGAACCGGCTGCGGAAGGCGCGTGCCGCCGCGTTCGCCGGCTCGGTCACCAGGGCGGCGACGAAGCGCAGGGTCCGGTCGGTGCGCAGCCCCTCGGCCGCGGCCGCGGTCACCCGGTCCATCAGGCGGAGGTCGTCGGGATCGGCGCCGGCGTCGGTGAAGTAGGTGCGGTAGCGCGGAAAGGCCAGCAGAAGACCCATAACCGCCTCCCGCAGCGCCTCGTCGCCGGCCTCGAGCTCGCCCGCCTCGGCCTCGGCGGCGCGGGCGAGGCCGATCAGCGCGTGCAGTTCGGCCGCGAGCTCGTGCCGGAGGATGTCGCGCTTGGCCTCGCGCAGCGCCGCGGCAAAGTCGCCGGTCCGGCCGATCGCCGCGCGCCACGAGGCGTCGAGCCGGGCGAGGCCGGCGGGATCGGTCAGCACGCAGGCGATGGCGCGGGCCGCCTCGTAGCCGGTGGTGCCGGCCACCGGCCAGTCGGGCAGGCGTTCGTCGCCGGTCAGGATCTTCTCGACCCAGACCGGCGTGTCGCCGACCGCCCGCCGCAGCCGGCCGAGATAGCCGGCCGGGTCGGCGAGGCCGTCGACATGGTCGACGCGCAGGCCCTGCACCTCGCCCGCCGCGATCAGGTCGAGCACCAGGCGGTGCATGTCGTCGAACACCGCGGGGTCCTCGACCCGCATCCCGATCAGGCTGGTGACGTTGAAGAAGCGCCGGTGGGTCACGCCGTCGCGCTCGTATTCCCAGTGCGTCAGGCGCCAGTGCTGGCGCTCGTGCAGGTCGCGCAGGGTGCCCGGATCGGCCCAGCCGCGCTCGACCGGCAGCGGTCCCGGCGCGAGCGGCACGGCAAGCAGCCCGTCGGTCAGCGCCGGACCCTCCTCTCCGATCTCGATGCGCAGGGCGCCCCGCGCCAGCATCTCCTCGAACGGCTCGGGCAGGAACGGCAGCACCAGCCGGCCCTTCGACCAGTCGATGTCGAAGTGCCGGGCGAAGCGGCTCTCGGGCCCGTGCCGCAGGACATCGCGGAGCCAGGGGTTCTCCAGGCTGAAGGCGGTGTGGTTCGGCACGATATCGAGAATGATGCCGAGCCCGTGCCGCCCGGCCGCGCGCGCGAGCGCCGCGAACCCCTCGCGCCCGCCGAGCGCGGGGTCGATCGCGGTCGGGTCGGTCACGTCGTAGCCGTGGCTCGACCCTTCCGTCGCGGTGAAGACCGGCGAGAGGTAGAGATGGCTGATGCCGAGGCCGCGAAGCGCGGGCAGCTGGCGCTCCACCGCCGCGAAATCGACGCCGTCGCGCAGCTGCAGGCGGTAGGTGGCGATCGGCAGGGCCGCGGCGGTCAAGTGTGCGGTCATCGGCGGGGTCATGGGCGGCTCACGATCAGCGCGAAGGCATAGGGGTCGCGGGCGACATCGCCGATCGCGACGTCATGCGGGTCGGTGCGCGGCGCGAGGCCGGGCGGCGCGCCGAGGTTGACATGTGCCACGACGAAGCCGGCGCGGAACGCCCAGGCGACCGACAGCGACCGCGGCCCGGTGCGCGTCACCCGCGCCGGGCCGGCGCGGCCGCTCTTCATCAGCGGCACGATCCGCGCGGCGCGGAGCGCGAGCAGCCGGCCGGTCAGCGCGCGCCAGTGCGCGGCGCCGGCGGGATCGCCCCGGAACGGGCGCGAGGCCTCGAACGTCGCGGGGTCGATCGGGTCGGGCACCGCGCCCGAGAAGCCTGCGAAGGCCGCGAATTCCTGCTGGCGGCCGCGGCGGGTCGCCTCGGCGAGGTCGCCGTCGAAATCGGCGAAGAACAGGAACGGCGCGGTCTCGCCCGCCTCCTCGCCAATGAAGAGCATCGGGATGAACGGGGCGGTGAGGAGGAGCGCATGGGCGACCTCGACCGCCCGCGGATCGGCGAGCGCCAGCAGCCGCTCGCCGCGGGGGCGGTTGCCGATCTGGTCGTGCGTCTGGTTGGCGTTGACGAAGGCGGTCCAGGGCAGGTGCGCCGAGGGCGCGCCGCGCGGCGCGGAAAGGCCGGGTCGCGGCTGGCCCTGCTCGACATGCCCGTCGGCCAGCGCGGTGGCGAGGTCGCCCACCGGGTCGGCGGCGAACGAGGCGTAGTAGCCTTCGCATTCGCCGGTCAGCGCGCAGTGGATGGCATGGTGCCAGTCGTCGTTCCATTCGGCGGTGACGGCGCCGGCCTCGCGGTAGTCGGGCCGGTTGCGCTCGTCCTCGGCGATCAGGTGGATCGGCCGGGCAAAGCCGATAGCGTCGATCCGCTGGCGCAGCTCGGTCACGAGGTCCGGCGTCGAGGGATCGGCGATCTCGTGCACCGCGTCGAGCCGGAGCCCGTCGAGGCGGTATTCGCAGAGCCAGGCGAGCGCGTTGTCGAGAAAGAAGCTGCGCACCGCCGGCCTGGTGTAGTCGATCGCCGCGCCCCAGGGCGTCTGCCGGCGCGGATCGAAGAACTCGGGCGCGACCTGCGGCAGCGCGTTCCCCTCCGGCCCGAAGTGGTTGTAGACGACGTCGAGGATGACCATCAGGCCGGCGGCCTGCGCCGTCTCGACCAGGTCCTTCATCTCGTCGGGCGTGCCGTAGGCGGGGTGCGGCGCATAGGGCAGCACGCCGTCGTAGCCCCAGCCGCGGCGGCCGGGGAACTGGGCCACGGGCATCAGCTCGATCGCGGTGATGCCGAGGGCGGCGAGTTCGCGCATCCGCGCGGCGGCGGCCGCGAAGGTGCCCTCGGGCGTGAAGGTGCCGAGGTGAAGCTCGTAGATCACCGCCTCTTCCCAGGGCCGGCCGTGCCAGTCGGTCGCCCAGATGCGGGCGCCGGGATCGACGAGCTGCGAGGGGCCGTGGACGTGGCCGGCCTGCGCGCGCGCGGCCGGGTCGGGCACGCGCAGGCCGTCGACGATGAACATGTAGGGATCGCCGGCGAGGCCGGGCGCCAAGCCGCTGTGAAACCCGTCGCCGGTGCGGTCGAGCGGCGTGACGGCGCCGGAGACCTCGACCGAGACCGACCGCGCCGAGGGCGCCCAGATCGCGAACCGCCAGCGCGCGCTGCCCTCGGGCTCGGCCCCCCAGCGCCGCCGGTAGTGCAGGCGGCCGGCGGGGATGTCGGCGGTGGAAAGCTGCATGAGAAGCGTCCAAGCTGTTGCTGCGATACGGTTTCGAACGGCGTTCCGTCGGCCGGGGTTCCGCGGATTTTCCCGCCCGAAGTGCCGCAGCCGCACCGCGGCGCCGTCGCCGGGCGGCACCGCGGATGGCGGGACCGGGATGGGAACCGGCGGCGGCCCTGCGCGTTGTGTGGCCGAGCGTGGAAGCACGCCGAACAGATCCTCACGGACCTCTCATGGAAGGACCAACCACATGAAAAAGCTCATGCTTTCAACTGCCATCGTCGGCGCGACCGCGGTCGCCGCGCTCGCCCAGGAGGCCACCACGGAAGGCATGTTCCGCATGCAGGCCGAGCCCACGGAAATCCGCGCCTCGGACTTCATCGGGATGCGCGTCTATGCCTCGGAGGCCGGGGTCGAGGGCGAGGAGATCGCCGGTGTCCAGGACGACTGGGAAGATATCGGCGAGATCAACGACGTGATCCTGACCCGCGAGGGCGAGGTCGAGGCCGTGCTGGTCGATATCGGCGGCTTCCTCGGCATCGGCGAGCAGCAGGTCGCGGTCGACATGGACGCGGTGCAGTTCGTCGCCGACAGCGCCACCGCCGAGGATGCGGGCGACTTCTTCCTGGTGATGAACGCCGCACGTACCGACTTCGAGAACGCGCCGCCCTATGGCATGGAGACGGATGCCGCCGGCGGGGCCGACACCGCGATGACGACCGACAGCGCGGTCGGCGACACCGCCACCGGCGCCGAGGGCGGCGCGGTGATGGCGCCGGAAGGCGGCGACACCGCCGCGACGACCGAGGGCGACGCCACGACGACGATGGACGGCACCGGGACCGACATGGCGACCGGCACCGATGCCGACGCGATGGCGGACGACCCGAGCGAGAGCCTGGCCGGCACCACCGGCGCCGACATGGAGACCCGCACGCCGATGGAGCGCGAGGGCTTCGCGCCGGCCGACACCGCGACGCTGACCGCCGACACGCTGACCGGCACGCGCGTCTACGACGCGAACGACGAGTGGGTCGGCGACATCGACCGCCTGCTCCTGACCGACGACGGCCAGATCACCGACGTGGTGGTGGATGTGGGCGGCTTCCTCGGCATCGGCGCGAAGCCGGTGGCGCTGTCGATGGACGAGCTTGACGTCCTGCAGCAGTCCGAGGGCGAGGAAGTGCGCGTCTACGTGCCGATGACCCGGGAAGAGCTCGAGGCGCTGCCCGAGGTCGAGGACGCCGGCTGACGGCCGACCGGACGACCGGACGACCATGACTGCCGGGGGCCCGCGCATCCGCGCGGGCCCCGATGACTGCCAGGGGGCCCGCGCATCCGCGCGGGCCCTTCGCGTTCGGCCGACGGGCTGTCCCGGCCGCGCCCGGCCGCGCCCCCTTTGGGAACCGGCCGCCGGCGCGGCCGTTGAGGATCCGAGCCGCGGCGCAGCCCGTGCGGCGGCCGGACCGGAACCCAGCAGGACGATTCCCATGACCACCCCGCTTCTCATCGCCGCCGCGCTCGCCTTGCTCGGCCTCGCCACCGTCGCCGCCGCGCCGGCCCGCCAAGCCGTCGCGCTCAGCGCCGCCCGGCGGCGGCGGCAGCAGCCGCGCCGCTGATCCGGGCAGCGCCGATGCTCGGCAAGCTCTATCGCGCCGGCATGGGCGCGATGGACCGCATGGACCGGCACAATCTCGGCCTGATCGCGGCCGGAGTCGGCTTTTTCTCGATGCTCGCGATCTTCCCGGCGATCGCCGCGGTGGTGATGGTCTGGAGCCTCGTCGCCGACCCGGCGCAGATCGACGCGCTGATCGCGCTCGGCCGCGACGTGATGCCGGCCGAGGTGCACGCGATCCTGGCCCGGCAGGTCCAGTCGCTGGCCCCGGCCGGCGCGGGCGGCGGCCTCGGCTGGGCCACGCTGTTCTCGCTCGGGCTGGCGCTCTGGTCGGCGCGGGCAGGCGTCGCGGCGCTGATCCGCGGCCTCAACGCCGCCTACGGCACCGATCACCGGCCGAACATGCTGCGCCGCGTCCTCGCCGCGGCGGGGCTGACGCTGGTGCTTTGCGCGGTCGCGATCTTCGCCATCGCCGCGGTCGTCGTCGCGCCGATCGCGCTGGCGCTGCTGCCGCTCGGGCCGTTCGCCACGGTCGCCGCCGAGGTCGTCCGCTGGATCCTGGCACTTGCCATCATCGTCTTCGCGCTGGGGCTGATCTACCGCTACGGGCCGAACCTGCGCGGCCACCGCCCGGCCTGGCTGACCCCCGGCGCCGCGGCGGCGGCGGCGCTCTGGCTGGTCGTGTCGGTCGCCTTCTCGGTCTATCTCGCGAACTTCGGCAGCTACAACGAGGTCTACGGATCGCTCGGCGCTGCGGTGGCGCTGCTGATGTGGTTCTACCTCTCGGCCTATGTCGTGCTGCTGGGCGGCGTCCTCAACGCCGAGCTCGACCCCTATCTGAAGCGCCGCCGCGCGGCGCGGGACGAGGCCCGGGACGGGGCCCGGGACGGGGCCGGGGAGCAGGCGGCCGGGCCCGCCGAGGCGGACCTGCCGGCGCGCTGAGGGCTCAGCCGGCATGTTCACCCCGAGCGGCCGAGCAACCCCGCCACCGCGCCGAGATCGTCGCGGAACCGCGCCCGCTCGGCCGCGCGCAGCGCCGCGTCGGGCAGCCGCAGGATGTAGGACGGATGCACGGTGACGAAGACCGCGGCGCCGTCCGGCCCCTGCTCGACCCGCCCGCGCCGCCTGAGGATGCCCTCGCCCGAGCCGGTGAGGGCGGCCAGCGCGGTCGCGCCCATGGCGAGGATCAGCTTCGGCCGCAACACCTCGCGCTCGCGGTCGAGCCACCAGCGGCAGGCGGCGACCTCGCTCTGGTCGGGGCGCTGGTGGAGCCGCCGCTTGCCGCGGACGGTGAACTTGAAGTGCTTGACCGCATTCGTCACGTAGGCCCGGCTGCGGTCGAGGCCGGCCTCGGCCGCCACCGCGTCGAAGAGCGCGCCCGCCGGCCCGACGAAGGGCCGGCCGGCCAGGTCCTCCTGGTCGCCGGGCTGCTCGCCGACGATCATCAGCGCGGCACCGGCCGGCCCCTCGCCGAGCACGGCCTGGGTGGCGTCGCGATGCAGCGGGCAGCGCGTGCAGGCCGCCGCCTGCCGCCGCAGGTCCGCGATCGGGTCGCCCGGCGCCATGATCTCCTCCCGCGCTGCCATGCCGCGCGCCGCCGCGGCGCGGCGGGCAAGGGCGGCATCGGGCGCCGCCGCCTGCATCGCCGCGACCCGCGCCGGCGCGCCGCGGATCAGTTCGGGAATGAGCGTGGCCTCGGGCAGGTTCCGCCAGTACTTCTTCGGCATCTCCGACTGCATCGCCTTCACCATAAGCCGCGCCGGGTTGAAGATCGCGGCGTAGTAGGTGCGCCAGAGGCCTTCGGTCGAATCCTCGGTCGGCCGCGGGCCGGGCGCTGTCACCCCGACGCCAAGCGCGCCGTCGCGGAAGATCGCGGTCAGCGCCGGCGTGGCAATCGCCCAGTCCATGTCGGCGAAGCGGCGGGCGAAGAACGGCGCCGCCGCCTCGAGGATGTGGTGCTCGGGCTCGAACCAGGCGCCGAACCGGCGGCGCGGGCCGGCCTGGGGCAGCTCGCGGAAGCGGACAAAGGCGTGCATCTTGTGGATGTCGCGCGCCACCACCTTGGCCTGGCCGAGCAGCCGGTGCAGCACCGGGTCGCTGCGGTCGCCCCAGCGCAGCGTGCCGGCCTTGAGCCGCAGCAGGATGCCGTAGGCACGGGCGAAGCGCTCGGGGTCGGCATGGCAGAGCGCGCGCTCGATCGTCCCGACCGCCTCGCGGGGGAGCCGCAGCGTCCCGCCCGCGGCGGCAGGGGCGGCGTGGGCGGCAGGGGCGGCAGGGGCGGCGGGGGCGGCCGCCCCTGCC
>CAZYBG010000094.1:0-11022 GCA_964645155.1 uncultured Rhodobacterales bacterium | reverse complement strand
GCGGTGGAGGCGGCCCGGGCGCGGGCGACGGTGGGAGAGATCAGCATGGCGATGGAAAAGGCATGGGGCCGCCACCGGGCCGAGGTGAAGACGCTGGCCGGCGTCTACGGCGCGGCCTATGCGGGCGACGAGGGCTTCGCCGCGATCCAGAAGGATGTCGAGGCGTTCGCCGGGGAGGAAGGGCGCCGCCCCCGGATGCTGGTCGTCAAGATGGGCCAGGACGGCCACGACCGCGGTGCCAAGGTGATCGCCACCGCCTTTGCCGATATCGGCTTCGACGTCGACGTCGGCCCGCTGTTCCAGACGCCGGAGGAGGCGGCGCAGGACGCCGTCGACAACGACGTCCATGTCGTCGGCATCTCGTCGCAGGCGGCGGGCCACAAGACGCTCGCGCCGAAGCTGATCGAGGCGCTGAAGGCCCAGGGCGCCGGCAACATCCTCGTCATCTGCGGCGGCGTGATCCCGCAGCAGGACTACGCGTTCCTGCGCGAGGCCGGCGTCAGGGCGATCTTCGGGCCGGGGACAAACATTCCCGCCGCGGCACGCGAGATCCTGGCGCTGATCCGCGCGGCGCGGACGGACGGGCAGGGGCCCGCGGCGGCCGGGTGAGGCAAGGGTGCTCTTTCTCGATCATCTCGCGGTCAGCGCCGCCAGTCTCGCCGACGGCGTGGCCGCCGTCGAGGCGGCGCTGGGCGTGCCGCTGGCGCCGGGCGGTGCGCATCCGCAGATGGGCACCCACAACCGCCTCCTCTCGCTCGGCCCGGGTGTCTATCTCGAGGTGATCGCCGTCGATCCCGCGGGCCGGCCGCCCGGCCGGCCGCGGTGGTTCGATCTCGACGGGTTCTCCGGACCGCCGCGCCTGACCAACTGGGTGGCGCGCTGCGACGATCTCGTCCGCGCGCTTGCCGCCTCGCCCGCGGGGGCGGGGCGCGTCCACGACCTCGCGCGGGGCGATTTCCGCTGGCGCATGGCGATCCCCGATGACGGACGGCTGCCGTTCGGCGGCGCCTTCCCCGGGCTGATCGAATGGCAGGGCAACCTCCACCCCGCCGACAGCCTGCCCGACCGGGGGTGCCGCCTGCGCCTGCTCACCCTCGTCCACCCGGAGGCCGAGGCGCTCCGGGCGGCCCTTGCCGGGCGCCTCGACGACCCGCGCCTCGAAATCTTGGAGGGCCCGGCGCCGGCGCTCCGCGCGCAGATCGCGACCCCCGCGGGCCTCCGCACGCTTTCCTGACCGGCCGGGCGGTGCCCCGCGGCAACGGCAAGGCGAGGGGGTGCGCGGGATGAAAGCCAACCCGCGCCGCCAGACGGCCGCATGGGGAGCGAGCGCTGGTCCAGCAACGGATGAGGTTTCGCTGCGGCGGTAGCGGAAACCCCGGACCCGACCGGTGCGTCACGGGCGCCGCGGCCGGCGGCCGAGACGCGCTGACACGGCGCTGTGGACCGGGTAGGCTTTCGGCCATGTCGGTCTGGACCCGCATCTCCGAAGCGCTTGCCGCGCTCGCCAAGGGCGAGGGGCTGGCGGCGGTGTTCGAACAGCTCCGCACCCCGCCCGAGCGGACAGTGGCCTTCGCCATCGGCGTCATCGCCCTCAGCGCCAAGATGGCCAAGGCCGACGGCCGCGTCACCCGCGCCGAGGTCACCGCCTTCCGCGAGGTTTTCACCATCCCCGAGGACGAGGAGGTGAATGCCGCGCGGGTGTTCAACCTCGCCCGCGAGGACGTGGCGGGCTTCGACGACTACGCCCGGCGCATCCGCCGGATGTTCGAGGGCGGCCACCAGACGCTGCTCGACCTGGTCGAGAGCCTGTTCCACATCGCCACCGCCGACGGCCACTACCACGACCGCGAGGATGCCTTCCTGACCGAGGTGGCCCGCATCTTCGGCCTCAGCCCGACCGAGTTCCGGGGCATCCGCGCGCGCTACGTTCCCGACGCCGAACCCGACCCGTGGGAGGTGCTGGGCGTCGAGCACGGCGCGCCTCTCGACCAGGTGCGCGCGGCCTGGCGCCGGCTCGTGCGCGAGCATCACCCGGACCGCCTCGTCGCCCGCGGCGTGCCGGAGGAGGCGGTAAAGCTCGCCGAGCGCCGGCTTGCCGCGGTCAACCGCGCGTGGGACGAGATTTCACGGACCCACGCGCTATGAGGATCGCGACCTACAACGTCGAATGGTTCAACGCGCTCTTCGATGATGCGGGCCGGCTGCTCGACGATGCCGGCGTCTCGGGGCGCCAGGACGTGACGCGGGCCGCGCAGATCGCCGGGCTCAGGACGGTCTTCGCCGCGCTCGACGCCGACGCCGTCATGGTGATCGAGGCGCCCGACCGGAACGGCCGGCGCGACACGCTGCGCGCGCTCGGGACGTTCGCTGCCGCCGCGGGCATCCGGGCGCGGCGGGCGATCATGGGGTTCCGCAACGATACCGAGCAGGAGATCGCGCTTCTCTACGACCCCGACGCGCTGACACCGCGGCACGACCCGCAGGGCGACGCGGACAGGGATGCGCATGCACCCCGGTTCGACGCCGCCCTCAGGATCGACCTCGACATCGACAACACGCTCGAAACCGTCACCTTCTCGAAGCCGCCGCTCGAGCTGTCCTGCACCGCCCGCTCGGGCCGGGTGTTCCGGATGATCGGCGTCCACGTGAAGTCGAAGGCGCCGCACGGCGCACGCACGCCCGACGAGGTGACCCGCCTTGCCATCGCCAACCGGCGCAAGCAGCTGGCCCAGTGCGTCTGGCTCCGCCGCCGGGTCGAGGCGCATCTGCACGCGGGCGAAAGCCTGATCGTGCTGGGTGACTTCAACGATGGCCCCGGCCTTGACGAATACGAGAAGCTGTTCGGCCGGTCCGGCGTCGAGGTGGTGATGGGCACCGACGGCGCCGCCACCGACCTGCGGCTGCACGAGCCGCATGCGCGCCGCGCCGTCAGCCAGCGGATCGCCGCGACGCCGGCGACCGCGCGGTTCTTCATCGCGGCCGAGAACCGCTGGCTCTCGGCCCTGCTCGACTACATCATGGTGTCGCCCGATCTGCTGGGGCTGGGGCCGCACTGGGCCATCTGGCACCCGTTCGACGACCCGCGCTGCTACCGCGACCCGGTGCTGCGCGAGGCGCTGCTCGCCGCGTCCGACCACTTCCCGGTCACGCTCGACATCGCCCTCTGACTCCCAATCCGCGGCGCCAGCGCCTATATTGGCGCCATGAGAGCCGTGGTCGTCGCCCTTCTCGTTGCCGCGCAGCCCCTGCCGGCCCTCGCCCAGGAGGCCGAGCCGCCGGGCGATATGGAGGAGGGCCGTTCGCTGGTCGAGGAGGGGGCACGGCTCTTCCTCCGCGGCCTCCTGTCCGAGATGGAGCCCGCGCTCCGCGACATGGCCGAGGGGATGGAGATGTTCGCCGAGAATGTCGAGCCGATCCTCCGCGACCTCGCCGCGCTGATTGACGATGTCGCGAACTATCACGCGCCCGAAATCCTGCCGAACGGCGACATCATCATCCGCCGACGCCAGCCCGGCGAGGTCCAGCCGGGCGGCGAGGTCGACATCTGAGCGTCAGTCGCGGATGCTGACCTTGAGGTCGGCGACGTTCATCGTCTTGGCCAGCGACTGCAGCCGCGCCGCGGCGACCTCGCCATAGAGCGGCTCGGCAGCGGGGCGCAGCACCAGCTCCAGCCGGGCGGCGGCCGGGTCGTAGGCGAACGCTGCCAGCTCGTCCAGCGCCTCGGCCGAGAACATCGCGCCGAACCGCATCGCCTTGCCGACCGCCTCGGCCTCCTGCTTCTCGGGATCGCTCAGCAGCTGGAACAGCGGCTCGAACCGCGTGCCGGCGCGGCTGTTGCGATAGCGGTGCAGCAGGGCGAGGCCCAGAAACACCCGCTCGTGGTGGTTGAGGCCGCCAAGATTGGCGCGGGTGGCGTTGTCGAAGCAAACCTCGTGACGATAGTCCGGGTGCGCCCGCCAGCTCACGTCGTGCAGAAGGCACGCCGCCTTGACGATCCGCAGGCGCTCCGGCGGGGTGGCCGGGAACAGCGGCTCGATGAACCCGTAAAGCTTCTTGCCGAAGCCCGGGATGCGGGCGCCGCTCTGCTCGGCGAAGCGGCAGGCCTCGATCAGCGGGTCGCGGGCGCGCAGCTTGGCCGGCATCTGCTCGTAGAGCATCCCCTCGCGGATGCCGTAGGACGACACGTCGATCGCCGCGGGCTTCAGCGCGGTGACGAGCGCGTGCAGCACCTGCGCCGCGACCGGCACCAGTTCCATCCGCTCGGCGCCGATGCCGGTCTTCGCCCGCAGCGCCTCGATCGGATGGCCTTCGATGTAGCGCACCGTCTCCTGCGCCTGCTCGGGCGTCATGCGGTATTCGTGCAGCACCGTCAGCGGATAGTCGCGCCGCTCCATGTCGATGCGGGCGATCGCGCGCCACGAGCCGCCGACGAGATAGAGGCGCTGGTTCCGTGCGAAGCTTCTGGCGAGCTTGTCGAGCACCTTGCCCGCGTGGTTCCGGATCGCCTTGGGGCCGCCCTTGATGTCGCGCAGCTTGAGCGGCCCGAGCGCGGTCGAGACCCGATCGCCGACCTTGCCGCCCGAGACTTCGGCCAGTTCCATCGACGAACCGCCGATGTCGCAGATGATCCCTTCGGCTTCCGGCCAGCCGAGGAGCACGCCCTGCGCCGAGAGCCGCGCCTCCTCCTCGCCGGTGATGATGTTGAGCCTGAGCCCGGTCGCGCGCCGGACCTCCCGCTGGAACTCGTCGCCGTCTGCGGCCTCGCGCACCGCCGCCGTCGCGACCGTCGTCAGCGGGGAGACCTTCATCGCCTTGGCGAGTGCTGCAAAGCGCCGGAGCGCGGCGAGCGCCCTGACACGGCCTTCGGGGTTGAGGCGCCCGGTTTCGCCGAGGCCGGCGCCGAGGCCGGCCATCACCTTCTCGTTGTAGAAATAGGCCGGCGAGCGGGCGGCGCCGTCGAACACCACGAGCCGGACCGAGTTCGAGCCGACGTCGATCACCCCGACGCGGCTCAGCGCCCGTGCCGAGGGGTCCTCGAACAGCGGCTTGCCGAAGGGGCCGGGATTTTCCGACCGCTGGTCCGGCGTTCCATCCATGCGGCGATTCCCTTGACCTTGCGGCCCGGACTCTGCCCGTCGGCCGGCGGGTGGTCAACCGCGGCGCGCAGGCGGCGGTCGGCCTTGTCCTGAGCTCTCTCCAAGGGCTAGAACTCTGTTTCGAAATACATAATCCCGAAACCCCGCACTGCGCCCGGTTTACCTTGCGGCCGCACGGCGCTGGGCGAAGACGATCTCGCGCGGCACCCAGTCGTAGCGTTCGTCCTCGGTGGTCCGCGACCAGTAGAGGTTGCCGCCGTTGCGCCAGCCGTCCAGCACGACGCCCTGGTACATGTCGTCGCCGACGCGGCTGACGATCAGCACGCTGTGGTCGATCCGCAGGGTATCGGCGTTGGCGATCGCGCGGTGGAAGGCGAAGGTCCGGAAGTTCTCCTGGCGCAGCCGCGCCTCCAGATCGTCGGCCCACTGGAAGCACAGGCCGCGCGGGCGCAGCCCCATGTTGACCTTCGTGTTGTGGATCAGCGGCGGATCGGTCACGCCGTATTCGCGCCGCAGCTGAAGCGGGTATTCGTAGGAGATGCGCGCCATCCGCGCGGCTTCCTCGGGGTCGATCTCGGGTCCGAGCGAGACCAGCCTGGCAGTCAGCGCGTCGATATCGCGCCGGTCCGGCTGATCGGGCGCCGGCGGCGCGCCGCAAGCGGCGACAATGAGGAGGGCGAGCGCCGCGAGCAGGCGGGCAAGTCGGGCAGGCATCGTCACGTGGCTGATCTCGTTCGCGGCTCGTGCGGCGCCCGTGCTAGCGCGCGGTCGCGCCGATGTCGAGCCGATGCGCTGCACAAGCCGGTGATCGGGCGCGACCATGCGCCGTCGCGGCCCGCGCCGATGGCCACGCATCCGGCCCGCCCCGCCGATCCAGCCGCCCCGCGCGTCAGTCGCGCGAATGGGCCAGCCGCGGCGCGTCCGCAGCCCCGGCGGAGCCCCGGCCCGAAAGCGAGGGGTTGTCCATGAAGAAGCGGTGGCAGTTGAACGGCTGCCGGTCCTCGGGGAACGGATAGCGGACATAGTCGCCGTTCGGCTTCAGCACCCAGGTCTGCGCCTCGTCGGCAAGGTTCGCCGCCATGATCTGGTCGACGATCTGCGCCTTGACCGTGTCGTTGCGGATCTCGACCAGCGTCTCGAGCCGGCGGCTGAGGTTGCGGCCCATCCAGTCGGCCGACGAGATGAACACCCGCGCCTTGCGCGAGGGCAGGCCGCGGCCGTTGCCGAAGCAGACGATCCGCGAATGTTCGAGGAAACGCCCGACGATCGACTTGACGCGGATGTTCTCGGAGAGGTCCCTGATCCCGGGGCGCAGCGCGCAGATGCCGCGGATGACGAGCTGGATGCGTACCCCGGCCTGGCTCGCGGCGTAGAGCGCGTCGATCACGTCCGCCTCGACGAGCGAGTTCATCTTGGCCCAGATCTCCGCCGGCCGCCCGGCGCGGGCATGGTCGGCCTCGCGCGCGATCAGCTCGATCAGCCGCGGCTTGAGCGTGAGCGGCGAGATCGCGAGGTTCTCCAGGACCTCGGGCTGCGCATAGCCCGACAGGTAGTTGAACACCTTCGTCGCGTCGCGGCCGAGCGCCGGGTCGCAGGTGAACAGGCTGAGGTCGGTGTAGATGCGCGCGGTGATCGGGTGGTAGTTGCCGGTGCCGTAATGGGTGTAGGTGACGAGGTTCTCGCCCTCGCGCCGGACCACGGTCGAGATCTTGGCGTGCGTCTTGAGGTTGATGAAGCCGTAGACGACATGCGCCCCGGCGCGTTCGAGGCGCCGCGACTGGCGGATGTTTGCGGCCTCGTCGAAGCGCGCCTTCAGCTCCACCAGCGCGGTCACCGATTTGCCGGCCTCCGCCGCCTCGCAGAGCGCCTCGACGATCGGGCTTTCGCGGCTGGTGCGGTAGAGCGTCTGCTTGATCGCCAGCACCTCGGGGTCGCGCGCCGCCTGTTCGAGGAAGCGCACCACCATGTCGAAGGTCTCGTAGGGGTGGTGCAGCAGCATGTCCTTCTGGCGGATCGCCGCGAACATGTCGCCGTCGTGGTCCTGCACCCTTTCGGGCACGCGCGGCGTGAAGGCGGGCCAGAGCAGGTCGCGCCGGTCGTCGAGGACGAGTTCCTTGAGGTCGGCCATCCCGAGCAGGCCGCGGACCTCGACCACCTCGTCGGCCGTGACGTGAAGCTCGCTCATCACCAGCGCGCGGAGGCTCGAGGGCGCGTCGGTCGAGATCTTCATCCGGATGACCTCGCCGCGCCGCCGGCGCTTCAGCGCCACCTCGAACTCGCGCACCAGGTCCTCGGCCTCGTCCTCGACCTCGATGTCGCTGTCCCGCAGGACCCGGAAGGCGCAATGGGCCTTGGTCTCGTAGCCCGGGAACAGCGCGCCGAGGTGGAGGAGCAAGAGCTCCTCGAGCGGCAGGAACCGGTGGTGGCCCGAGCGCCCGGGCAGCGGCAGGAACCGGGCGATCTGCTGCGGCACCGGCAGCAGCGCCTGCAGCGGCCGCTGGTCGGACTTCCGTTCGAGCTGCAGGGCAAGGCAGAAGCCGGCGTTCGGGATGAACGGAAACGGATGCGCCGGGTCGATGGCGAGCGGCGAGAGGACCGGGAAGACCTTGGCCAGGAAATGCTCCTCGAGCAGCGTCATGTCCCTCTTGGTCAGCTTGCCGCGGGTCAGGATGTGGATGCCCTCGCCCTCCATCTCGCGCTTCAGCCGGTTCCAGACCGTCTGCTGCGCGGCCAGAAGCCTGCGGGCATCGTCGTTGATGAGGACGAGCTGCTCGGCCGGCGAAAGGCCGTCGTCCGAGGCGGTCACGTTGCCGGCGCGGGCCAGCTCGCGCAGGCCGGCGACGCGCACGGTGTAGAACTCGTCGAGGTTCGTCGCCGAGATCGACAGGAACCGCAGCCGCTCGAGCAGCGGGACGCGGGGGTTCTTCGATTCGTCCAGCACGCGCCAGTTGAAGGCCAGCCATGACAGCTCGCGGTTGAACAGGCGGCGCGGGCCCAGCCGGTCGGCCTCGGGGACCGCGACCGGCGCGGGAAACGCGGCCTTCAGGAAATCGGCTTGTGTCATGAGGGGCTTATGGCGGTGGTTCCGTGACGGATATGTGACGATCATGGTGCCGGGCCGGGCGGCTTGTCCAGCAGCGTCGCCGCAAGCGGTACGCCGATCGGCCGACCGGTGGCGAGCGCGGCACGGTCCAGCGCCTCGACCAGTGCGGCGGCCGCGGCGGAACTCCGGTCCATCCGCCGCACGCAGTAGTCGATGAGCCGCGGCGGCGGTGCGATCTGGCGGTCGGCGAACAGCTTGACGAGAAGTGCCGCGAGAAGCGGGTCGTCGGGCGGCGGCAGCGTCGCGGCGGAGGTGCCTTCCAAGCGGCTGCGCAGGTCCGCCAGGCGGACCGGCCAGTCCCGCACCGGGCCCCGCGCGGTGAGCAGCAGCGCATGGCCGCCCGCCAGGACGAGGTTGTGGAGGTGAAAGAGCGCGGCCTCCGCCGAAGCGGGCAGCCGGTCGGCATCCTCGACCAAGACGGGCCCGCCGGCCTGTCGCGGCACGTTGGCCTCCGCCAGGGCCGCGGCCTGCACCACGGCCGCGCCCGCACGCTCGGCCCAGATGCCCGCCAGGTGGCTCTTGCCCGAACCCGGCGGTCCGACGAGCAGCAGCTTGCGGTCCGGCCAGCCTTGCCAGTGCTCGAGCTGCCTGACCGCGAGCGCGTTGGCCGGCGAGACGAAGAACGCCTCGCGGCCCCGCGCTTCTAGCCGCGGGAGGGGGAAGGCGAGCTGTTCGGCCATCGCGCGCTCACTCGGCGCCGTCCTGCCCGCTGACCCCCTGGTAGAGCCGGCTTTCGGTGTATTGCCGGACCGCGAACCGCGTCAGGACGCCGAGCGCCGCCGCCACCGGCACGGCGACGAGCAGGCCGACAAAGCCGAAGAGCGCGCCGAACGCCGAAAGCGCGAAGATCAGCCAGACCGGGTGCAGCCCCACCGACGATCCGACGAGCTTCGGCGTGAGGACATTGCCTTCGATGATCTGCCCCACCTGGAAGATGGCGGCGACGATCAGGATCGTCCACCACTCGCCCCAGAACTGGAACAGCGCGAGCCCGATCGAGAGGATGCCGCCGATCAGCGCGCCGATATAGGGGATGAAGGTCAGAAGCCCGGCGACAAGGCCGATGACGAGGCCGAACTGCAGCCCGACGACCATCAACGCCACGGCATAGTAGGTTCCGAGGATCAGGCAGACGGTTCCCTGGCCGCGGACGAAGCCGGCAAGCGTCGCGTCGATCTCGCGCGCCAGCTGGCGGATCGCCGGGGCATGGTCGCGCGGCAGCAGCTTGTCGATCTCGGCCACCATCCGGTCCCAGTCGAGCAGCAGGTAGAACGCGACGACCGGCACGATCACGAACAGCAGGACCACGTTCAGGACCGACGAGAACGTCCCGATGATGGCGTTGACCAGCTCTCCCCCCCGCTCGCGCACCGTTGTGCCAAGCCCGGCGATCGACTCGCGCAGCGTCGAGCCTTCTTCCATCAGCGACGGGAACCGCGCCGTCAGGAAATCCTGCAGGTTGCGGAACAGCTGCGGCGCGGTGTCGATCAGCGCCGTCGTCTGCCGCGCGAGCGTCGGGATGACGAGGACGACGCCGAGGACGAAGATGAGGATCGCGAGGATCGTGATGATTGCCGTCGCCGCGGCGCGCGACAGCCCCATCCGCTCCAGCCGGTCGGCCACCGGATCGAGGAAGTAGGCGATCGCACCCCCCAGCAGGAACGGCAGGATCACGTCACCGAGAAGCCAGAGCAGGACCAGGAAGGCGACTGCCGCGAGGCCCCAGTACTTCAGCTGATCCCTGATCGGCAGCGTCATCCGTCCCATCCTGTTGCGCCCGGCAAGACATGGCCGAAGGCGGCGGGCGTTGCAAGGTGGCGGGCGGCAAAGACACGGGCGGGGGGCGCCTCGGCTCCGGCCCTTGCCTGCCTGCGCGGCGTTCTCTACACGGCGGAGACCCGCCACCCAGGAGAGGCCCGATGCGTCTCAGCCGCTATTTCCTCCCCGTCCTGAGGGAGAACCCTGCAGAGGCGCAGATCGTCTCGCACCGCTACATGCTGCGCGCCGGCATGATCAAGCAGCAGGCGGCGGGCATCTATTCCTGGCTGCCGCTCGGCTTCCGCGTGCTGCGCCGGATCGAGGAGATCGTGCACGAGGAGCAGGCGAGGGCGGGGCACATCCCGCTTCTGATGCCGACGATCCAGCCCGCCGACCTCTGGCAGGAGAGCGGGCGCTATAACGCCTACGGGCCCGAGATGCTCCGCATCCGCGACCGGCACGACCGCGACATGCTTTACGGCCCCACCAACGAGGAGATGATCACCGACATCTTCCGCGCCAGCGTGTCGAGCTACCGCGACCTGCCGCTGACGCTCTACCACATCCAGTGGAAGTTCCGCGACGAGGTGCGCCCCCGGTTCGGCATCATGCGGGGGCGGGAGTTCCTGATGAAGGACGGCTACAACTTCGACGTCGACAGGGACGCGGCGCTGCACGCCTACAACCGGCACATGGTCTCGTATCTGCGGACCTACGAGCGCATGGGGCTGACCGCGATCCCGATGCGCGCCGCCTCGGGCCCGATCGGCGGCGACGACACGCACGAATTCCTGGTGCTCGCCGCCACCGGCGAGAGCGAGGTGTTCTACGACGACCGGGTGACCGGCCTGAAGCTCGGCCGGCGCGAGATCGACTACGACGACCGCGCCCAGGTCGCCGCCGTCTGCGGGGAGTTCACCGCGCTCTACGCCCGCACCGACGAGACGCATGACGACGCGGTCTTCGCGGCCGTGCCCGAGGCGCATCGCAAGGTCGGACGTGGCATCGAGGTCGGGCAGATCTTCTACTTCGGCACCAAGTACTCCGAGCCGATGGGCGCGGTCG
>CAZYBG010000093.1:0-11263 GCA_964645155.1 uncultured Rhodobacterales bacterium | reverse complement strand
TAGGTGCCCCAGTAGTCGCGGTAGCGCGGGTCGTTCTCGGGGTTCACGATCTCGAAGTCGCGGCCCGGGCGGAGCGGCAGGCCGGCGCGCTCGCAGCGCATCTCGACCACCTCGGGCCGGCCGATCAGCACCGGCGCGTCGGTCGTCTCCTCGAGCATCGCGTTGGCGGCGCGCAGCACGCGCTCGTCCTCGCCCTCGGCGAAGACGATCCTGCGGGCGGCGAGGGCCGAGGCCTCGAAGACCGGGCGCATCAGCAGCGCCGAGCGGAACACGGAACTGTCGAGCGTGCGCTTGTAGGCGGCAAGGTCCTCGATCGGGCGGGTCGCGGCGCCCGACTCCATCGCCGCCTTCGCCACCGCGGTCGCGACGACGCCGATCAGGCGCGGATCGAAGGGCTTGGGGATCAGGTAGTCGGGCCCGAAGGTCAGCTTCTCGCCCTGGTAGGCGGCCGCGGCCTCGGCACTGGTGGTGGCGCGGGCGAGCGCGGCGATGCCCTCGATGCAGGCGATCTTCATCGCGTCGTTGATCTCGGTCGCGCCGACATCGAGCGCGCCGCGGAAGATGAACGGAAAGCACAGGACGTTGTTGACCTGGTTGGGATAGTCGGACCGGCCGGTGGCGATGATCGCGTCGGGGGCGACGGCGCGGGCCTCGTCCGGCATGATCTCGGGCGTCGGGTTGGCGAGAGCGAAGATGATCGGCCGCTCGGCCATCCGCGCGACCATCTCGGCGCTGAGGACCCGCGGCCCCGAGAGGCCGAGGAAGAGATCGGCGCCCGCCATCACCTCGGCCAGGCCGCGCGGCCCGCCGGCTTGGGCGAAGGCGGCCTTCTGCGGCGTCATGTCTTCGGTGCGGCCCTCGTGCACGAGCCCGGCCAGATCGCAGAGAAAGACGTTCTCGCGCCTCACGCCGAGCTTGACCAGCATCTCGAGGCAGGCGATCCCGGCCGCGCCGCCGCCGGTCGAGACGACCTTGATCCGGCCGATATCCTTGCCCGCTACCCGCAGCGCGTTGGTCGCCGCGGCGCCGACGACGATCGCGGTGCCGTGCTGGTCGTCGTGGAAGACGGGGATGTTCATCCGCTCGCGGCAGATCCGTTCGACGACGAAGCAGTCCGGCGCCTTGATGTCTTCGAGGTTGATCGCGCCGAACGAGGGTTCGAGCGCGCAGACGATCTCGGCCAGCTTGACCGGGTCGGCCTCGTTCAGTTCGATGTCGAAGCAGTCGATGTTGGCGAACTTCTTGAACAGGACCGCCTTGCCCTCCATCACCGGCTTGGCGGCCAGCGCGCCGATATTGCCGAGCCCGAGCACCGCGGTGCCGTTGGTGACGACCGCGACGAGGTTGCCGCGCGCGGTGTAGAGCGCCGCGGTGGCGGGGTCGGCCTTGATCTCGAGGCAGGCCTCGGCGACCCCGGGCGAGTAGGCGCGGGCCAGGTCGCGGCCGTTGGCAAGCGGCTTGGTCGCGCGGATCTCGAGTTTCCCGGGCTTCGGCAGCGCGTGGTAGTCAAGCGCCTCCTGCCGGGCGTTGTCGTGGCGCGGTTCGTCCAAGGGCTCCCCCTCCCCAGGGTGGTTTAACGTTAAACCATATTCGCCGACCCGATCTAGCGGGATTGCCCCGCCTCCGGCAAGAGCCGCTTTCGGGGGCCGCTTGCGGGCGGCGCGCGGCCGGCGCAGTCTGCAGGGGAACGGCGGGGGAAGTCCACCGCCGCGATCGGGCGGCCGGTCAGGGGAGGGGACGGCGATGCAGAACATCCGGGCCGAGGTGCGGCTGCCGACGCGCAACCTGCGCGACGACATCGCCTTCTTCACCCGGACGCTCGGCATGCGCCTCGACCGGATCTTTCCGGCCGACGATCCGCGGGTGGCGGTGTTCTCGGGCCACGGGCTGCGCCTGCGGGTCGAGACCGGTGCCGCCGAGCCGCCGGGGACGATCCGCATCCTGGCCGACGACCCGGTGCTGATCGCTGGCGGCGCGCGCGAGCTGGTGGCCCCGAACGGCACGCGGATCGAGATCGACACGCTCGACCCGCCGCTGGTGCTGCCGCCGACGCAGCACGACTTCGTGGTGCGCCGCCTCGCCGACGGCGCGCCGTGGGTCGTGGGCCGGGCCGGCATGGAGTACCGCGACCTGGTGCCCTCGCGCCTGGGCGGCGCGATGATCGCGAGCCATATCCGCATCCCGCAGGCCGGGCCGGTGCCCGACATGGTGCATTTCCACAAGGTCGGCTTCCAGCTGATCTTCTGCATCGCCGGCTGGGTGGATGTCGTCTACGAGGACCAGGGCGGGCCGCGGCGGCTCCATCCCGGCGACTGCTTCATCCAGCCGCCCGAGATCCGCCACCGGGTGCTCGAGGCGTCGGACGGCGTCGAGGTGATCGAGATCGGCGTGCCGGCCGAGCATCTGACCGAGATCGAGCACGGGCTCGACCTGCCGACGCCGACGCTGCGCCCCGACCGGGAATGGGCGGGGCAGAGGTTCGTGCACAACCGCGCCGCCGATGGCGACTGGCGGCCGTTCCGGCTGCCGGGCTACGTGGCGCGCGACACCACGATCGCGACGAATACCGGCGGCGTCGCATCGGTCGCCGTTGTGCGGAAGGGACAAGGTAAAGCCGCCTGGATGCGGCACGATGCCGACATCCTGTTCGGTTTCGTCATGCGCGGCGGGCTGGTGCTGGAGGGCGAGGGACGGCCGCCGCAGCCTCTCGCGGCAGGCGACGCCTTCGTCATCCCGCCCGGGCTCGCCACCCGGTGGGCCGATCCCGGCGACGACCTCGAGCTTCTGGAGGTGGCCCTGCCAGGCCGCTTCACGACCGCGCCGGCGGGGCCCGCCGCTCAGCCCGCGTCGTCCAGATAGGCGATGCGCTCCTCGGCCTGGCGCCGGGTCAGCGCGCCGTCGAACGGCTCGCCCTTCCGCTCGCAGAGCTCGCGCAGGATCGCGGCCTGCTTCGGCGTCATCGGTTCGTCGGCATGGGTCTCGATCTCGGGCAGTGCGGCGAGCGGTGCCGCGCCGGCGGCGACGGGCTTGACCTTGGGCATGGGCGTCTCCTTCCTTCGGCCCAACGCGGGGCCCGTGGCGGGGTTCCGGGCGGGGCCCGTCCTGGGGCCCGTCCTCCCCTTGCATCGGCGGGAGGTGCGCCGCACAGTCGGGCGACGCCAAGGGGAGGCCGACCGATGAGCCTGATCGACGAGGCCCGCGCGATCCGCGGCCATGCCTACGCGCCTTATTCCAACTTCAAGGTCGGCGCCGCCATCCGCGCCGCCTCGGGCCGGGTCTATACCGGCGTCAATGTCGAGAACGCGGCCTATCCCGAAGGCACCTGCGCCGAGGCCGGCGCCATCGCCGCGATGATCGCCGGCGGCGATACCGAGATCGCCGAGGTCGCGGTGATCGCCGATGCGCCCTCTCCGGTACCGCCCTGCGGCGGCTGCCGCCAGAAGCTGGCCGAGTTCGCCGCGGGCGCGGTGCCGGTGACGATGGCGACCGTTGCCGGCGCCACCCTCACGCGGCGGCTTGACGAGCTTCTGCCCGGCGCCTTCGTCTCCAGCCACATGGCGGTCTGAGATGGAGGCGCGCGGCATCATTGCGCGGCTTCGGCAGGGCCGCCGGCCCACCGCCGACGAACTCGGCTGGTTCGCCGCCGGCCTCGCCTCGGGCGAGGTCACCGACGCGCAGGCCGGGGCCTTCGCCATGGCCGTCTGCCTCAAGGGCCTGGGCGAGCCCGGCCGGGTCGCGCTGACGCGGGGGATGCGCGACAGCGGCCTGACGCTGGAATGGGACCTGCCGGGGCCGGTGGTCGACAAGCACTCGACCGGCGGCGTCGGCGACTGCGTGTCGCTGCTGCTCGCCCCCGCGCTGGCCGCCTGCGGCGCCTACGTGCCGATGATCTCGGGGCGCGGGCTGGGCCATACCGGCGGCACGCTCGACAAGCTCGAGGCGATCCCCGGCTACACGACGAACGTGAGCGTCGAGCGGCTGCAGCGGCTGACCGCCGATATCGGCTGCGCCATCGTCGGCGCCTCGGGCGAGATCGCGCCCGCCGACAAGCGGCTCTACGCGATCCGCGACGTGACCGGTACGGTCGAGTCGATCGACCTGATCACCGCCTCGATCCTGTCGAAGAAGCTTGCCGCCGGGCTCGAGGCGCTGGTGCTCGACGTCAAGGTCGGCTCGGGCGCGTTCCTCGCCTCGATGGCGCAGGCCGAGGCGCTAGCGGCGGCGCTGGTCGGCGCCGCGCAGGGCGCCGGCTGCATGACGCGGGCGCTGATCACCGGCATGGACGAGCCGCTGATCGCGGCCGCGGGCAACGCGCTTGAGGTGATCGAGGTGATGGAGACGCTGACCGGGACGGCCGTCACCACCCGGCTCTGGGACCTGACGGTGGCGCTCGGCGGCGAGGCGCTGGCGCTCGGCGGGCTCGCCGCCGATGCCGAGGATGGGGCGGGGCGGATCGCCCAGGCGCTGGAGAGCGGACAGGCGGCCGAGGTCTTCGGCGAGATGGTCGCCGCGCTGGGCGGCCCGGTCGACTTCGTGGAGCGCTGGCCCGACCGTTTGCCCTCGGCGCCGGTCGTCATCGAGGTGCCGGCCCCGGAGGAGGGCGTCGTGACGGCGATCGACACCCGCGCGGTCGGCGAGATTGTTGTCGCGCTGGGCGGCGGGCGGCGGCGGGAGACCGACCGGGTGAACCCCTCGGTCGGGCTGTCCGAGATTGCCGCGCTGGGCGAGGAGGTGTCGCCCGACCTGCCGCTCGCCCGGGTGCACGCGGCCACCGACGCGGAGGCCGAGGCGGCCTCGCGGGCGCTGGTCAACGCCTTCACGCTGGGTCAGGACGCGCCGGAGCGGCCGCTGATCCACCGGCGGGTCGGCTGATGCCGCGGGCGTTCCTGGTGGTGCTCGATTCGGCCGGCGCCGGCGGCGCGCCCGACGCGGAGCACTATTTCAACGGCGAGGTGCCCGACACCGGCGCCAACACGCTCGGCCATATCGCGGCGGCCTGTGCCGCCGGCCATGCCGACCGGGGGCGGAGCGGCCCGCTCCGCCTGCCGCATCTGGACCGGCTGGGCCTCGGCGCCGCGGTGCGGCTGGCCTCGGGCGCGGCGATGGAAGGCTTCGGCGCCGCCGCGGAGAGCCTCTGGGGCGCGGCAACCGAGGTGTCGCGCGGCAAGGACACGCCGTCCGGGCACTGGGAGCTGACAGGCGTGCCGGTGCCGTGGGACTGGCACTACTTCCCCGCGGCCCGGCCCGCCTTTCCCGAAAGCCTGGTCGCCGAGGTCTGCCGCCTGGCCGGCACCGAGGGCATCCTCGGCAACGAACATGCCTCGGGCACCGAGATCATCGCCCGGCTCGGGCCCGAGCATCTGCGCACCGGCTGGCCGATCTGCTACACCTCGGCCGACAGCGTGTTCCAGATCGCCGCGCACGAGGAGGCGTTCGGGCTCGACCGGCTGCTCGCGCTCTGCGCGGCGCTGGCGCCGACGCTCCACGCGATGAAGGTGGGAAGGGTGATCGCGCGGCCCTTCACCGGCACCGAGGCCGGCGGCTTCACCCGCACCGCGAACCGCCACGACTACGCCATCGCCCCGCCCGCGCCGACGCTGTGCGACTGGGTGTCTGCGGCGGGTGGGCGGGTGCAGGCGATCGGCAAGATCGGCGACATCTTCTCGATGCGCGGGATCGACGAGGTGCGGAAGGGGACTGACCTTGAGCTTTTCGAACATCTGGTCGATTTGGCGGGCCGTGCCGGAGACGGATCGTTGACCTTCGCCAACTTCGTGGAGTTCGACAGCCTGCACGGCCACCGGCGCGACGTCGCCGGCTACGCCCGCGCGCTGGAATGGTTCGATTCCGGCCTGCCGCGGGTGCTGGGCCGGCTGCGCGAGGGTGACCTGATGATCTTCACCGCCGACCACGGCAACGACCCGACCTGGGCCGGCACCGACCACACGCGCGAGCGGGTGCCGGTGGTCGGCTGGGGCGCGGCGCGGGCGATCGGCCAGGTGGCGTTCGCCGACGTGGGCGCGAGCCTCGCCGCGCATCTGGGCCTGGCCGAGCGCGGCGCGGGCAGGAGCTTCCTGTGACCCCCAAGGCCGAACTGCACCTGCACCTCGAGGGCGCCGCGCCGCCGGCCTTCATCCGCGGCCTGGCGCGGGAGAAGTCGATGGACATCTCGGGTGTCTTCGATGCGGACGGCAACTACGCCTATCGCGACTTCTGGCACTTCATCGACGTCTATGCCGCCGTTTCCTCGACCTTGCAGACGCCCGAGGACTACCGCCGCCTCATGCTGGCCGTTCTGGAGGAAAGCGCGGCGAGCGGGGTGATCTACACCGAGCTGTTCCTCTCGCCCGAGTTCTGCGGCGGCAACGACGTCGCCGCCTGGCGCGACTACCTCGGCGCACTGCGCGAGGCGGCCGACGAGGCCGAGCGGAAGGCCGGGATCGTGACGCGCGGCATCGTCACCTGCATCCGCCACCTCGGCCCCGAGCGGGCGCGCGGCGCAGCGCTCTGCGCGGCCGAGACGGCGGGCGACTTCGTCACCGGCTTCGGCATCGCGGGCGACGAGCGGAAGGGCAGGCTGGCGGACTTCGACTGGAGCTATGCCTGCGCCCGCGAGGCGGGCCTGCGCCTCACCCTGCATGCCGGCGAGTGGAACGGCCCGGACGAGGTGCGCGACGCGCTCGCCGCCGGGGCCGAGCGGATCGGCCACGGCGTGCGCGCGGCGACCGACCTTGCGCTTGTCGACGAGCTGGCCGAGCGCGGCACGGTGCTCGAGGTCTGCCCCGGCTCGAACATCGCGCTCGGCATCTATCCCGGCTGGCGGCAGCACCCGATCGGCCTGCTCCGCGAACGCGGCGTGAAGGTCACCGTCTCGACCGACGACCCGCCGTTCTTCCACACCACGATGGAGAACGAGTTCGCCCGCCTCGCCGAGGCGTTCGACTGGGACGACGGCGTGTTCGCCAGCCTCAACCGCACGGCGATGGAGGCGGCCTTCTGCGATGCCGCCACCCGCGACCGCATCCTCAGGAAACTGGAGCCCGCAGCATGACCAGCCCCGTCGACCCGCACGTGATCGTCGTCGACCACCCGCTGGTCCAGCACAAGCTGACCCTGATGCGCGAGAAGGACACCTCGACCGCCTCGTTCCGGCAGCTTCTGCGCGAGATCAGCCTGCTTCTCGCCTACGAGGTCACCCGCGAGCTGCCGATGACGACAAAGCGCATCGAGACGCCGCTCCGCGAGATGGACGCGCCGGTGATCGAGGGCAAGAAGCTGGCGCTGGTCTCGATCCTGCGGGCCGGAAACGGCCTGCTCGACGGCATCCTCGAGCTGATCCCGGCGGCGCGGGTCGGCTTCATCGGGCTCTACCGCGACCATGAGACGCTGCAGCCGGTGCAGTACTATTTCAAGGTCCCGACCCAGCTCGAGGACCGGATCGTGATCGTCGTCGACCCGATGCTCGCGACCGGCAATTCCTCGGCCGCGGCGGTCGATCTGCTCAAGCAGGCGGGGGCGACCAACATCCGCTTCCTGTGCCTGCTCGCGGCGCCCGAGGGCATCGCCCGGATGAAGGCGGCGCATCCCGACGTGCCGATCGTCACCGCCGCCGTCGACAGCCACCTGAACCAGCTCGGCTACATCGTGCCCGGCCTCGGCGATGCCGGCGACCGGATGTTCGGCACCAAGTAGCGCCGCGGCGCGGCCTCTGGCAAACCGCCGGGCTTTGGCCTATCTCCGGCGCGAGGGGCGTGGCTGGGAAAGATGATGGCGAAGATCACCTATATCGAGCACGACGGCACCGCGCATGTGGTGGAGGTTCCGAACGGGCTGACCGTGATGGAAGGCGCCCGCGACAACGGCATTCCGGGGATCGAGGCCGATTGCGGCGGCGCCTGCGCCTGTTCGACCTGCCATGTCTACGTGCACCCCGACTGGGTGGCGCGGCTGCCGCCGAAGGAGAGCATGGAGGAAGACATGCTCGACTTCGCCTACCAGCCCGACACCGCCCGGTCGCGGCTGACCTGCCAGCTCAAGGTGACCGACGCGCTCGACGGGCTCATCGTGCAGATGCCGGAAAAGCAGATCTGATGCGGCTGGCGGCGGCGCTGATCCTCGCGCTGACGCTGCCCGCCGCGCTGTCCGCGCAGACCGTGGTCGCCGCCCGCTACGACGGGCCGACCAACCGCTACCCGCACGGCGTCCTCGGCGACGCCGTCGAGCACGACACCCTCACCGTGACCCTGTCCGACGGCCGCCGCCTCGCCGTCCGCCGGCCCGACCCGCTGGTGTTCGAGGACACCGCGCCGCGGCTCGCCGACCTCGACGGCGACGGCGCACCGGAAGTGGTGGTGGTGGAAAGCCATAAGGACCGGGGGGCCCGGCTCGCCGTCTACGGGCTCGACGGCGGCACGCTGGCCCTGCGCACGGCAACGCCCTTCATCGGCACGCGCTTCCGCTGGCTCGCCCCGGCCGCCATCGCCGATCTGGACGGCGACGGCCGGATCGAGATCGCCTATGTCGACCGCCCCCACCTTGCCCGCATCCTGCGCGTCGTCCGCTACGATCCCGCCGGGCCGGACCTGACCGAGGTCGCCTCGGCCGAGGGCCACACCAACCACCGGATCGGCGACCGCGAGATACTGGGCGGCCTGCGCGCCTGCCCCGGCGCCCCGCCCGAGGTCGTCACCGCCAGCCCCGACTGGTCGCGCCTCCAGGCCACGCGGCTTGAGGGCGGCCGCCTCGTCAGCCGCGACCTCGGCCCAAATGGCAGTCTCGGCGCGGCGGTGCGGGCGCTCGCCTGCCCCTGATCCCCCCTCCCTTCATTCTGTCGCATATACTCCGGCGGGGGTCCGGGGGAGGCAGCGCCTCCCCCGGCCTGTCTTTGGCCGCCCTCAAAGCGCGCGCCAGCCGATGTCGCGCCGGAACCAGCCGCCCGGCCAGTCCACCGCCTCGGCCAGCGCATAGGCGCGGGCGCGCGCCTCGGCCAGGGTGGCGCCGCGCCCGGTGGCGTTCAGAACCCGCCCGCCGGCGGCGACGAGGCCGCCGTCGCGCGCCGCCGTCCCGGCATGGAACATGACCTGCGAGGAATCTTGCGGCAGTTCCTCGACCCGGCGGATCTGCGAGCCGCTGGCATAGGCGCCCGGATAGCCCCGCGTGGCCAGGACCACGGTCAGCGCGTGGTCGTCGGCCCAGTTGACCCGGGCCTCGGCCAGGCGCCCCTCGGCCGCCGCCTCGAGCAGGTCGAGCGCCTGTCCGCCGAGGCGCATCATCAGCGCCTGGCATTCCGGATCGCCGAAGCGGGCGTTGTATTCGACCAGCCGCGCGCGGCCCCCGGCGATCATCAGCCCGGCATAGAGCACGCCCTGGAACGGCGTTCCGCGGCGGGCCATCTCGGCCACCGTCGGCCGGACGATCTCGTCGAGCGCCTGCGCCTCGATCGCCGCGGTCAGGACCGGCGCCGGGGAATAGGCGCCCATCCCGCCGGTATTCGGCCCGGTATCGCCGTCTCCGGCGCGCTTGTGGTCCTGCGCGGTGCCGATCGGCAGCACGTCCCGGCCGTCGCAGAGCACGAAGAACGACGCCTCCTCGCCCGGCATGAACTCCTCGATCACCACCTCGGCCCCGGCCGCGCCGAAGCTGCCGCCGAACATGTCGTCGACCGCGGCGAGCGCCTCGGCCCGGGTGGTCGCGACGACGACGCCCTTGCCGGCGGCCAGGCCGTCCGCCTTGACCACGATCGGCAGGGGTGCCGCGAGGATGTGGTCGCGCGCCGCGGCGGCGTCGGCGAACCGGGCCCAGGCCGCGGTCGGTGCGCCGCAGGCGGCGCAGACCTCCTTGGTGAAGCTTTTCGAGCTTTCGAGCCGGGCGGCCGCGGCCGACGGGCCGAAGGTCAGAAGCCCCGCCGCCCGGCAGGCATCGGCCACGCCCGCGGCAAGCGGCGCCTCGGGGCCGATCACCACGAACTCGACCGCGTTCTCGGCCGCGAAGGCCACCACCGCGGCGCCGTCGAGGATGTCGATCCCGGCGCATTCGGCGATCGCCGCGATCCCCGCATTGCCCGGGGCCACGATCAGCCGGTCGCATTTGGGGTTCTGCAGGAACGCCCAGGCCAGCGCATGTTCGCGCCCGCCCCCGCCGAGGATCAGGATGTTCATGGCTGCCCCGCTTGGCCTTTTCCGCCCCGCGTTCTAGGGTCGGCCGGCAGGCGTGGCAAGCGAGGGCCGATGAGCGAGGTGATCGAGGACGAGCCCGGCGGCAACGCGCCCGCATTCACGGTCAGCGAGCTTTCGGGCGCGATCAAGCGTGTGATCGAGGGCGAGTTCGGACTGATCCGCGTCCGTGGCGAGATCGGCCGCGTCTCGTGGCCGCGCTCGGGGCACGCCTATCTCGACCTCAAGGACGACCGCGCGGTGATTTCCGGCGTGATCTGGAAGGGCGTCGTCGACCGTCTCCAGACCCGCCCGGAGGAGGGCATGGAGGTGATCGCGACCGGCCGGCTCACCACGTTCCCCGGCCAGTCGAAGTACCAGATCGTCATCGACGACATCCGCCCCGCCGGGCAGGGCGCGCTGATGGCGCTGCTGGAGAAGCGCAAGGCCGCGCTTGCGGCCGAGGGCCTGTTCGCCGAGGCGCGGAAGAAGCCGCTGCCGTTCCTGCCGGAGGTGATCGGCGTCGTCACCTCGCCCTCGGGCGCGGTGATCCGCGACATCCTGCACCGCCTGCGCGACCGGTTTCCGCGCACCGTGCTGATCTGGCCGGTCGCGGTCCAGGGCGAGCGGTGCGCGCCCGAGGTCGCGGCGGCGATCCGCGGCTTCAACGCGCTTGAAGCGGGCGGCCCGGTGCCGCGCCCGGATCTGCTGATCGTCGCCCGCGGCGGCGGCAGCGTCGAGGACCTCTGGGGCTTCAACGAGGAGATCGTGGTGCGTGCCGCGGCGGCCTCCGCGATCCCGCTGATCTCGGCCGTGGGGCACGAGACCGACACGACGCTGATCGACTTCGCCGCCGACCGGCGGGCGCCGACGCCGACTGCCGCGGCCGAGATGGCGGTGCCGGTCCGGGCCGAGCTGCTCGCCTGGGCGGCCGAGCAGGAGGCGCGGCTGGTCCGGTCCGCGGCCCGCGCGACCGCCGACCGGCGCCAGCGCCTGCGCGACCTGTCCCGCGCGCTGCCGCGGCCCGATGCGCTGGTGACCACGCCGCGCCAGCGGCTCGATCTCTGGGGCGAGCGGCTGCCGGCGGCGCTTCTCGCCCATGCCACGGATGC
>CAZYBG010000092.1:0-11394 GCA_964645155.1 uncultured Rhodobacterales bacterium | reverse complement strand
CGATGCGGATCGGCGCCTACGACTTTCTGGAAAAACCGTTCAACCCCGACCGGATGACCGAGCTTGCCAAGAAGGCGACGCAGGCGCGGCGGCTGACGCTCGACAACCGCGCGCTGCGCAAGGAGCTGTCGGACGGCACCGGTATCATGAAGAAGCTGATCGGCACCTCGCCGGTCATGGAGCGGCTGCGCGAGGACATCCTCGATCTCGGCCAGGCCGACGGCCACGTCCTCATCGACGGCGAGACCGGCACCGGCAAGACGCTGGTGGCGCATGCCCTGCACGCGGTGGGGCCGCGCGCCGGCAAGAAGTTCGTCTCGATCTCCTGCGCCGCGCTGAACGAGGAGGCGCTCGCGGTGCGGCTCTTCGGGCCGGTGGGCGACGGGGTGCAGCAGCCGCTGGTCGAGGAGGCGCGCGGCGGCACGCTGGTGCTCGAGGATGTCGAGGCGCTGCCGAGCGCGCTGCAGGCGCGCCTCGTCACCTTCATCAACGATCAGGGCAGCCCGGCCGAGACGCGGATCATCGCGATCGTCAACCAGCACCAGGCCGACCGCACGGTCGAGCAGGTGATCCGCCCCGACCTCTACTTCCGGCTTGCCGCGCTGAAGATCCTGCTGCCGCCGCTGCGTGCCCGCGGCGAGGACATCCTGACGCTCTTCACCCGGATGGCCGAGCAGTTCGCCGACGAATACGGCTGCGATGCGCCGGACGTGACGGCGCAGGAGGCTGCGCAACTCCTCCAGGCGCCCTGGCCCGGCAACATCCGCCAGCTTGTCAACGTGGCCGAGCGCGCGGTGCTGCAGAACCGCCGCGGCACCGGCACGATCGC
The DNA here is from genome assembly GCA_964645155.1 of uncultured Rhodobacterales bacterium. GTDB lineage: Bacteria > Pseudomonadota > Alphaproteobacteria > Rhodobacterales > Rhodobacteraceae > CAZYBG01. The sequence continues at coordinate 10,565 of CAZYBG010000092.1, read as the reverse complement.
CTCGCTCCTGATGGCCGACGACGAGGACAGCGGCCCGGCGATGACGACCGAGGGCAAGCCGCTCAAGGAATATGTCGAGGCGTTCGAGCGCATGCTGATCGACAACACGATGCGCCGCCACAAGGGCTCGATCTCGGCGGTGATGGACGAGCTCTGCCTGCCGCGGCGGACGCTGAACGAGAAGATGGCGAAGTACGGGCTGCAGCGGCACGACTATCTCTAGCCGCGGCGGCGGGTGCCGTCAGGCCTGGGAATCGGCCCCGGACGCTGGCCCCGGACGATGGCCCGGTACCCGGTCGGCGACGTCGGCCGCGCCGACGCGCCCCGCACCACCCGGCCGCCTGCGGCCATGCGCAGCGTGGCGCCCCTGCGGCACAGGATCTGTGCACAGCCGCGCGGTGGCGCCCCTTTATCCGCCGCAGCGCCCCTCCATATCCCGGAGGTAGCTCCGGCCGGGACCGGACCCAACTGCGGGAGACCACCATGCTGACGCAGATCACGGGCCTTCACCACGTGACCTCGATGGCCGCCGATGCCGGCGAGAACAACCGCTTCTTCACCGAAACGCTCGGGCTGCGCCGGGTGAAGAAGACGGTCAACTTCGACGCGCCCGACGTCTACCACCTCTACTACGGCGATGGCGCGGGCACGCCGGGGTCGGTGATGACCTACTTCCCGTTCCCGAACATCGGCGCCGGCCGTCCCGGCACCGGCGAGGTCGGCACCACCGTCTTCGCCGTGCCCGAGGGCGCGCTTGCCGCCTGGCGCGCGCGGCTGGCCGAACGGGACGTCGCCGGGATCGGCGCCGAGACCCGCTTCGGCGAGGATCGGCTTCTGTTCCAGGGCCCGGATGGCGACGGTTTCGCGCTGGTCGAGGCGCCGGGCGACGACCGCGCGCCCTGGACCGGCGGCGGCGTCGGCGCCGACACCGCGATCCGCGGCTTCCACTCCACCTCGCTCCGGCTCCGCCGCACCGCCGAGACGGCCGAGCTGCTGACCTTCATGGGCTATGCCGAGGCCGGGCGCGAGGGCGACCTGACCCGGCTGGTCCGCGAGGGCGGCAACGGCGCCCACGTCATCGACCTCGAGGAACACCCCGACGCACGCGCGGCGACGCAGGGCGCGGGCTCGGTCCACCATGTCGCCTTCGCGGTCGCGGACCGGGCCGCGCAGGCCGAGGTCAGGAAGGCGATCGCCGATACCGGCTACATGGTGACCCCGGTGATCGACCGCGACTACTTCTGGGCGATCTACTTCCGCACGCCCGGCGGCGTCCTGTTCGAGGTGGCGACGAACGAGCCCGGCTTCGCCCGCGACGAGGACCCCGCGCATCTGGGCGAGGCGCTGAAGCTGCCGAAGCAGCACGAGCACCTGCGCGGATGGCTCGAAAGCCATCTCGAACCGATCGCGGCGTGAGGCGTGAGGCGTGAGGCGGCCATGACCTACCAGTACCTCGAGGAGCGCGCCCGGCCTGGGGCGCCGCTGCTCTTCACCTTCCACGGCACCGGCGGGAACGAGCGGCAGTTCGCGGCCCTTGCGGCCGACCTCCTGCCCGCCGCGGGCCATATCGCGCCGCGCGGCGATGTCAGCGAGATGGGCGCGCTCCGGTTCTTCCGCCGCAAGGCCGAGGGCGTCTACGACATGAAGGACCTCGCCGAACGCACGGAAAGGATGGCCGGCTTCGTCGCCGGCCACAAGGCGCGGCTCGGGCCAGGGCGGGTGATCGGGCTCGGCTATTCCAACGGCGCGAACATCCTCGCCTCGGTCGCGTTCCACGCCCCCGGCCTGTTCGACACGCTGGTCCTGATGCACCCGCTGATCCCGTTCCGGCCCGCGCCCGCCAGCATGGCCGGAACGCGGGTGCTCATCACCGCGGGCGCGCGCGACCCGATCGGGCCGCAGCCGCTGACCGAGGCGCTGGCCGGCCACCTGCGCGACGACGGCGCCGAGGTCAGCGTGCACTGGCACCCCGGCGGCCACGAGCTGAGACCCGACGAGGTCGAGGCGGCGCGGGCGTTTCTTGCGGCGGCCGACGCGACGTCCTGAGGGCGGGCCGGGCGTCCGGGGGTGACGGCGCCGGAAAGACATGCAATATCGCGAATATGAAGTTCGCGACTCGCGTGCGCCCCTGGCTGCCGGTCCTCGACTGGGGGCGGAGCTATGGCCGCGACACCGCGCTGAGCGACCTGGTGGCGGCCGCGATCGTCACGGTCATGCTCATCCCGCAGTCGCTCGCCTACGCGATGCTGGCCGGCCTGCCGCCCGAGATGGGGCTCTATGCCTCGATCCTGCCGCTCGTCGCCTATGCCGTGTTCGGCACCTCGCGGACGCTGGCCGTCGGCCCGGTCGCGGTGGTATCGCTGATGACCGCGACGGCGATCGGCGGGCTCGCGCTGCCCGGCACCGCCGATCATGCCGCCGCCGCGGTCGCGCTCGCCTTCCTTTCGGGACTGATCCTTGTGGCGATGGGCGTGCTGCGGCTGGGGTTTCTCGCGAACTTCCTGCCGCATCCGGTGATCTCGGGCTTCATAACCGCATCCGGCCTCCTGATCGCGACCAGCCAGATCCCCGCGCTTCTCGGCATCCCCGGCGGGGGCCAGACCCTGCCGGCGATGCTGGGCCGGATCGCCGGGAACCTGCCGCAGGCGAACCTGCCGACCCTTGCCATCGGCGCCGCGACGCTCGGGTTTCTGGTCTGGGTCCGCAGGGGGCTGCGGCCGCTCCTGATCCGCGCGGGCCTCGGCGCGCGGGCCGCCGACCTCGCCGCCAAGGCCGGCCCGATCGTCGCGGTGGCCGGTGCCACGGCCCTGGCCTGGGGCCTCGGGCTCGAGGCGCGGGGGGTTGCCGTGGTGGGCGAGGTGCCGCGCGGCCTGCCGCCGCTGACGCTGCCGGCATTCTCGGCCGAGACGTGGTGGGCGCTTGCGGGGTCGGCGCTGCTGATCTCGGTCATCGGCTTCGTCGAATCGATCTCGGTCGCGCAGACGCTCGCCGCCAAGCGCCGGCAGCGGATCGAACCGGACAGGGAGCTTGTCGCCCTGGGCGCCGCGAACCTGTCGTCGGGGCTCAGCGGCGGCTATCCGGTCACCGGCGGGTTCGCGCGCTCGGTCGTCAACCACGATGCCGGCGCCGAGACGCCCGCGGCCGGGGCGTTCACCGCGCTCGGCATCCTGCTCGCGGCGGCGTTCCTGACGCCGCTCCTGCACCACCTGCCGAAGGCGGTGCTGGCGGCGACCATCGTCGTCGCGGTGCTGAGCCTCGTCGACCTCGGCATCCTGCGCCGCGCCTGGGGCTATGCGAAGGCCGATTTCGCCGCCGTCGCGGTGACCGTGGCACTGACGCTTGCGCTCGGGGTCGAGGCCGGCATCGTAGCCGGGGTGGCGCTGTCGCTGGTGCTGTTCCTCTGGCGCTCGACGCGGCCGCACATCGCCGAGGTCGGCCTTGTCCCCGGCACGCAGCACTTCCGCAACATCCGCCGCCATGCCGTCTTCACGGTTCCCGAAGTGCTGACGATCCGGGTTGACGAAAGCCTCTACTTCGCGAACGCGCGGTTCCTCGAGGACCACATCCTCGCCCGTGTCACCGGCGACTGCCCGGTCCGCGACGTGGTGCTGATGTGCTCGGCGGTGAACGCGATCGACCTGTCGGCGCTCGAAAGCCTCGAGGCGCTGAACCGCCGCCTCGCCGACATGGGCGTGCGGCTGCACCTGTCCGAGGTGAAGGGCCCGGTGATGGACCGGCTGCAGCGCACCGACTTCCCCGAGGCGCTCACCGGCGCGGTCTTCCTCAGCCAGTACGACGCCGCGCGCGCCCTCGGCGCCGTCCCTGGGGCGGAGCCGGCCGCGGCTCAGTAGACGGTGACAGGTGTGCCGACCGGCACGCGGCCATAAAGCTCGGTCACATGCTCGTTCAGCATCCGGATGCAGCCGTTCGAGACCGACCGGCCGATCGAGCCGGGCTCGATCGTGCCGTGGATGCGGAACGCGGTGTCGCGGCCGCTCCGGTAGAGATATAGCGCCCGGGCGCCCAGCGGGTTGCCCGGTCCGCCCGGCATCCCCTCGGCATGGCGGGCATAGCGCGGGTTGCGCTCGATCATCTCGGGCGTGGGGCGCCATGACGGCCATTCGGCCTTGCGGCCGATCACCGCCTGACCGCGGAAGTTCAGCCCCTCCTGGCCGACGCCGACGCCGTAGCGCAGCGCCCGTCCCGGTTCGGTCAGGTGATAGAGGTAGTGGTTGGCGGTGACGATCACGATCTGCCCGGGGGCGAGGTCGGGGCGGACCCGCACATAGACCGGCCTGAGATGGTCCGGCAGCTGGAAGCGCGCCGGCGCCGGCGGCGGAGCGGTTGCGGGGGCGGTCTGGCCCACCGCGGTCCGCGCGGCGACCAGAAGCGTGGCCGCGGTCCAGGCAATGGTTTGGCGTCGGGTCGGCATCGGGCGCTCCGGCTACTGGGATCCGGCTGAAGGATAGCCCGGAACGCGCTCTTTCTCCAACGAAATCCGGCACGGCGCCCGGGCGCGCCTGCGCCCACCTCACCCTTTCGTGAGAGCCGGGCGATTGACCGCCGCGTGCGGGCGGGTCACCCCTGAGCGCATGGATGGTCAGGGCCTGACTGCGGCGGCCGGCGAAGCCGGGCATCGGGGCGGACGCGCCGCATCGGGCGCGGCGCAACCTTCGCCCGGCCCGGCCCGCGGGCTGGACGCGGCAGTTGCCGCTCCGTCAGGCCATTGCAGGACACCCTTGAGGCCATTCCCGGCGGCGCCGCCGGGGGGCCGCAGACCGAGGCGGAGAGCATGTTGAGACACCCCCTGACGGCCATCGCGCTCTCCCTCGCGCTCGCCCCCGTGCTCGCGGCACCGGCCGCGGCGCAGGAGCTGACGCCCGACGAGGTGAAGCGCCTCGCGCTCGAGGCGATCCTCGAGAACCCCGAGATCATCCTCGAGGCGGTCGCCATCGTGCGCGAGCGCGAGGAGGCCGACAAGCGGGCCGCGACCGAAGCCGCCATCGCCGAGATGCGCGCGGCGCTGGAACAGGACCCGAACGCGCCCGTCCTCGGCAACCCCGAAGGCGATGTTACGATCGTCGAGTTCTTCGACTACAACTGCCCGTACTGCAAGCAGGCCTCGGCCGAGGTGAAGGCGCTGATCGAGGCCGATCCGAACATCCGGCTTGTCTATCGCGAATGGCCGGTGCTGGGCGAGGGCTCGCTCTTTGCGGCGCGCGCCGCGCTGGCCGCGCGCGAGCAGGACGGCTACGCCGCCTTCCACGACGCGCTGATGACGGAGCGCGCGCGCAAGGACGCGGCCGCAGTGCTGCGGATCGCCGCCGAGGTCGGCCTCGACGTGGAGCGCCTCGAGGCCGACATGGCGGCGGAGGCGGTGGACGAGCACCTCGCGCGGTCCTCCGAACTGGCGCAGCGGCTGGGCTTCACCGGCACGCCGTCCTTCGTCATCGGCGAACAGGGCCTCTTCGGTTTTGCCGAGGCCGCCGAACTGGCGGCGATGGTGGCCGAGGCGCGGAACGGCGCGCCGGTCAAGTAGCTGCGGCCTTAGTCGAGCACGGCCTCAGTCGAGCACGTCGACCTCGGGCACGCCGGCGCGCAGCACCGACCTGATCGTGGCGGCGAGATCGGCGTATTCGGCGGCGCGGACAGTGCCCCGGCGCCAGACCATGCCGATCACCCGGGCCGGGGCGGGGCTTTCCAGCGGCCGCGCCGTGACCAGCGTCTCGCGCGCGACCTCCGAGCGGACGTAGAGCGCGGGCAGGAGCGAGAGGCCCATGCCCATCGCCACCATCTGCCGCAGCGTATCGAGGCTGGTTCCCTCGAAATCGTGGCTGAGCTCGGCGCCGATGGCGGTGCAGAGCTCGCGCACCTGGTTGTAGAGCTGGTGGCCGGGCTCCAGCGTCATGATCGTCTCGCCGCGCAGCGCCGAGGGCGGCACCGTGCTGCGGGCGGCGAGCGGATGGTCCCGCGGTGCGACGAGGAGGAGCGGCTCGCGGAAGAGGCGCGCCGTCTCGGCCTCGCGCGCCGAGACGGGCAGGGGAAAGAACAGCAGGTCGAGCGCCCCCTCGGAGAGCTGCGCGAGCAGCGCCCGCGGCAGCCCCTCGCGCAGGTAGAGCCGCAGCGCCGGATGCCGCCGCCGCAGTTCCGGCACGAGGAGTGGCATCAGGTACGAGCCGAGCGACTGCACGACGCCGGCCCTGAGCGTTCCCGACAGCGGCACCCGGCCCTGGCGCCCCAGCTCGACGATCTCGGCCACCTCGCGCAGCACGCTGCGGGCCCGCGCCGCGATCTCGCGCCCGACCGGCGTCAGCACGACCCGGCCGCGGCTGCGTTCCACCAGCGCCACGCCGAGCCGCGCCTCCAGCTCGCGCAGCTGCATCGAGAGGGTAGGCTGGGTGACGTGGCAGTCCTCGGCGGCACGGCGGAAGTGCAGCGTCTCGGCGAGCGCGGCGAGATAGCGGAGCTGCTGCAGGGTGGCCATGCCGTGATAGTTCACGTCTATCGAAAGGCGCGCAAGTTTCGATTGGAACAATGGACGCCCGGAGCCCATTTCCTTTCCCAAGGCAGGGGGAAGACAGCACGATGCGGAGCTTCCGCAACATTCTCGTCGTGGTCGAGGAGGAAAGCCAGCATGCCGCCGCCTATGCCGAGGCGGTCGGGCTGGCGCGCGAGAACGACGCGCGGCTGACCTTCCTCGACATCGCGGTGGCCTCGCCGGGCGAGTTCGCACGGCTCCTGTCGCTGCTTCCCGGGGTGGCGGCCGAGGGCCCGGGCGCGGAGCTGGTCCGCTACCATGCCGAACGGGCGGAAGCCTTTGCCGCTGCCGCCCGCGCCGAGGGGATCGAGGCGGAGGCGGCGGTCGAGGACGGCACCCCCTTCATCGCGGTCATCGGCCGCGTCCTCGCCGCGGGGCATGACCTCGTGCTGAAGGGCCTCTATACCGGCGCCTCGGGGCTGCCGGGCCTGACGCGGGGGCCCGACCTGCACCTGCTGCGCAAGTGCCCGTGCCCGGTCTGGATCGTCCGCGACGAACCCGGCACCGGGCCGCGGCGCATCCTGGCGGCGGTCGATCCCGACACGACGCCCGACGACGAGACGCGGAACGCGCTGAACCGGCGCGTCCTCGACCTCGCCTTCTCGCTCGCCGAGCGCGACGGCGCCACGGTCGACGTCGTCGGCGCCTGGCGCGTGCTCGAGGAGAACGTGCTGCGGACGGGCCGGGTCCACCTGCCGGCCGAGGAGGTCGACACGATCGTGGAACGCGAACGGCAGGCGAGCCTCGCCCGCCTCGAGGCGCTGATCGCCGCCTATCGCGGCCGCCCGGTCACCTGCAACATCCTGCACCTCAAGGGCGCGCCGGGCGATGTCATCCCCGAGCACGTGGCCAGCGCCGGGATCGACACCATCGTGATGGGCACCGTCGGCCGCACCTGCATCGCCGGCCTGCTGATCGGCAACACGGCCGAGACGATCCTCGGGCGCACGTCCTGCGCGATCCTGGCGATAAAACCGCCGGGTTTCGTGTCACCGGTCGCGGCGGCGGGTTGAACCACTTGAAAACGCCGGGTATCCGCACAGCTTGCGGTGCCGGGGGAAACGGGGCAGGGCATGGCGGCATCGGGCGGGCATGGCACGGTCTGGACAGCGGCGGCGTTCCTGCCCGCGCTGCTGCCGCTGGCGCTGTTCGCCGGGGCGGCCAGCCTGCTGCCCGAGATCGCCGCAGGGGGCCGGCTGCGCATCGCCTGGGACTGGGTGCCCGCGCTCGACGTGACGCTGTCGTTCATGGTGGACGGCCTGTCGCTGACCTTCGCGCTGCTGATCACCGGCATCGGCACGATCGTCTTTCTCTATTCTGGCCAGTACCTTGCCGGGCATCCTCATTACGGGCGGTTCATGCTCTACCTCGCGGCCTTCATGCTGGCCATGCTGGGGCTCGTGCTGGCCGACAACCTGATCGCGATCTTCGTGTTCTGGGAGCTGACGACGGTCACCTCCTACCTTCTGATCGGCTTCGGCCATGCCGAGGCGGCCGCGCGCCGGAACGCGCTGCAGGCGCTGCTGGTGACCGGAACCGGCGGCCTCGCGCTGCTTGCCGGGTTCGTCCTGATCGGCATCGCCGCGGGAAGTTTCGAGCTGTCCGAGATCCTCGCCCGGCCGGGTGTCCTGACCGACCATCCCTGGTACCTGGCGATCCTGATCCTGGTGCTGGCCGGCGCCTTCACCAAGTCGGCGCAGGTGCCGTTCCACTTCTGGCTGCCGAACGCGATGGCGGCGCCGACGCCGGTCTCGGCCTATCTGCACTCGGCGACCATGGTGAAGGGCGGCGTCTACCTTCTGGCGCGGATGCATCCGGGCCTCTCGGGCACCGATGCCTGGTTCTGGTCGCTGACCATCGCCGGGGCGGCGACGGCCGTCTTCGCCTCGGTTCTCGCGCTCCGCCAGACCGACCTCAAGCAGGCCTTGGCCTACACCACGCTGATGGCGCTCGGCACGCTGACGCTGTTCCTCGCGGGGTCGGGGGCGCAGGCGATCACCGGGGCCGCGACCTTCCTGATCGTGCATTCGCTCTACAAGGCTTGCCTGTTCCTCGCGGTCGGCAACATCGACCACGCCACCGGCACGCGGGAGGTCGGCCGGCTGCGCGGCCTCGGCCGGGCGCTGCCGGTGACGGCGCTGGCCGCGGTGCTCGCCGGCATGGCGATGGCGGGGTTCCCGCCGTTCCTCGGCTTCATCGGGAAGGAGCTTCTCTATGGCGGCGCCACCGGCGGCGAGGCCGGGGCATGGCTCGTCGGGGCGGCCTCGTTCGCGGCGAATGCGCTGATGGTCGCGGTCGCCGGCGTCGTCGCGCTCGGCCCGTTCTGGCACCGCGGCGCCGCCGAGGTCGCGCCGGGGGCGGAGCCGCACGAGGCGCCCTGGCCGATGTGGATCGGCCCGGCGCTGCTCGCGCTCCTCGGCCTCGGCCTCGGCATCTGGCCGGCGCTTGCGGCGCCGCTGATCGGCGCCGTGGTCGCCGCCATCGTTCCCGGCGCCACGGCCTACGAGCTCTACCTCTGGCATGGCGTGAACCTGCCGCTGATCCTCAGCCTCGCCACCTTCGCGGCCGGCATCGTGCTCTATCTCGGCGCCGGGCGGCTCCGGGCCACGCTGGCGGCCGCCGATGCCCGCGCGCCGTTCCATTTCGACCCCGGCTGGGACCGGCTGCTCGACGGGCTCAAGGCCTTCGCCGGCTGGCAGACCCGGGTGATCCAGTCCGGCCGGCTGCGCAGCTACCTGCGGATCACCTTCCTGACGCTGCTGGCGGCGCTCGGCGCCACGATCGCGGTCCGCGGCGGCCTCGCGATCCAGGTCGAGATGCCCTCGCTCCTCGTCAAGCAGTGGGCCACGATCGTGCTGATCGCGGCCGGCGCCGGCATCGTGATCTACACCAACTCGCGCATCGCCTCGATCGCCGGCCTCGGCGTGGTCGGCATCGGCGTCGCGCTGGTCTTCATCATCTACGGCGCGCCGGATGTCGCGATCACCCAGCTTCTGGTCGAGACGCTCGTCGTCGTCCTGGTCGCGGTGGTGCTGCTGCGTATGCCGCATCTCTACCGCGAGGGGCACGTGGTCCACCGGCCGTTCGACGCCGTCCTCGCCGCCGGCCTCGGCGGCGTCACCACCGCGATCATGCTGATGGTGTTCGCGACCCCGCCCGACCGGCGGATCACCGACTACTTCGAGGCGGCGTCCTGGCCCGAGGCGCATGGCCGCAACATCGTCAACGTGATCCTCGTCGACTTCCGTGCCCTCGACACGTTCGGCGAGATCGCCGTCGTGCTGGTGGCGGCGCTGTCGGCGGTGGTGCTGCTGCGCGGGATGCGGCGGGAGGGGGGATCGTGAATTCCATCATCCTGATGGCGGGCTCGCGGATTCTCGTCGCGCTCCTGCTCGTGTTCTCGGTCTTCATGCTGTTGCGCGGGCACAACGAGCCCGGCGGCGGCTTCATCGGCGGCCTGATCGGCGCCGTCGGCTTCGTCATCTACGCCATCGCCTGCGGCACCGCCTCGGCGCGCGAGGCGTTGCGGATCGCCCCCGAGACGGTGGCCGCCCTGGGCCTCGGGCTCGCGCTCTTCGGCGGGCTGATGGCGCTTTTCAATGGCGATGCCTTCTTCACCGGCCAGTGGCTGTTCCTCGGCGCGGCCGAGGGCGAGAAGGGCCTGCCGCTGTCCTCGGTGCTGGTCTTCGACGTGGGCGTCTATCTCGTCGTCTTCGGGTCGATCCTCAGCCTCGTCTTCGCGCTCGAGGAGGAGGTGTGATGGAAACCGCGCTCGCCTTCCTCATCGGCCTGCTCGTCGCCGCCTCGGTCTACCTGATGCTGGCAAGGTCGATCCTGCGCTTCCTGTTCGGGCTGATCCTGATCTCGAACGCGGCGAACCTGCTGATCTTCGCCGCGGGCGGGCTGACGACCGGCCGCCCGCCGCTGATCGCCGAAGGCGCCGTGGCCCCTGCGGGCGAGGTCGCGAACGCGCTGCCGCAGGCGCTGGTGCTGACGGCCATCGTGATCGGCTTCGGGCTTTTCGCCT
>CAZYBG010000091.1:0-11883 GCA_964645155.1 uncultured Rhodobacterales bacterium | reverse complement strand
CTGGCCCGCGCCCGGCAGTTGCCCACGCCGGCGGTCCGTTCGACTTGCCGGCCCAACCTGTCTTGGGGTTTGCGGGTGACGGCGTCTCGCCAACGCATGGAATGCATCCGGGAACTCTGCAGGCGCCGGGTGCGGTGCCGTCACGGTCACCTGATGGAGAAGAAGGGTCGACGACCGGATCGGACCGCCCCGCGGTGCCAGGTCCGGCGGCGCCCGACCAGAACACGGAGGCGGGTCGGCTGGACCAGATCCGGCGGCAGCCCGCCGGCGTCTGCCATCGGGCGTTCGAGCAGGACGAACACGTCGTGGCCGACACGGGGGCACAGAAGCGAACTGGTTCCGTCGACGAAAGGCGCCGGCACGAGGCGCCGAAGCTGTTGCCCGAACCGAGCGAGGCGGCCGATGCGCGGCAAGCGCCGGCAGCGTCCGGGTTGCCGGCTGCGGAGGCACTGTCCGCCTCTCCCGCCGCCGGCTCGACGCCGCGGATGGATGCCGTCGGTCGACCGCTCCCGTCCGTGTCGGCGCAGGAACCGGTTCGTGCAGAACGCACGATGGCACCGGACGTGAGTACGCCGCCGCCGATGCGGGCTGAGGGCATGGCACGCGCGTCCACGCCCGCTGCCCTGCAGCCGGCCGAGGGCAGGTGCGGCGAGCCGTCGAGCCATTTCCCGCGCGCCGAAACCGGCCCAGAGAACCCGGCCGCGCCGCAGCCCTCCGAGAATCCGGGCCACCCGCCCCCGCGCCTCGTCGACTTGCCCGAAGGCCCGATCCTGACCACTGATGCCGTTGCGGTCGGGCAGGGCAGGGCACCGCTGGCGCACGTGGGCAGCGGCCCCGGGCCACGGCTGCCGGCCGCAGCGATCGCCGTGGAACCGGCTGTAATCGCCGATGGCGGTGGCAGCCCGGAAGGGCCGCCGCCGAGTCCGGCAGAGATCGACCCGGCCGCCGACGATCTTGCCGCTGACGGCAGCAGCTCCTCGGGCCCATCCCCCCGGCCCCTCCGTGAGTTGACCACGCCACCGGATCGCCAGGTCGTCGCGGCTCCGCTGGAGACCCTCCGCGCGTCGATCGGCGAGCCGGCGCCTGCGGGCGGCGGAAGCTCCATCGATCTGCCGGCGGCTGCGGTAACTCACATCCTGGATGCTTTGCCGCCTGCGGCGCCGGGAGGCGACCTGCCGGCCGCGGGACTGTCGGCCGCCGAACACCTGCCCAACATCGCCCGGCGGCTCGACATCGCCATTTCGGAAGGGCCGGCTGGCATCGTCGAGATCGCCCTCGATCCGGAAGAGCTGGGATCCGTCCGGCTCGGCCTCGTGCCGGATGGCGGCGGCATCACCGTCTTTCTCTCGGCCGAGCGTCCGGAGACGGGCGATCTGCTCCGCCGTCACGCTGAGCATCTTGCCCGGGACCTTCGGGAGGCAGGCTATGGCGATGTCTCCTTCCGCTTCGGGTCCGACACCGCGTCTGGTGGAGGACATCCGGACGGAGGGCTGGCGTCGCCCTACCGGACCGATGCGAACGGCGCCGCCACGCCGGTCGGGTCGGCGCCGGCCCCCGCGCCCCGGCCGCAGTGGAAGGCCGCCGGGCTCGACCTCCGCCTCTGAAAAAAGGAACACACCCCATGGACAGCACCTTCCCGACCGTCGGGGCCGCCAGCCCGGGCGCCCGCAGCACGGGCGCTGCCGCCAGCCAGGCGCAGGACCAGGCGGCAGCCATCACCTCGGACTTCGAGACATTCCTGAAGCTTCTCACGGCGCAGATCCAGAACCAGGACCCGCTGAACCCCACGCCATCGGACGAGTTCGCCGTGCAGCTCGCGACCTTCTCGTCGGTTGAGCAGCAGGTCAAGACGAACGACCTGCTGACCGCGCTTGGCCAAGAGTTCGGCACGATGGGGATGGCACAGTTCGCCGGGTGGGTCGGGATGGAAGCGCGCGCGGCCGCACCTGCGGCCTTCAGCGGTGCGCCGCTCTGGCTTTCGCCGAATCCTGCCGTTGGCGCCGACGCGGCAGAACTCGTTGTGCGCGATGGCTCGGGGCGCGAGGTTGACCGCATGGCCGTGCCGGCCTCCGCGGATCCGATCGGCTGGACCGGCGCGACGTCCGCCGGCGGACAGCTCATGCATGGTACCTACACCTTCGAGCTCGTTAGCTTCCAGGATGGTATGCCGCTGGCAAGCACCCCGGTCGAGGTCTACGGCCGCATCGTCGAGGTGCGCGGCGAGGAAGGGGCCACCGTTCTCGTGCTGGAGGGCGGCGGACGCGTGCGGGCCGAGGATGTCACTGCGTTGCGCGAGCCGGGTACGACCTGAAGAGACGCGCCGCCGCGGGGCAGTATGGATTTTCTGTCTTAACTCTCCCGCGACCTCGTCTCATATACGAGACAGCGGGCGTGGAGGAGCGGCATGGACATCGAACAGGTCATCGGCGCGAACGCGGTCTGGCTGGTGCTGGCCGCATTCATCATCCTGTGCATCATTTTGGGTGTCAGGATCGTGCCGCAGAGCGACAAGCACGTGATCGAGCGGTTCGGCCGGCTGCGCAGCGTGCTCGGCCCAGGCATAAACTTCATCGTGCCGTTTCTCGACCGGGTCGCCCACAAGGTCAGCGTGCTGGAGCGGCAACTCCCGACCGCGACGCAGGATGCCATCACCTCGGACAACGTGCTTGTTCGGGTTGAGACCAGCGTCTTCTACCGCGTCACCGAACCGGAAAAGACTGTCTACCGCATCCGCGACATCGACGCGGCCATCGCCACGACGGTCGCCGGCATCGTCCGGAGCGAGATCGGCAAGCTCGAGCTGGATCAGGTACAGTCCAATCGCGCCGAGCTGATCGCGAAGGTTCGCGAGGCAGTGGCGCTGATGGTGGACGACTGGGGGGTCGAAGTCACACGGGCCGAGATCCTCGACGTCAATCTCGACGAGGCGACGCGGGCGGCGATGCTCCAGCAGCTCAACGCCGAGCGCGCCCGGCGTGCCCTCGTGACCGAAGCCGAGGGCAAGCGTCGTGCCGTCGAACTTCAGGCCGACGGCGAGCTCTACGCGGCCGAACAGGAGGCGAAGGCCAGGCGGGTCCTGGCTGATGCCGAGGCCTACGCGACGGGGGTGATTGCCGAAGCCATCACGGCAAACGGCCTCGAGGCTGCGCAGTTTCAGGTCGCGATGAAGCAGGTCGAGGCGCTGACCGCGGTTGGCAAGGGCCAGGGCAGGCAGACGGTAATCCTTCCGGCTGCCGCGCTCGATGCGTTCGCCAACGCCTTCCATCTGCTGAAGGGGAGGGCGGGCTGATGGCGGCCTGGCAACTCTGGTGGGCCTGGGCCGTCGCGGCGGGTGTCCTTGCCATCGTCGAGGTGCTGGTCCCAGGCTACGTCTTCCTCGGCTTTGCCGCCGGTGCGGTGGCGGCCGCGCTCCTGCTCCTCGTGGGCGGGCCGTTCTCGGCCTGGATCACGGCGTCGCTGCCGCTCCTCCTCCTCTTCTTCGCGCTCGCGTCCCTCGTGGGGTGGATCGTGCTGCGCAGGGTGCTCGGCGTGCGTGCGGGCCAGGTGAAGGTGTGGGAGCGCGACATCAACGAGAACTGAGCCCTTGGCCCGAGCGCGTGGGCGGCAAGCCGCCGGTCTGTCCGGTGACGCGGAACTGCAAGAGCGACGTGGTGTTGATCCTCCATCACACTCTCAATGGGAGAGACGTCATGGACGACTATCGCGACACCACCACCGGCAACAGGACGGCAACCGATAGCCGCACCGGCATGCATGGCGGCACGGCACCGGGCGAACGGACTGGCTCAGGCGGGCTCTGGCTGATCATCGGGGGCGTCATCGTGGCGGTCGCGCTGATCGCCTTCCTCGTTCTGGGAACCGGCACCCAACCGACCGCTCCGGTGCCCGCAGGCGATCCTGCAGTGACGACGGAGGAGGCGCCTGCCGGGGGGACGGACCTGACGACCCCACCTGCTGCGACCGCGCCGGCAGAGCCGTCGCCGGCGGAACCCGCGCCGGCAGACCCGGCGCCTGCCGACGCAGCACCCGCCGACCCGGCGACCGACGCGCCTGCCGCCGAAGACGACCCGGTCGAGGGCCAGACCGGTAACTGAGTTCTCCCCTATTGGGGCATGACGATGGGCGGGCATGATGTGCCCGCCCTCTCTCTCTGTAGTACCGGTCAGCTGCCCGCGCCGGCCATCTCCCTCAGGATACGTTCGGCGGCGGCGCGGGGATCGGCGGCTGTGGAGATCGCGCGCCCGACGACGATGTGATCGGAGCCGGCCATCAGGGCGGCAGCGGGCGTCGCGATGCGCTTCTGGTCGTCCGTGCGGCTGCCGGCGGGGCGGATGCCCGGCGTGACGATGAGCTTGCCGGACGCGCTTGCAAGCGAACGGATCCGTCCGACCTCGTGGGGCGATGCGATGACACCGTCGGCGCCTGCCTCGAAGGCCCGCGCGGCCCGTTCGGCGACGATGTCGGCGACGGTGCCGGGGCGCATGAGGGCGGCATCGAGATCGCCCCTGTCGAGCGAGGTCAGGATCGTCACGGCCAGGATACGGGTGACGCCCGCCGCAGCCCCCGCCTTGGCCGCCTGCACCACGTGCGGGTCGCCGTGGACGGTGAGGAAGTCGAGATCGAACCGGGACAGCCCGCGCACCGCCGCCTCCACAGTGGCGCCGATGTCGAAGAGTTTCATGTCGAGGAAGATGCGCTTGCCGTGGTCGTGCTTGAGCTCGCCCGCAAGCGCGAGGCCGCCGCCGGTGAGCATGCCGAGGCCGATCTTGTAGAAGCCCACCGCGTCGCCAAGGGTCTTGGCGAGCTGCAGGCCGCTCAGCGCATCGGGCAGGTCGAGTGCGACGATGAGGCGGTCGTCAGGCAGTGCGGCGGGCATCGCGGCCTCCCTCGGCTCGCCGCATCTCGTAGCCGCGCGTGCCGGCGCTGGCAACCGCGGGGTCAGATCGTCTGCATCCGCGCTGCGCCGATCAGCAGGCGGGCGACGCGCTCATGCGCCCAGCCGGGATGGCCGACGACCGAGGCGCGCACCGTCTCCTCACGACCGTCGGGACGGGTCACCGCGACATCGCCGATATAGCGGCGGGTGACGGTGTCGAAGCGAAGCATGACAAGGCGCGTCAGGGGGTGCATGGCGTTCTGCCCTTTGCATCGGTGGCGGTTCCCTATTCGTTCGCACAGCGAGGTGAACAAAGCGCTAACCCTGCGCGCGTCGCGCGGAACATCGCGGACGCCCGGCGGTTACCCGTCCTCGCAATCGGGAAGGATCAACATGAGCCGCATGCAGCCGAAGCGCCGCCGGGGCGTTTCCCTGATCGTCCCGCTCGGGGTCGTGGCGGGTGCCGTGGTGGCCCTGATCGCCGTCTATTTCCTGGCGGTCGGCGAGGTGCCCGAACTGGCGCCCGAGACCACCGACAACGTGCTGGCCCGCGACCGGCCGACCGGTGCCGGCACCGCGCCCGAGACGCCGGCCGATCCACTGGTCGACATCAACTCGAGCGAGCCCGCGCCTGCGCCAGAACGGGTACCGGAGGGAACTCCGGCCATCGACTGAACCGGCCGCTCGCACAATCTTGAAGTTGCCCCGGGCCACGACCATCTGCCTTTGCGAAGGTCCCGTGCCGCGTGCCGCTTGACGGGCGCAGCCAGTGGGGCGCTTAACAAGGGAGTTACCGATGAACCTCGAAAAGTTCACGGAACGGTCGCGCGGATTCATTCAGGCCGCACAGACCATCGCGATGCGCGAAGGGCAACAGCGAGTCACCCCGGAGCATCTCCTGAAGGCCGTGTTGGATGACGAGCAGGGCCTCGCCGTCAACCTGATCCGCCGTGCCGGAGGTGCGCCTGAGCGCGTGACGGATGCCGTGAACGCAGCGGTCTCGCGCCTACCGAAAGTGTCCGGCGGAGACGGTCAGGTCTATGTGGATACCGCACTCGTCCGCGTGCTCGACGAAGCCGAGAAGCTGGCCAAGAAATCCGGCGACAGCTTCGTTCCAGCCGAGCGGATGCTGACGGCGCTGGCGATGACGCCGTCGAAGGCGCGCGAGGCGCTTGAGGCCGGTGCCGTCAGCGCCCAGAAACTGAACGCCGCCATCACCGACATCCGCAAGGGCCGGACCGCCGATTCGGCCTCGGCGGAGGAGGGCTACGACGCGCTCAGGAAGTATTCCCGCGATCTGACCGAGGATGCCCGCGAGGGGCGGATCGACCCGATCATCGGCCGCGACGAGGAGATTCGCCGCGCGATGCAGGTCCTGAGCCGGCGGACCAAGAACAACCCCGTGCTGATCGGCGAACCCGGCGTCGGCAAGACGGCGATCGCCGAGGGCCTCGCCCTTCGAATCGTGAACGGCGACGTTCCGGAGTCGCTCCGGAACAAGCGGCTGCTCGCTCTCGACATGGGCTCCCTGATCGCCGGGGCGAAGTATCGCGGCGAGTTCGAGGAGCGGCTGAAGGCGGTTCTCTCCGAGGTCACGTCGGCGGCAGGCGAGGTGGTCCTGTTCATCGACGAGATGCACACGCTGGTGGGCGCGGGCAAGGCGGAAGGTGCGATGGATGCCTCGAACCTGCTCAAGCCCGCGCTGGCGCGCGGCGAGCTCCACTGCGTTGGCGCGACCACGCTCGATGAGTACCGCAAGCATGTCGAGAAGGATGCCGCACTGGCGCGGCGTTTCCAGCCGGTCTTCGTGCAGGAGCCGACCGTGGAGGACACAATCTCGATCCTGCGCGGTATCAAGGAGAAGTACGAGCTGCACCACGGGGTGCGCATCTCCGACTCGGCGCTGGTCGCGGCGGCCACCCTGAGCCACCGCTACATCACCGACCGGTTCCTGCCGGACAAGGCGATCGACCTGATGGACGAGGCTGCTTCGCGGCTTCGGATGGAGGTCGACAGCAAGCCCGAGGAGCTTGACGCTCTCGATCGCGAGATCCTCCAGAAGCAGATCGAAGCCGAGGCCCTCAAGAAGGAGGACGATCGCGCCTCGAAGGATCGTCTCGAGAAGCTCGAGCGGGAATTGTCGGACCTGCAGGAAAAGTCGGCCGAGATGACGGCCCGGTGGCAGGCCGAGCGCGACAAGCTCGAAGCGGCCCGTGGCCTGAAGGAGCGGCTCGACAAGGCCCGGGCGGAGCTTGAACAGGCAAAGCGCGAGGGCAATCTCGCCCGCGCGGGCGAGCTTTCCTATGGCATCATCCCGAGCCTCGAGAAGGACCTCGCCGAGGCCGAGGCGAGCGAGGACGACATGCTGGTCGAGGAAACGGTGCGCCCCGAGCAGATCGCGCAGGTCGTCGAACGGTGGACCGGCATTCCGACGTCGAAGATGCTCGAGAGCGAACGCGAGAAACTTCTCCATATGGAGGAGGAGCTCGGCAAGCGGGTCATCGGTCAGCGCCAGGCGGTGGTCGCGGTGTCGAACGCCGTGCGCCGTGCCCGCGCCGGCCTGCAGGACGAGAACCGGCCGCTAGGGTCGTTCCTGTTCCTCGGGCCGACCGGCGTGGGCAAGACCGAGCTGACCAAGGCGCTTGCCGAATACCTCTTCGACGATGACAGCGCCATGGTCCGCATCGACATGTCGGAGTTCATGGAGAAGCACTCGGTCGCGCGGCTGATCGGCGCCCCGCCCGGCTATGTCGGCTACGACGAAGGCGGCGTTCTGACCGAGGCGGTGCGCCGCCGGCCCTATCAGGTGATCCTGTTCGACGAGGTCGAGAAAGCGCATCCCGAGGTGTTCAACATCCTCCTTCAAGTGCTCGACGACGGGGTGCTGACCGACGGGCAGGGCCACCGGGTGGACTTCAAGCAGACGCTGATCGTGCTCACCTCCAACCTTGGATCGCAGGCGCTGTCGCAGCTTCCGGACGGCACCGACGCGAGCCAGGCGCGGCGCGACGTGATGGACGCGGTTCGGGCGCATTTCAGGCCAGAGTTCCTGAACCGGCTGGACGACATGATCGTCTTCGATCGCCTGACGCGCCGGGACATGGACGGGATCGTCGAGATCCAGCTTCGGCGGCTGGAACAGCGGCTTGCCGCGCGGAAGATCGCGCTTGTGCTCGACGCCGGGGCAAAAGCCTGGCTTGCCGACGAGGGCTACGATCCGGTCTTTGGGGCGCGGCCGCTCAAGCGCGTGATCCAGCGGGCGCTGCAGGACCAGCTGGCCGAGATGATCCTGGCGGGCGACGTCGCCGACGGCGACACGGTCCATGTCACGGGCGGGCCCGACGGACTGATCGTTGGCGACCGGCTCGCTTCGTCGTCGCGGCGCCCCCCGCAGGACGCTGTGGTGCACTGAGGTCGTGATCGGACGGACAAGGCGGGGCGGGTGCCTAAGCCCGCCCCGTTTGGATGTCTGGCCGGTCGCCGAGAGAACGACCGTAACCCAAGCCCCGATTCAGTGGGGCAGGAGCACGCGGTCGATCACGTGGATGACGCCGTTCGACGCAGCGATGTCGGCCTGCGTGACGTTGGAGCGGTTGACGCGGACGCCCTGGCGGCCGTCCACCTGCACGGTCGCGCCGTTCACGGTGGTTACCCGAAGCCGCTGCCCGGCGAACTGGTCCGACATCGCGGTGCCCGACACCACGTGGTAGGTCAGGATGGCAACGAGTTCGTCGCGGTTTTCGGGCAGCAGCAGGTTGTCGACCGTTCCGGCCGGAAGCGCTGCGAACGCCTCGTTCGTCGGCGCAAAGACGGTGAACGGGCCGTCGCCCTTCAGCGTCTCGACGAGGCCGGCCGCCTCGACAGCGGCGACGAGCGTTGAGAACCTCTCGTCGGACGCGGCGATGTCGACGATATCGGGTTCTGACGGAACGGTCGCGCAACCGGCGGCAAAGGTTGCCAGCGCCGCTGCGGCCGCGAATCTGAAGAAAACTCTGCGCTCCATGGATGTCCCCTCTGGTTGTCGATGAAGAGGGGCGGGAGGGTGACCTCCCGCCCCGATGCCGGCCTCAGCTCGGCGGCATGATGACCTTGTCGATCACGTGGATGACGCCGTTCGAGGCGGCGATGTCCGCCGTCGTCACGTTGGCGTCGTTCACCATGACGCCGCCCTCGGTCGCGATCGTCACGTCGCCCCCCTGAACGGTCGTGGCGGTCATGCCGTCGCTGAGATCGGTCGACATGACCGCACCGGGCACGACGTGATAGGTGAGGATCGCGGTCAGCTGCTCGCGGTTCTCGGGCTGGAGCAGCGTCTCGACCGTCCCTTCGGGCAGCGCCGCGAAGGCCTCGTCGGTTGGCGCGAAGACCGTGAACGGTCCTTCGCCCTTCAGCGTCTCGACCAGGCCGGCCGCCTCGACTGCGGCGACGAGGGTGGTGAAGTTGCCCGCGCCGACCGCGGTATCCACGATGTCGGCGTCCTGCGCGAAGGCCGGCGCCGAGAACGCGGCCGCCGTGGTGAGGGCAAGAACGGTTTTGCGAAGCATGTGGTCACTCCCATGTTTTGCCGATGCCGTGTGGCTGGCACCGCACCTCTATATGGTCCGATCAAGCTTCTGGATTATTGGACGTTTTCCGCCGACGGCGGGTTGGTGAGGGTTGACGTGATTGCCCGCGGCGCTAAGCCGCGGGCGTCTGCCTCGTCCAGTCACGATGAGGTGATGCGGGGTGAGGTGGCGTGAGCGCGATGCCGGCCTGATGGCACAACCTTGTGAGACGATGGTCACAGGGCTGGACGGAAAGGGTCCGGCGCTCGATCTTCGGGAAAGACAAAGGAGGGCGCGCCCAATGGATCGCTACAGTTCGGGTTTGCGGTGGTCGGACGTGACGCCGAAAGCCGATTGGATCAACAGGCGGCAATTGATCGCGGCAGCAGGCGGGGCAGCGCTGCTGCGACCCGGAAGCGTCGCGGCGCAGGACGCGCTGGAGCCTAACAGCCTCGAGGACATCACCTCGTACAACAACTTCTACGAGTTCGGGACCGCCAAGGAAGACCCCAAGCGCCATGCCGGCAACCTGACGACCGACCCATGGGCGATCGAGGTCGACGGTCTGGTCGACCGGCCGGGCAGCTATGACCTCGCCGACGTGCTCGCCGGCAAGACAATCGAGGACCGGATCTACCGCTTCCGATGCGTGGAGGCGTGGAGCATGGTCGTGCCGTGGAACGGCTTCGAGCTCCGCGCGCTTCTGGAGCAGGTCGGCGTCCAGCCATCAGCGAAGTACGTCGCCTTCGAGACGCTGGTCCGCCCGGAGGAGATGCCCGGCCAGCGCTATCCGATTCTCGACTGGCCCTACGTCGAAGGGCTGCGTCTGGACGAGGTCATGCATCCGCTCACCCTGATGGCCACCGGCATCTACGGCGAACCGATGCCAAACCAGAACGGAGCGCCGATCCGCCTCGTGGTGCCATGGAAGTACGGGTTCAAGTCGATCAAGTCGATCGTCCGGCTGACCCTCACGGCCGAGGAGCCGCCATGCACGTGGAACCTGCAGAATCCGCGGGAGTACGGCTTCTACTCCAACGTGAACCCGGAGGTCGATCACCCGCGGTGGAGTCAGGCCACCGAGCGGAGGATTGGCGGCGGCCTGTTCTCCCCCCGCGAGCCGACGCTGATGTTCAACGGCTACGCCGATGAGGTTGCCGGTCTCTACGCCGGCATGGACCTGACGCAGTTCTTCTGATGCATGCAGCGACGCTGAACGAAGCCCTGCGCCGGTGCCCGCCGGGGGCTCTCTATGCCCTAGGGCTGCTGCCTGCGGCGGGGCTCTGGTATCTGGGTTTTACTGGCGGCCTCGGTCCCGAGCCGATCAACGCCCTCGAACGAGAACTGGGGCTCATCGGCTTGCAGTTTCTCATCGCGAGCCTTGCGGTCAGCCCGCTCAGACGGTTCGTGGGGCTGAACTTTCTGCGGTTCCGCCGGGCGCTTGGCCTGTTGTCGTTCTTCTACATCCTGCAGCACCTGCTCGTGTGGCTGGTGCTCGATATTGGCGAGATCGGGCGGATCTGGACCGAGATCGTCAAGCGGCCCTATGTCACCCTCGGCATGGTCGGGTTCGCCGCGATGCTGCCCCTGGCGGTCACCTCGAACGACTGGTCGGTGCGCAGGCTCGGTGCGGCGGCGTGGCGGCGCCTTCACCGGTTGGCCTATCTCGCCGCGCTCGCCGGCGCGGCGCACTACGTGGTGCTCGTGAAGGGCTGGCCGCTCGAGCCTATTCTGTACGCCACGGCGGTGGTCGCGCTGCTCGCGATCCGCCTCGTGCCGGCGCGACGTGCGTCCAGCCGAGGCACGTAACGGTCCGGCTGCGCCAACGCCCCGGGGCATGAGCGGGGCGAGTCTGTGGATAGCTCGGCGTCTGCGGGCCGGGAGCGTTGTTCCTCGGCCAAGCATTTATTGCCGGGCAGCGGGCCTGTAGTGCCTTTTGTTGCGCTAACCCCCATATTTTGAAGGGTTTTCGCGGCCTGTCAAAAAAATGCCATGTCCGCGGAAAAAACCTCTTGCGGTCGCCGGCGCGGCTCCGTAAATAGCCCCTCACCGAACGGCGCGGCGACGCTCCGGACGGGAGCCGGACGGTGAAAAGCCGAAAAGCGCAGAAAACGAGCAGACGATGCAGGCGGGCGCGCCGAACAAGATAGGGCGCACCGGTCGGTTTGTCTCTCCGCTCTTTGACATCGATGGTATCTGAAGAGATATGCGGGCGGTTTGGTCCAGACGATGGATCAGCCTAAGCATATCGCCCTTCTAGGGGTTCGCCCCGATGATGAAGGTGTCAGCTTCACTGTTTGACGGACTTCGTTCCCTTGGAACGGAGCACATCAAGCAGAGACGATCCCTCCTTTGCCGGAGGGACGATGTGCAGAGGTTCGAACGTCAAGGATAGGCTGGCAACAGCCTTTCAACTTGAGAGTTTGATCCTGGCTCAGAACGAACGCTGGCGGCAGGCCTAAC
>CAZYBG010000090.1:0-11915 GCA_964645155.1 uncultured Rhodobacterales bacterium | reverse complement strand
TCGATTTCATGCTGTGCGAGATCGGCGGCACGGTCGGCGACATTGAGGGGCTTCCCTTCTTCGAGGCGATCCGCCAGTTCGCGCAGGAGCGGCCGCGCGGCCAGTGCATCTTCATGCACCTGACGCTGCTGCCCTACATCACCGCCTCGGGCGAGCTGAAGACCAAGCCCACACAGCATTCGGTGAAGGAGCTGCGCGCCATCGGCATCGAGCCCGACGCGCTGTTCTGCAACGTGCGGAAGGAGGCGGTGATCGCCGCGCTCGACCTCGCCTCGATCTACGAGGCGCCGCTGGCCTATCACCGCGAGGGGCTCGACCAGGCCGTGCTCGACGCGTTCATGATCTCGCCCGCGCCGCGCCCCGACCTGCGCCGCTGGCAGGACGTGATGGACCGGCTGACCCATGCCGAGGGCGAGGTGCGGGTCGCGGTGGTCGGCAAGTACACCCAGCTCGAGGATGCCTACAAGTCGATCGCCGAGGCGCTGACCCATGGCGGCATGGCGCATCGC
This sequence comes from uncultured Rhodobacterales bacterium, assembly GCA_964645155.1. GTDB lineage: Bacteria > Pseudomonadota > Alphaproteobacteria > Rhodobacterales > Rhodobacteraceae > CAZYBG01. Next base: position 11,406 of record CAZYBG010000090.1, on the reverse strand, counting down.
GTGCGGGTCAAGGCCGAATGGGTCGACAGCGAGATCTTCGAGCGCGAGGATCCCGCGCCCTATCTCGACGGGTTCCACGCGATCCTGGTGCCGGGCGGCTTTGGCGAGCGCGGCACCGAGGGGATGATCCGCGCCGCACAGTTCGCGCGCGAGCGCGAGGTGCCCTATCTCGGCATCTGCCTGGGGATGCAGATGGCGGTGATCGAGGCGGCGCGGAACCTCGCCGGGCTGAAGGATGCGGGATCGGAGGAGTTCGACCACGAGGCGGGCCGGCGGCGGTTCACGCCGGTCGTCTATCACCTCAAGGAATGGGTGCAGGGAAACCGGACGGTCGCGCGGAAGATCGGCGACGACAAGGGCGGGACGATGCGGCTCGGCGCCTATACCGCGCTGCTCGCGCCCGGCTCGAAGGTGGCCGCGGTCTATGCGGCCCCGACCATCGAGGAGCGCCACCGCCACCGCTACGAGGTCGACATCAAGTACCGCGACAGGCTCGAGGCCTGCGGGCTCAGGTTCTCGGGCATGAGCCCCGACGGGCGGCTGCCCGAGATCGTCGAGATCGACCGCCATCCCTGGTTCATCGGCGTGCAGTTCCACCCCGAGCTGAAGTCGAAGCCCTTCGCGCCGCACCCCCTGTTCGCCGATTTCGTGCGGGCGGCGAAGGATGTGAGCCGGCTGGTATGACGGCCGGGCGGAACCGGTGCGGCGATGCCGTCCTTGCGTGACCCGGATGCGCTTCTGGTCGGCTGGACGCCGCCGCCGGCACCGCCCCGGGCGCCGATCGAGGGGCGGCATGTCCGGCTCGAACCGCTGGCGCGGCACCACGCGGCCGAGCTTCACGCCGCCTTTGCCGGCGCGGGCGAGGTCTGGCGCTGGCTGCCCTACGGTCCCTTCGCGTCGGCCGGAGCCTATGGCGACTGGATCGCCGCGACCGCGGCGGGCGACGACCCGCTCTTCTTCGCGCTCCGCGATCTCGGCGCCGGGGCCGCTGCCGGGCGCGCCGCCGGGGTCGCGGGCGGGGTCGCGGGCGGGGTCGCGAGCTTCCTGCGCATCGCGCCGGAGGCCGGCTCGATCGAGCTTGGCCACATCGCGCTCTCGCCCCTGCTGCAGCGCACCCGCGCGGCGACGGAGGCGTGGTTCCTGATGATGGACTGGGCGTTCGGCGCCGGCTACCGGCGGTTCGAATGGAAGTGCAACGCGCTGAACCTGCCGTCGCGCCGCGCCGCCGAGCGGCTGGGGCTTTCCCACGAAGGGGTCTTCCGGCAGGCGACGGTGGTGCGCGGCCGGAACCGCGACACCGCCTGGTTCGCCGCGATCGACGGCGAGTGGCCGGCCCTGCGCGCCGCCTTCCGCGCCTGGCTCGACCCCGCGAACTTTGACGGTGCGGGCCGGCAGCGGCGCCCGCTCTCGGCGCTGACCCAGCCGCTCCTCGCCGCACGCGATCCAGCGCTGGCGGACGGCTGAGCGGACGGCCGAGCGGATGGCCGAGCGGATGGGCCGTCAGGCGATGCGGCGGTCGCCCGGCCCGGCCGGGGGCACCGCGGCGAGGCGATCGGCGATCATGCCGGCGACCTGCGCCCTTGGCACGGTGTCGTCGGCGCCAGCCTCGATCGCCTCGGCGAGCGCCGCCGCCGCGTCGGCGAGCCGCGCATCTTCGGCCGCCCGCGCGACGCTGGCGAGGAAACGCGCGGCGTAGGCCGCCGGAGGGTCCGCCGCGGCAGCCCCGATGAGACCGGCCGCCACGCAGAGATCCTCGCGAAGGGCCAGCCTGTCGGGCACCACCACCGCCGCCTGCGGTGCGCCATCGAGCAGGCCGCGGTCGCCGCCGAGCGCGCCGAGGACGGCGGCCTGGAACGCGGCGACGCCGGCGACCGGCTTCGGCAGGAAGGCGGCGGCCCCGGCCGCCAGCGCCGCGGCCTCGAGAGCGGTGTCGCCGGACGTGGCGAGGATCGCCGGCAGGCGTGGCCGCGCCGCCGCGAGCCGGGCGACGAGGTCTAGCCCCGAGCCGTCCGGCAGGCCGAGGTCGACCAGGACCGCGGTGGGCCGGTAGGTGGCCAGGTGTCGCTCGGCCGCGCGGAGCGAATCGGCGCGCCGGATCCGCGCCCCCGACCGCAGGCAGAGCAGCCGCACCGCCTCGCTCGCGAAGCGGCTGTCCTCGACCAGCAGGAGCGTCACGCCGGCGAGCGGACGCCCGGCCGACGGGGTGGCGGACAGCGGCGGGGGGAAGTCGGGCATGGCAGCACCTCGGAACGACACGCGGAGACGAAGTAGATCGCCCCTTGCCTAACGTGCGGTTAACGCTCCGGGGGTTGCGGCGCGCGGGGCGGCGCCGCATAACCGCCGCACAGCCCCCGGGAGCCCCGCCGATGATCGGACGCCTGAACCACGTGGCGATCGCCGTCCCCGACCTCGTCGCCGCCGCGGCGCAGTACCGCGAGACGCTGGGCGCCCGGGTCGGCCCGCCGCAGGACGAACCCGCCCATGGCGTCACCGTCGTGTTCATCGAACTGCCGAACACCAAGATCGAGCTGCTGCACCCGCTGGGCGAGGGCTCGCCGATCGCGGCCTTTCTTCGGAAGAACCCGGCGGGCGGCATCCACCATGTCTGCTACGAAGTCGACGACATCCTCGCCGCCCGCGACCGGCTGGGCGCGGCGGGCGCCCGCGTGCTGGGCGACGGGGCGCCGAGGATCGGCGCCCATGGCAAGCCCGTCCTGTTCCTGCACCCCAAGGACTTCGCCGGCTGCCTGATCGAACTGGAACAGGCCTGATGTCGATCACCTCGGCGATCGTCCTCTACGCGGTCATCTGGTTCATGGTGCTGTTCATCGTGCTGCCGCTGCGGCTGGTGACGCAGGGCGATGCCGGCGAGGTCGTGCCCGGCACCCCCGAGGGCGCGCCGAGCGATGCGCAGATGGGCCGGAAGCTCCGCATCGCCACCCTCGTCGCGACGGCGATCTGGACGGTGGCGACGGCGGTGATCCTGTCGGGCGTGATCGAGGTCAGGGATTTCGACTGGCGGGAGCGGCTGCCCCCGGCAGCGCATGAAACAGGTGCGTGAACGTCGCGACGCCGAGGACGGGGATCGCGAGATTGAGGATCGGCACCGAGAGCGGCGCCGCCATCAGCGTGCCGGCCAGCCACACCTTGCCGGCGTGACGGCGGCGCAGCTCCCGCGCGCCGTCGCGGCCGAGCCGGCGCATGGCGACCAGCTGGAAGTACTCCCGGCCGAGCAGGAAGCCGTTCACCGCCCAGAACACCACCGGGATGAACGGCCCCGCGAACGGGTAGAGAAACAGCGCGAGCAGGTTCGCGAGGACGATGACGCCGAAGAAGTTGAGCGCGTCGATCAGCGAATCGGCAAGCGGCAGGCGGCGCACCGGCGGCAGCGCGGGGTAGTGCCGTTCCTCGACCGCGGCCGCGACATCCTCGAGAAACAGCCCCGAGAAGGCCGAGGCCACGGGCATCATCAGGAACACCGAAAGGCCGATCATCAGGAACAGCGATCCGATCGACAGCAGCGTGCCGAGGCCGCCGACCTCGCCCACGAAGGGCACCGTGATCGTCTCGGGCGCGAGGACCTGGATCGCACCGAGAAAGAGCGCGTAGACGCCGATGAGCAGCGCCAGGCTGAGCACGATCCCGAGCACCAGCACCCGGCGGAAGCGACGGTCGCCGACCTGCCCCAGCGCCCTCAGGAACGCGCCCAGGATCATGTCTCGACCCAGGTCGTGACCCGGTCGAGATCGGGGCGCGGGCGGTCCGGCGGCACCGCGGTCTCGGCGCCGATATGGATGATGCCGGCGACCCACTCGCCCTCGGCCAGCCCCAGCGCCTCGCGCCGGAATGTCGGATCGTGCACATGCCAGCCGGTCAGCCAGTTCGCCCCCCAGCCCGCCGCAAGGGCGGCGTTGAGGAGCGAGAGGCAGACCGCCCCGGCCGACAGGATCTGTTCGATCTGGGGTATCTTTTCGGTCGGGCGGGGCACGAATACCACCAGAACGGCCAGGTGAGCATCGGAAAACTGCAGGACGCCCTTCTGCAGCCGGTCCGGATCGAGGCCAAGGGCGGCGCCACGCGCGGCCGCCGCCGCCGCGAGCCTCTCCAGCGCGCCCCGTTGCAGGACGACAAGCCGCCAGGGCTCGAGCTTGCCGTGGTCGGGCACCCGGACGGCCGCCGTCAGGATCGGCCGAAGCTCATCGGCCGTCGGCACCGGCAGGGTCAGCGTCTTGGCCGGCCGCGACCGGCGGGTCAGCAGGAAGTCAAGCGCGGCGGGGCTCGCAGGGGGCATGGCAGGGGGCATGGCGGGGGGCATGGCGGGGCTCCTCGTGTCACGCAAGCTCTGGGCGAAGGACCGGCCGGGATCAAGCGCGATCTGCGTCGGCGACAGCCAGGCCGAGGGCGCCCGCCATCTCGCCGATCAGCCCGCTCGCAAAGGCCTCGAAACGGGCGTCTGGCTGGCGCGCGGCGAAGGTCTCGGCCAGCGGATCGGCGGCGGTGATCGCGCTTCCCGACAGTTCCTCGATCACGGCATGGCCACAGAACGGCACGTAGACCTCGGAATAGCCGCCCTCGTGCACCAGAACGAGCCGCCCCTGGCAGAGGTCGCGCGCCGCGGCTTTCACCATGGCGGTCATCGTGCGGAACGTCGCCGCGGTCGCGAGCATCCGGCCCAGCGGATCGACCGCCGCGGCGTCGTAGCCGCAGGCCACGACGATCGCGTCGGGGCGGAAGGCGCGGAGCGCGGGCAGGACGATCCGCTCCATCGCCTCGAGATAGGTGCGGTGCCCGCAGCCCGCCGGCAGCGGCACGTTGATGTTGCACCCGGCGCCTGCCCCGGCGCCCCGCGCCTCGGCGCCGCCGGTATCGAGCGGGTAGTTCCGGTCCTGGTGGATCGAGAGGGTGAGGACCTCGGCGCGGTCGTAGAAGATCGCCTCGGTCCCGTTGCCGTGATGCACGTCCCAGTCGAGGACGGCGATCCGCCCGGCGCGCCCGGTCGCCAGCGCCGCCTCGACGGCGATGGCGATGTTGGCCAGAAGGCAGAACCCGTTCGGGACATCCGGCAGGCAGTGATGCCCCGGCGGGCGCGACAGCGCGTAGGCGTTCGCAAGCCGCCCGTCGAGCACGTCGGCCAGGGCGCCGACGGCAAGCCCGGCCGACAGCGCGGCGATCTCGAACCCGCCGCGGCCGAACGGGGCGCGCAGGCCAAGCTCGCCGCCGCCGGCGTCCGACAGTTCCTTGAACCGGGCGAGGTAGGCCGCCGGATGGACCCGGCGCAGATCCTCGGCCGTCGCCGGCGCAGCGCCCCGCAGCTCGAGCGCGCCGATCAGCCCTGTCGCGTCGAGGAGGTTCTTCAGCCGCCGCTTCGTCTCGGGGCTTTCGGGCAGCCCCGCCCCCGGCTGCACCAGCCCCCGGCCGGCAGCGTGAAGGCATAGTTCCCGCCGGCATGCCAGAAGCAGCGCTCGTCCCAGTAGAATCCGGTCGCCATTGCCTCTCCGTTCCGTTGCCGCGGCAGCCCCCCGGGGCGCACCGCCGGCCGCCGCGGCGCCGCCGCGTCAGGCCTTCGGCCGAAGCCGGTAGATCCCTTCGGGCAGGTTCATCGCCGCGGCAAGATCGCGCAGCTGCGCCTGGGAGAAGGTGATGCGCTGCACCGTGTCGGTGCGCGGGTCGAGCTGCTCGACCGTCACGCAATCCTCGAAGGCCTGCACGACGACATCCTCCTGGAGATGCGGCGCGCCTTCGTCGACGAGGGTGATGACCGTTGCGTCGAAGTCGTGTTCGATGGTGAACATGGCACCGAGCCTACCCGCCGGGCGTGCCGTTGCAAGCGCCGCTGCCGCGCCCGGCGGCGGGCCGTCGCCGCCGCAGGCCGAAGCGCCCCCTTTTCAGGGGCTCCGGCCCTGCTAGTCTGCCGTCCGGAGGTTTGCGACCCGATGGCACGATCCCCATTTCTTTTCCTCGCCGCGCTCCTCGTCGGGGCCTGCGTCGAGGTCGTCCCGACCGCGCCGGCAGCGCCGCCGCCGGCCGATGCCGGCGTCAGCCGGCTCGACGCGCGGACGGCGGCGCGCAACTTCGTCGCCGTCGTCGCGGCCGTGGAGCCGGTGGCCGAGCGGGAATGCCGCGCCCGCGCGCCGCAGCTTGACTGCGACTTCCGCATCGTGATCGACGACCGGCCGGGCCTGCCGCCCAACGCCTTCCAGACCATCGACGACAGCGGCCGCCCGGTCGTCGGCTTCACGCTCGCCCTCATCGCCGAGGCCCGCAATCAGGACGAGCTCGCCTTCGTCCTCGGCCACGAGGCCGCGCACCATATCGCCGGCCACATCCCGCGCAGCCGGCAGTCGGCGCTGGCCGGGGCGCTGATCCTCGGCACGCTCGCCTCGCTCTCGGGCGCCGATACAGGCGGCATCGACACCGCGCAGAACCTCGGCGCCACGGTCGGCGCGCGCCGCTTCTCGAAGGAGTTCGAGCTCGAGGCAGACCGGCTCGGCACCGTCGTCGCGTTCCGCGCCGGGTTCGACCCCGCACGCGGCGCGGCGTTCTTCGACCGCACCCCCGACCCGGGCAACCAGTTCCTCGGCACCCACCCGCCGAACGCAGACCGCCGGGCAGCGGTACTCGACACGCTGCGCACGCTGCGCTGACGCCGGCGGATTGATCGAGATCAATCCGCCCGCCGGCGGCCTGCGGCATGTTTCGCCCCGCGGGTTCGGTGGCGGAGGTCGAGGATGTGCGGTAGCAAGCAGCGGGCGGGCGGGGCCGACGGGCCGGCTGGCAGGACAGTGCGGCCGGGGGGCGACCTGCGGCCGGCTACGGACGGGCAACGCGTCGCGGCCGGCAGGCAACCGCCCGGACGCCCCGATGCCGAGGCGCTGGCCGAAGGCGTGCCGGCATGACCGCGCGCGCCTTTCCCGCCGGCCACGTGTGGCGCGCCCAGGGCGTGGCACGCGCGCTGGGCGTGAGCTTCACCGAGGCGATCCTCGAAGGGCGGCTGACGCCGGCCGGTCTCGACGACATCTTCACCCGCTGCAGCGGCTGCGGCGCCCCGGGCGCCTGCGCCCGCTGGCTGGAAGAGAACGGCGAGGACGCCGCGGCACCGCCGGCCTTCTGCCGCAACACGGCCGGCCTCGCGGCCCTCGCCGCGGCCGTCGAGGAGGCGGCCGAGGGGGCGGCGGCGGACCGGCAGAATCCCGTTTGACTGCACCATCCTTTGTCACTAAGACGGCGGCGCGCGCGCCCCCCGAGGGGGGCCGCAACCGGCCGCCCCGAGACCCCCGAGGCGGCCCCTCGACCGGCCCAGCCGGACAAAGTGCCCGGGTAGCTCAGGGGTAGAGCAGTGGATTGAAAATCCTCGTGTCGGTGGTTCGATTCCGCCCCCGGGCACCAATATACTAGAAAGGCGTATTCTTTACAGCACGTTGCAAGTATCTACCAGATTGTGTCCCCCATCGCATCCCCCGGCTGCCCGGGAAACTCTGAACCACCGATGGAGTCCCGCTCGCGCTTGGCGATCAAGGCCTCGGTCTGGGCAGCGCGCTCGACATATCGCACTGCGGTCCGAGCAAGCGCCTCGCGCTGGGTGGCGAAGAGCGCGCACGTCATCAAGCATGAGCCCGATCGCGGAATCGGCACCGGCAACCTGCCAGGAGTTCGGCGCGGAACGGCGGGCTGTCGTTCCTGCGCAGTTGGCTGGCCCGCCGGTCGAGCCGCGCCTGCGCCTAGAGAAACTCGCTCTGGCGGAGCGCTTCCTCAGCGCGAAGGTCGTCGATATCAAGCCGCACAATCGGCGCGACCGCCGCAACGGCGTCGCTGGGAAGGATGAGGATCGCGGCGACGCGGCAGCCGTCAGGATTCTACACCAACTCCCGCCGCGCCTCGATACCTCTCCCATGCCACGCGCGAACACCGCGCCTGCGATCTCAGTCGGCGCCGCCGGGAGTCCGGACGGGGCGCATTGATATCGGTGGTCGTCCAAATCGCCGGGTCCTACCTCCCCGGAGTTTCAACCGCACACTGGAGAACCGAGCCGTAGCCGCGTTCGACTACGTGGGCGACGAGAGGCTCGCTTGCCTGCCCCTCGCGCTGCGCCAGCGCATGTCGTCTGCCCAGCAGGCCCGCGTAGATGCGGGCCACACCGCCCACAACGGCGTCACCTATCGCAAGGCCGAGAAGCGGGCGGGCACGACGCGGGCATTCAGATGTACTCCCGGAGCAGCGTCGAGGTCGTGCCGGTCCGCAGATACTCCGCGATCCGGTTGCCGTCGGGGCCGTACACCGAGTGGACCACCTCGCCGGTCTGCGTCAGCCGGCGCACCACCTGCTGGCCGCGGAAGTAGTAGCCTGTCCTGAGAGGGTAATAGCCTGACAGTCAGCCCTCCCGGCGGCTGTCAGGCGACACGACAAACTGACCCCCTGACGACATGAGGAACTGCCCCCCTCCTGTTGTGAGGAGGTTCCATGAATGAAGTGAAGGACGCAGGTCTTCATCCGACGGGGATGGCGGGGAGGATCGAGATGCGGACGCCGGACGAAGTGTCGGCGATGCTGGCACTGAAGTCTTGCGGCTGGGGGACGAAGCGGATCGCGGTCGAGCTGGGCTGTTCGCGGAACACGGTGAAGCGCTGGATCGCCGAGGGTGGCTGGCGCGAGATTGCGCCGGTGACGCGTCGGAAGTCGCTGGATGGCCTTGAGGACTGGCTGGCGGAGCGGTTCCGGCGGCATTCGGGCAACGCCGACGTCGTGCGCCATGAGCTTGCATCGGAGCAGGCCATCGCGGTCAGCCTGCGGACGGTGGAGCGGGCGGTGGCGCGTCTGCGGCAGGAGCTGTGCGCCGAAGCGCGGGCGACGGTGCGGTTCGAGACGCGACCGGGCCAGCAGCTGCAGATCGACTTCGGCGAGCGCAGGGTCTGGATCGGTGATGAGCAGGAGAAGGTGTTCTTCTTCGTCGCGACCCTCGGCCATTCGCGTCGGCTGCATGTTCGGGCCTTCCGGGCCGAGCGGCAGGAGCACTGGTTTGCCGGGATGGAGAGCGTCTTCCGGACCTTTGGCGGGGTGCCGGAAGAGGTGCTGCTCGACAACGCCCGGGCGCTGATCCAGCACCATGATCCCGTGTCGCGCGAGGTGGTCGTGAACCCGAAGCTGCACGCCTTCGCCCGGCACTGGGGCTTCCGGGTGAAGGCCTGCGCTCCCTATCGCGCCCGCACGAAGGGCAAAGACGAGCGCGGCGTCGGCTATGTGAAGTCGAATGCCATTGCCGGGCGCCGGTTCGAGAGCTTCGCGGTGCTCGAGGCGCATCTGGAGGCCTGGACGCGGGATGTCGCGGACCTGCGGGCGCACGGCACCACCGGCGAGGCGCCCGGGCTGCGGTTCGAGCGGGACGAGGCGCACCGGTTGCGTCCGGTTGCTGGTACTACGCCGTTCCTCGCCAGCCGCGACCTGGCGCGGAAGGTGACCGCCGACTGCTCCGTCGAGGTGGACGGGAACGCCTATTCCGTCCCCTGGCGGCTGATCGGCGAGCGGGTGACCGTGACGCTTGTTAGCCCTGACCTGCGGGTCCTGCACGGCGGGCGCGAGGTAGCCCGCCATGCGGTGCGCGCCGGACGGCACGGTCGTGTCGCCGACCCCGCGCATTTTGCCGGCATCGGCCGCCGACGGACACCGACGGTCGAGGAGGGATCACCAGCCCTGCTGCGGCCGCTGAGCGAGTACGATGCCGTGGCGGGAGGGTCCTGGTGATGCCGCTCGACCTGCCCGACCACCTGGAGCGCATGCTGACCCGGCTGAAGCTGACCGCGATCCGCGACCAGCTCGACAACCTGATCGACGAAGCCGGGAAGCCGGACCTGACGATCCGCGAGGCGCTGACCCTGTTCTGCGAGCGCGAGATCGCCCGGAAAGACCAGCGTCGGATCGAGATGAGCTTCGGCCTCGCCCGGTTCCCCTTCAGCCGGGATATCGCCGGGTTCGACTTCGCGGCGCAGCGCTCGATCGACCGCGACCAGATCCGTGAGATCGCCACCGGACGCTTCGTCGCCGATGGCGAGGCGGTGCTGCTGCTCGGACCGCCGGGCGTCGGCAAGACCCATCTGGCGGTCGCCATCGGCCGCGAGGTGATCGTGGCGGTTTACACCGTGCTGTTCGTTCCGGCGACCACGCTGGTGGCCACCCTGGCCAAGGCCCATGCCGAAGGCCGACTTGACTACAAGCTCGCCCAGTTCGCCAAGCCGAAGCTGCTCATCGTCGACGAACTCGGCTACCTGCCGTTCGAACCCGACGCTGCCCACCTGTTCTTCCAACTGATCAGCCGCCGCTACGAACGCGGCGCCATGCTGATCACCTCGAACCGGGCGGTCGGCGAATGGGGAACGGTCTTTGGCGATCCGATAGTCGCCACCGCCATCCTGGACCGCATGCTCCACCACAGCCACGTCGTGACCAGCCGCGGCGAGAGCTACCGCCTGCGCGAAAAGCGTCGGAGCGGCCTTCTGCAGAAGGCCTCTCCGACGCCCGAAACCACAACCGTCTAGCCACGAACGCCGGGGGGCAGTTCCCAATGACGCAAAGGGGTCAGTTCCTGATGTCGTTTGACAGGTGGGTGTGGCCACGCCGCGTTGTGATAGGCTTGATGGTGTCGCCAGACACATCGACCGAGCACAACGGGCATGACCACGAAGGACAAGCTAGCACGTCGCCAGCTGTCGCTTCTGGAGCTTGCACAGGAACTCTCGAACGTCAGCCGCGCCTGCAAGGTGATGGGCTACTCGCGCCAGACATACCCATACACGCTCGCCCCGTCCACCAGCCCCAGCGGATCGGGCTGCATGTACCTCCCTGTCGTCGGGTCGTAGTCGCGCATCCAGTCCTGGTGCAGGCCGCTCTCGGCCTGGAACCACTGGCCAGAAAAGCGCAGCGCGATGGGGGTGCCGGTCGTGACATGGACGCCGCCAAAGGGAAGGTAGCTCGCCTCCCAGATCTTGGTGCCCGAGACGTTCGTCGCAAACACGGGCCGGCCGATATGGTCGGTGCGCACGAAATGGACCACCCCGCCCTCGACGACGCCGGCCGCCATGCCGTCCATCCAGATGTACTCGCACAGGAACTGGGAGGCTGTGACTACCCGCGGGTAATCACCGACACTAAGCGCTGCTCATGAGCCTCAAGCCATTATTTTCTCGATGATAACCGATCCCGCAGGTCCTTAATAAAGAACTCGCCTAGTTCATCGAGCGTATCAAAGTCATGGCGTTCATATCTCAGCTCCCAAGCTTTGCCGTTAGCTGGCATCTTACTAGTATCCTGAGCATCCGCACCATCAGGATAGATATGGCAAACAAGATCCAACGCCCTCACAATTGTCAACGGCGGAGATAAAGCCGGCCATTTGGCGGCGCAAATCCCGGCCATTGG
>CAZYBG010000089.1:0-12237 GCA_964645155.1 uncultured Rhodobacterales bacterium | reverse complement strand
ATCCCCGAGGAATACGGCGGCCTCGGCGCCTCCTACGTCACCTACGGCCTCGTCGCGCGCGAGATCGAGCGGGTGGATTCGGGCTACCGCTCGATGATGAGCGTCCAGTCGTCGCTGGTGATGTACCCGATCCATGCCTACGGCACCGAGGCGCAGCGGCGGAAATACCTGCCGAAGCTCGCCAGCGGCGCCTGGATCGGCTGCTTCGGCCTGACCGAGCCCGATGCCGGCAGCGACCCGGCGGGCATGAAGACGCTCGCGCGGAAGACCGGGGCGGGCTACGTGCTGACCGGCAGCAAGACCTGGATCTCGAACGCGCCGATCGCCGATGTCTTCGTCGTCTGGGCCAAGTCCGAGGCCCATGGCGGCAAGATCCGCGGCTTCGTGCTGGAAAAGGGCATGACGGGCCTCAGCGCGCCGAAGATCGGCGGCAAGCTGTCCCTGCGGGCCTCGATCACCGGCGAGATCGTGATGGACGGCGTGGAGATCGGCGAGGAGGCGCTGCTGCCCGACATCGAGGGGCTGAAGGGGCCGTTCGGCTGCCTCAACCGCGCCCGCTATGGCATCAGCTGGGGCGTGATGGGCGCGGCCGAGGCCTGCTGGCACGCCGCGCGGACCTACACGCTCGACCGCCGGCAGTTCGGCAAGCCGCTGGCGCAGACCCAGCTTGTCCAGAAGAAGCTCGCCGACGCGATGACCGAGATTTCCCTCGGCCTGCAAGCCTCGCTCAGGGTCGGCCGCCTGATGGACGAAGGCCGCGCCGCGCCCGAGATGATTTCGCTGGTCAAGCGCAACAACTGCGGCAAGGCCTTGGAGATCGCGCGGGCCGCCCGCGACATGCACGGCGGCAACGGCATCCAGGAGGATTACCACGTCTTCCGCCACATGGCGAACCTCGAGACGGTGAACACCTACGAAGGCACGCACGACGTGCACGCGCTGATCCTCGGCCGCGCCATCACCGGGCTTCAGGCGTTCTTCTGACGGGGGCGCCGGGCCGCCGCTCAGCCGGCGCCGCGCGGCCGGGCCACGTCGTTCGTGCCCTCGGCCTCGGGGCCGAGGCCGTAGCTCATCCGCTCCATCTGGGCGATCACCCGGTCCATCTCCTCGTCCGGCAGTACCGGCGGCTCGCCGAGGCTCAGCGCCTGGACATAGAGGCGCGACAGCGTCTCGACCTCCACCGCCAGCCACAGCGCCGCCTCGGGCGTGCGGCCGAGCGCGATCTGGCCGTGCTGGCCGAGAAGGCAGGCCATCCGCCCCTCCAGTGCCGCCAGTGCGGCATCCGACAGCGCCTGGGTGCCGAAGGTCGCGTAGGCGGCGCAGCGGATCGTCGTGCCGCCCGCCACGCCCACCATGTAGTGGAAGGCCGGGATCACCCGGTGGTGGCAGGCGAGCGTGGTGGCATAGACCGAATGGCAGTGCAGCACGGCGCCCGCATCCGGGCGGTGCCTCAGGATGTCGCGGTGAAAGCGCCATTCCGACGAGGGGCGGCGGCCGAGATAGGTGCCGTCGAAGGCCATGTCGACGATGTCCTCCGGCTCCATCGCGTCGTAGGGCAGCGACGAGGGCGTGATGAGGAAGCCCGTTCCGGTGCGGGCCGAGAGGTTGCCGGCGGTGCCCTGGTTGATCCCGCTGGCGTTCATCTTGCGGCAGGTCTCGACCATGCGGCGGCGGAGGTCGGCGTCGTTCATCGGGCGGCTCCTTCGGGGGCGATGGTGGCCGCCGCGCGCCAGCGGGCGGCATAGGCCGAAAGGTCGGGCAGCGCAGCGGGCGGCGCGACCGGGTCGAGGCTGAGGGCAGCGGCATCGACGGGTGGCGCGGCGAGCAGCGCGGCGCCTGCCGCGACGCCGCCCTCGCGGCAGAGCGCCACCGGCCGGCCGGGGTCGAGCGCGGCGACGAGCGCGGCATAGAGCGGCTCCCGCGGGAAGCTGCCGTCGAGGATCAGGCGGGCGCCGCCGCCGAGCGCGCGGGCGCAGGCATCCGTCAGGCAGGCGGCGTAGAGGACGGCGAGCGAGAGGCGCTCGGCCGGCGTCGCGGGCGGCGGGCCGGCGATCCGGCCGCGCCCGGCGCTGCCGGGGAACTGGCCGTCATTCGCGCCGAACGAGGGCAGCGCCATCGTGCCCCGGCCGACCAGCCGCGCCACCGTCACGGCATCGGCGCGGGCCGCGACCCAGCCCTTGCCGGCGACCAGCGAGAACTCGCGGCCGCCCATCGCCAGCGCGCCGCCGACCGGGCGGCCCCAGATGTCGGCGTTGATCGTCATGCCGCGCGCCTCGTCGAGGCGAAGCGCGTCGGCCTCGCGCGACAGCGCGACGATCCAGGTGCCGGTGGAGACAAGGGTGAAATCCTGAAGCCCGGCGGCCAGATAGCGGTGGAAGTTCGCGCTGGAGTCATGGCTGCCGACATGCACAGCGAGGCCCTCGGGCAGGCCGTGCGCGCGGGCCAGCGTGGGGCGCACCGGCCCCAGCACCTCCCAGGCCGGGCGGAAGGCGGGCATCAGCCGCAGCCAGCCCGCTTCGGCGACGATCGGCGACCAGCGGCCCTCGGGCACGTTCCACAGATGCGACTGCGCGCCCATCGCCGAGACCTCCGAGGCGGCGACGCCCGAAAGCCACCAGGCCCAGTACTGCGCGACGTTCAGGAACCAGCGCGCCCCGGCCACCGCCTCCGGCGCCTCGGCCCGCATCCGCCAGAGCTGGCGCGCGGCATGGGTCGAGGCCATCATGACCGCGCTGCCGCGATCGGCGAAGCTGCCGGCGCGGGCGCGGTAGCCCGCGTCGATCCCCGGCGGGCAGGGGCCTTCGTAGTCGATCATCGGCAGCGCCGCGCCGCCGCCGGGCGCCTCGGGGTCGTCGCCCACCAGCACGCCGCCCGAGCCGTGGCCCACCGGCACGACATGCGCGATCGGATGGCGGCGGGCCAGCGCGGCGAGGCTTGTCGCCACCCAGCGGCCGAGCCCCTCGAGGTCGTGGTGCCGCCATGGCGGCCCCTCGCGCGCGGCGTTGGGGTGCGACAGCGTCTCGTGGACGGCCCCCGCGGCGTCGGCGGCGCAGAGCTTGACGTTGGTCTTGCCGATGTCGAGCACGGCGATGCTGGCCTGTCCGGTCATGGCTCAGCCGGCGATCCGGAAATCGGCGGCGCGGCTTTCGGCCCTGACGACGCGGCCGTTCGGCAGGTCGTTGCCGTCGAGCTTCCAGGCGATTTCGTCGGGCGCGAGGCGGTAGCGTTCCCAGCGGCGCCGGAGGCGGCGGCGGAGCTCGTCCTCGGCCACGTCGATCATCACGGTGACGTCGAAATGCGGCGCGAGGCCTTCCCAGGGCGGGCGGTCCAGCAGCAGGTAGTTGCCCTCGGCCACGATCACCCGCACGCTTTGCGGGATCAGCCGGGCACCCGCCCGCGCGATCTCGATCTCGCGGTCGAAGACCGGCACCGCCACCGCCGCCTCGTCGTTCTGCCGCAGCCGCATGAGCGTGTGGCGCAGCCCGCCCACGTCGAACGTCTCGGGCGCGCCCTTGCGCGGGCGGAGCCCGGCGGGACCGAGGTGGAGGTCGTCGTAGTGGAACCCGTCCATCGGCAGCAGAGCGGCGGCGCCGGGCTCGGCCGCGTCCAGCCGCGCCACCAGCCGCTCGGCCAGGGTGGACTTGCCCGAGGCCGGCGCGCCTGCGATGGCGCAGATCACGCGCCGGTCGGGCGCCAACCCAAGCAGGTGCGCCGCAAGCCGCTCGGGATCGGTGTCCTCGGTCATATCAGCCGGTACTGCCTCGCCTTGTTGCGCAGGAAGGGCAGGCCCCTGTCCATCACCTCCTCGAAGCTCTCGGCGACCGGGCGCCAGACGGCAAGGCCGTAGCCGACCTCGGGCGGCATGTTGATGAAGCTCTCCATCGCGAGGCCACCCTTGAAGCCGATGGCGGCGAGCGTGGCATAGACCTCGTCCCAGTCGCAGGTGCCCTCGCCCGGGGTGCCGCGGTCGGATTCCGACAGGTGGATGTAGCGCAGGTGCTCGCGCGCATCGAGGATGCCGTTGCCGGCCCCCTTCTCCTCGATGTTCATGTGGTAGGTATCGAGATGGATGAAGATGTTGTCGGCGCCCACCTTCTCGATCAGCCACTTCGCCTGCCAGCCGGTGTTGAGCAGGTGGTTCTCGTAGCGGTTCACCGGCTCGATCCCGAAGGCGAGGCCGAGCTTCTTCGCGTGCTTCGCCGCCGCGGCGAGCGCCCGGGCGATGTTGTCATACTCGGCTTCGGTCGGCGGCAGGCCGGTGCGCTGGCCGATGCCGCCATAGGTCACGCCCGACAGCGCCTCGGCTCCCATCTCGGCGGCCTTGTCGAGCGAGCGGGTCAGGTGCTCGATCGCGCCCTCGGGGTTGACGCTGGCCCAGGCGGGCTCGGGCAGGCCGAGCGAGCAGACGGCGCGCATCCCGTGCCTTTCCAGCAGCGCGCGGGTATGGGCCGCATCGACGATCGCGGTGTTCAGCAGCGCGATCTCGATGAAGTCCATCCCGTAGGCGGCCGCCGCGGGGATGGTCCGCTCGGCCCCCGCCCGGTCCCAGTGCATGGTCCACATGCTGGTGTGAACGCCGAAACCTTCCATCTGTCAGTCCTTTCGTCGGAACGGCCGCCATCGGCCGAAGAGGTAGCGGATCACCATGACCGCGATCAGGAACAGGCCCCAGACCGCGGTCGAGAGGTGCTGGTTCGCGCCGAGCAGGTTCAGCCCCGAGGACAGGACCTGCAGGATCACCAGCGCCAGCACCACCGGCAGCACGCGGCCGAAACCGCCGAACGGGTCGACGCCGCCGAGAAAGCAGGCAAGCACGGTGACGAGCAGCAGCGCCTCGCCATGGCCGACGCGGACCGAGTTGAAGCGCGACAGCATCAGGATGCCGGCGATGGCGCACATCACGCCCGAAAGCGTGTAGATCAGGATCAGCGTGCGGCGCACGTTGATGCCGGAATAGCGCGCGGCCTCGGGGTTCGAGCCGATCATGGTGACGGCGAAGCCGTGCCGCGTCCGGCTGAGCAGCAGGTGCCAGGCGACGGCAGCGGCACCGAAGATAAGCAGCGGCACCGGAATGCCGGCGACGATGCCGTGGCCGACCGGGCGCAGGAAGGCGGGGAAGCCGGATATGTCGCCACCCCGCGTCAGGAACTCGCCAAGGCCCCGCAGGAAGATCATCATGGCGAGCGAGACGAGGATCGGATGCGCCCCGGTGAAGGCGATGACGACGCCCATCGTGGCGCCCGCCGCCGCGCCGACGATCAGCGCCGCCGTGCTGCCGAGGACGAAGGCCTCCCACCCGGCGTCGAGCCCGCCGAAGGCCATCAGCACCGAGGCGAGTGTCAGGCCCGAGATGTTGGCGGTGTAGACGATGGCGAGGTTCAGCCCGCCCGAGACGATCGGGATCATCATCGCCAGCGTCAGCAGGCCAAGCTCGGGCAGCTGGAAGGCGATCGAGCCGAAATTCGCCCCGGTGAGGAAGCGCGGCGTGAGGATGCCGAAGACCAGGATGACGAGGCCGAGAAAGCCGAGCAGCGCCGGCACTTCGGGGCCGAGCCGGTCGGCGAGGCGCCGGATCATGCCCGGGACCTCCGCTTCGGCAGCAGCCTCACCCCGGTGGTCGAGATCGCGACCAGGATGATCGCGCCGACCACCATCTTGAAGGCGTAGGGCGACACGCCGAGCAGGTTCAGCCCGTTCTGCGTGACGGCGACCAGGAACACCCCCAGCACGCAGCCGAGCACCGACCCCCGCCCGCCGCCGAGCCGCGCGCCGCCCAGCACCACCGCCGCCAGCACGTCGAGCTCGCGGCCATAGAGCGCGTTCGGCACCACCTCGCGCGCGACGTTCACCTGCATCAGCCCCGCGATGCCCGCCATCGCGCCCATCCAGCCGAAGGCGATGAAGGTCATCGCCGCCGGGCTGATCCCCAGCCGCCGCGCGCCCTCGGGGTTGTCGCCCCACGCGTAGAGCTGCCGCCCGGTGGTGGTGTGCTTCAGGAGCAGCCAGGTGGCGGCGATGCAGCCCAGCATGACCGCCACGGCCAGCGTCAGCTCGGCCCAGGTGCCGCTCGCCGTCTGGTACTCCCAGATCAGGATGCGGTCGGTCCACCAGGACGGCAGCGAGTAGATGCCGCGGCCGGCCGAGAAATACATCAGCAGGCCGAAGAAGGCGTTGAAGGTCGCGATGGTGACGACGATCGAGATGATGCGGAAGTAGTGGATGAGGCCCGCGTTGACGAAGCCGAGCGCGGTGCCGATGATAATGGCGGCGGCGAAGCCGATCACCCAGTTGCCGCCGCCGACCGCGCCCAGCACGTGGACCGTGAGGTACTGCACGACCGAGGCGGCGACGGCAAAGGAGATGTCAATCCCGCCCGCCACCAGCACCACGAGCAGCCCCACCGCCCAGATCACGTTGACGGCCGAGTTGTTCACGAGCGAGGTGAGGTTGACCAGCGTCAGGAAACTGTCGGTCGTCAGCGACAGGCCCGCCCCCATCAGGACCAGCACCACCAGAAGCCACGCCTCGGTCGGGTAGTCGCGCAGCAGCCTAGCCATAGACTGCCTCCTCGAGGCTGTGCAGCGTGACCCGTCGCGGATCGTGCTCGCCCACGATCCGCCCCGCCGCCATGTGCAGCACCCGGTCGGCGTTCTGGTAGACCTCGGGCACCTCGTCCGAGATCATCAGGATGGCAAGGCCCTGCTCGGCCAGCCGCCGCACGATGCGGAAGATGCCGGCCCGCGCGCCGACATCGACGCCCACGGTCGGGCTGTCGAGGATCAGCAGCTTCGGCTCGGTCGCGAGCCACTTGGCCAGCACCACGCGCTGCTGGTTGCCGCCCGAAAGCGTCGAGACGGGGTTTTCCGGCCGCCCCACCTTCACCGCCAGATCCTCGATCCAGCCGCGCACGAGGGCGTCCTTCGCGCCGGTCGAAAGCAGGCCGGACGCCGCGGTGATCCGCTTCAGCACGGTGATGACGGTGTTGTCGGCGATGCTCTGCGGCTGGATCAGGCCGAGCGACAGCCGGTCCTCGGAGACATAGGCGACGCCCGCCGCTATGGCGTCGCGGTTCGAGCGCAGCCGCACCTCGCGGCCGCCGAGGCGGATCGTGCCCGAATGCGGCTGCGTCATGCCGAACAGCGCGTGGCCAAGCTCGGTCCGGCCGGCGCCGATCAGGCCGGTCAGCCCCACCACCTCGCCGCGGCGCACGGTCAGGCCGACATCCTCGAACTCGCCCCGCCGGGTCAGGCCGCGAACCTCCAGCACCGGTGGCGCGGCGGACCGGTCCTGCGCGGCGACGGCGGTGTCGAAGGTCTTGCCGGTCATCAGTTCGGTCAGGCGCGACTGGCTCATCCCCTCGGTCGGGTAGACGCCGACGAGGCGGCCGTCGCGGATCACCGTCACCCGCTCGGCGATGTCCAGCACCTCGGCCAGGCGGTGGCTGACGAACACGACCGACACCCCCTCGTCCGAGAGCGTGCGCACGATGGCCAGCAGCTTGTCGGTCTCGGACTGGGTGAGCGAGGCGGTCGGCTCGTCCATGAAGAGAACGCGGGCATCGTGGCTGAGCGCGCGGGCGATGGCGACGATCTGGCGCTCGGCGATGGGCAGCGTGCGGAGCCGCGCGTCGAGGTCGAGCGCGACGCCGAGCCGCTTCAGCGCCGCCGCCGCGGTGGCGCGCAGGCCGCCATGGCGGACCGGCCGGGGCAGGCGGCCCAGCAGCGTCTCGAAGGCGATGTTCTCGGCCACGCTCATCTCCGGGAAAAGCGCGAGGTCCTGCCAGATCACCGCGATCCCCGCCCGGCGTGCGGCCTCGGGCGTGACCGCGGGCACGGGCGTGCCGAAATACTCGATCACCGCGCCCGGCTCGGGCGTGTAGACGCCGGTCACGATCTTGATGAGGGTCGACTTGCCGCAACCGTTCTCGCCGGCGAGGCAATGGACCTCGCCCCGCCGCAGCTCGAACGCCACGTCGTCGAGCGCCCGGACCCCGCCGAACTGCTTGGAGACATGCGAAAGCAGGATGGCGGGCGGCGCCGTTGCCATGGCGGGATCATCCGGCTGGAAGGGAAGGGGGCCGGGCGCCGGTGCGGGCGCCCGGCCGGACCCGTGTCAGAGGCCCATGTCGGCCAGTTCGTCGACCGTCTCGACGTTGATCGGCATCAGGTTGTCGGTGATGATGTCGCGGCCCTCGGCATCCGGGCTCACCACGCCGAGCCCCGGAATGTCGGTGCCCTCGGCGATCTCGGCGCCGTCAACCAGCATCTGGCCCATCGTCACGAAGACCCGCCCCGCCTCGGCCGGGTTCCACATGAACCCGCCCGAGATCGCGCCCGACTTGATCAGGTCGCGCCCCTGCCCGGGCGAGAACGGGCCGAGCACGTGCACCTGGCCCACCGCCCGGCGTTCCTCGATGGCGCGGCCGGCACCGATCGGGCCCTGGCTGCCGAAGGCGAGGAAGCCCTTGAGGTTCGGGTTCGCCGCCATCAGGTCGAGCGCGGTCTTGCGGCTGTCGTCGACGTTCTCGGCCACGCCGTAGCGCTCGCCGATCAGCGTCATGCCGGGGTGGTTCGCCTGCAGGTGGGCGATGGCCGCATCGGCCCAGGCGTTGTGGAGCGGCACGGTCAGCGAGCCGACGAACACGGCGTACTCGCCCTCGCCGCCCATCTTCTCGGCCAGCAGTTCGGCATGGGTCTCGCCGAAGCCGGTCGCCGAGGCGAGCTCGAAGTTCCAGTCGACGTTCTGCAGCCCCGGGCCTTCGTGCGAGACGACCTTGATCCCGGCCTCGCGCGCCTTCTGCAGCACCGGCTCCAGCGCCGCCTCGTCGTTCGGCACCACGCCGATCACGTCCACGCCGCGGGCGATCAGGTCCTCGATCGCGCGCACCTGGAGCGCGGGGTCGGCGCTGGTCGGGCCGATCATCTCGGCCTCCATGCCCAGCTCGGCTGCCTTCTCCTGGATGCCGGTCTCCATCGCGTTGAACCACGGGATGCCGCCGATCTTGACCACGACACCCATCGTCGGCGCGTCCTGCGCCAGTGCCGGCACCGACGCAAGAAGCGCCATGGCGGCCCCCGCCAGAAGGGCGGTCCGTCGTTTCATCATCTCATCCTCCCATGTTGCCGCCCGGCCTCCCGCCGGGGGATCGCGCTGCTGCAGGGGAGCGGGGTCCGACGGGCGCCCCGGCCTGGTCCGGCCCGGTGCGGCGCACTGATCTCGCGCCATATTCCCTTTGCGCAAACGATGTTGCATATGGCATCAAGGAAGTGCCATCGAGTCAAGTGAAATTCGCCCGGCTGCGGGGCGGGAGAAGCCGATGACGACCATGGGGCCGCGGCCCAAGCCGACGATCAAGGATATCGCCCGGCTGAGCGAGGCCTCGCCGTCGACGGTCAGCGCGGTGCTGACCGGAAGCTGGCGCGACCGCCGCATCAGCCCCGGGACCGCCGAGCGCATCCTCGGCATCGCCGGGCGCGAGGGTTATTCGGCGAACATGCAGGCCCGCGGGCTGCGGCGCGGCCGGTCCGGCATGGTCGGGCTGATCGTGCCGGTTCACGACAACCGCTTCTTCGCCGCGATGAGCCAGCGGTTCGACGCCGAGGCGCGCGCCCGGGGCTGGTGCCCGGTGATCGTCTCGACCCTGCGCGACCCCGCGGAGGAACGGCGCACCGCCGAGACGCTGATCGCCTATGCGATCGATTCGCTCGTCATCGCCGGCGCCACCGACCCCGCGGGCGTCGGCGCCGTCTGCCGCGCCGCCGGCGTGCCGCATGTCTTCATCGACCTGCCCGGCCCCGACGCCCCCTCGGTCGTCAGCGACAACTTCGCCGGCGCGGCGCTGCTGACCCGGACGATCCTGGACCGGATGCCCGCCGTCGCCGACCCCCGCCGCGCCCGGCCG
This sequence comes from uncultured Rhodobacterales bacterium, assembly GCA_964645155.1. Taxonomy (GTDB): domain Bacteria; phylum Pseudomonadota; class Alphaproteobacteria; order Rhodobacterales; family Rhodobacteraceae; genus CAZYBG01. The sequence continues at coordinate 2,336 of CAZYBG010000089.1, read as the reverse complement.
CATTTCGTCGGCGGCGTCGCGACCGACTTCGCGAGCGGCCGGCGGATCGAGGGCTTCCGGGCCGAGGTCGTGGCGCGGCTGGGGTCGCTCGCGCCCGAGCAGATCATCGCCTGCGGCTATGCGCCGGCCCGCGTGCAGGACGAGATCGCGCGCCTCTGCGACCGGCTGGGCGGGCTGCCGGCGGCGCTTTTCGTCAACTCGCTGGGGCCGTTCGAGGGCGCGCTCGCGCATTTCGTCACGATGCCGGCCGAAGCCTTCGCCGAGACCGCGATCGGTGTCTACGACTACGACCCGATCGCGGCGTTCCTGCAGTTTCCGGTGCACATGGTCCGGCAGAACTCGGACGCGATGGTGGCGCGGGCGCTCGACATCGTCGCGGCGGGCGGCGGCCGCGGCGGGCTCATCGAGGTGCTGCCCGACCTCGTGCCGCCGCGCACGATCCGGTCGCGCCGGCCCGAGGACCTCGGCTGAGCCGCGCGACTTGCCGGGCGCCTGCCCGCCGCCTATCACTCGGCAAGGCGCAGGGCATCGGCAGGAGAGCGCGGCGATGGCAGCCGAGAAGGAGGTCGCGGCGCTGACCGAGGCCGAGGCGCGGGACGAGCTCGCGCGGCTCGCCGCCGCGCTGGCGCAGGCCGACCGCGCCTATCACGCCGAGGACGCGCCCGAGATCTCCGACGCCGCCTACGATGCGATGAAGCTCAGGAACGCCGCCATCGAGGCGCGCTTTCCGGCGCTGAAGCGCGAGGACAGCCCGTCCGACCGGGTCGGCGCCGCGCCGTCGGGCGCTTTCGCCAAGGTCACCCACGCGGTCCGGATGCTGAGCCTCGAGAACGCCTTCGGCGCCGAGGAGGTGACCGAGTTCGACGAACGGGTGCGCCGCTATCTCGGCCGGGCCGAGCCCGTCGCCTATACCGCCGAGCCGAAGATCGACGGCCTCTCGCTGTCGCTGCGCTACGAGGGCGGGCGGCTCGTTGCCGCCGCGACCCGCGGCGACGGCGCCACGGGCGAGAACGTCACCGCCAACGCGCTGACCCTGGACGAGATCCCCGAGAAGTTGAAGAGCGCCCCGGAAGTCCTTGAGGTCCGGGGTGAGATCTACATGAGCCATGCGGATTTCGCGGCGCTGAACGACCGCGCGGCGGTCACCGGCGCCAAGACCTTCGCCAACCCGCGCAACGCCGCCGCGGGCTCGCTCCGCCAGCTCGACCCCGAGATCACCCGCGCCCGCCCGCTGCGCTTCTTCGCCTATTCCTGGGGCGAGGTCTCGGCGCCGCTGGCCGAGACGCAGATCGGCGCGCTGGAGCGGCTTGCCGCGCTCGGCTTCGCGACGAACCCGCTGACGCGGCTCTGCCACGGCCCCGGGGCGATGCTCGCCGCCTGGGCCGAGATCGAGCAGAAGCGCGCGACGCTGGGCTACGACATCGACGGCGTCGTCTACAAGGTGAACGACCTTTCGCTGCAGCGCCGGCTCGGCTTCCGCTCGACCACGCCGCGCTGGGCCATCGCGCACAAGTTCCCCGCCGAGCTGGCCTGGACGCGGCTCGAGCGGATCGAGATCCAGGTCGGCCGCACCGGGGCGCTCTCGCCCGTCGCGCGGCTCGCCCCGGTCACGGTCGGCGGCGTCGTCGTCTCGAACGCCACGCTCCACAACGAGGACTACATCGCCGGGCGCGACGCCAAGGGCGCCGCGATCCGCGGCGGCAAGGACATCCGCGAGGGCGACTGGGTGCAGGTCTACCGGGCGGGCGACGTGATCCCCAAGGTGGCCGATGTCGATCTGTCGCAGCGGCCGGCGGGTGCCAAACCCTACGCCTTCCCGACGCGCTGCCCGGAATGCGGGTCCGAGGCGGTGCGCGAGGAGGGCGACGCGGTGCGCCGCTGCACCGCCGGGCTGATCTGCCCGGCGCAGGCCGTCGAGAAGCTCAGGCACTTCGTCGGCCGCGCCGCCTTCGACATCGAGGGTCTGGGCGCCCGGCAGATCGAGATGTTCTACCGCGACGCGGCGCTGCCGATCCGCGAGCCGGCCGACATCTTCACCCTCGGGGCGCGGGACGCCCTGAACGAGACGAAGCTGAAGGATCGTGAGGGCTATGGCGACCGCTCGGCCGGCCTGCTCTTCGCGGCGATCGAGGACCGCCGGCGCATCCCGCTCAACCGCCTGGTCTTCGCGCTCGGCATCCGCCATGTCGGCGAGGTCGCCGCCGCCGACATCGCCCGGCATTTCCGGACCTGGCCGGACTTCGCCGCCGCCGTCGCCGCCGCGATCCCCGCGGCTGCCGCGCATCGCGCCGCCGAGGCGGCGGTCGCCGCGGAACAGGCCGCCGCGGCGGCCGAGG
>CAZYBG010000088.1:0-12361 GCA_964645155.1 uncultured Rhodobacterales bacterium | reverse complement strand
CAGCGCCGGGATGACGACGAAGAACATCATCAGGACGCCGTGGTAGGTGATCATCACGTTCCACAGGTGGCCGTTCGGCGTGCACTCGCCCGCCGCTGCGGCGGTGAAGCGCGCCCCTTCGAGGCACATGTACTGAACCCCGGGCTCCATCAGCTCCATCCGCATGTAGACCGTGAAGGCCACCGCGATGAAGCCGACGACGCCGGCGGTGAAGAGGTAGAGAACGCCGATATCCTTGTGGTTCGTCGACATGAACCAGCGGGTGAAGAACCCCCGCCTATCGTGCTCCCCGTGGCCGTGAACGGCTGCGTCCGCCATGAAGGTGCTCCCGAGTTCCCGTAGATCGTTGGCGGCCGGCCGACCCGGGCCGCCCCACGTTTCCGCTGTTCTAGTGGCTCGCCGCCGGGCCGGCAACAACCGACGCGCCGGAACGGGTGGGAAAAAACAGCGCAGGGCGCGCAGGGTGGTGCGCGCCGCGCGGCGGGGCCGGTATGAGTGCAGCGAAGGGCGGCGCGCCTGCTCCGGCGCGGCGCCTCTCAGGCGTGTCGCGTGGCGGTCGCCGGCGTCAGAACCAGGCCGGCGGATAGCTGGCCAGGCGGTTGTCGCCCGGCTCCCAGCGGATCGTGGTGCCGGGATAGACGACGGCAAACGCGCCCGCCGCGAGTTGCGCCCGCAGGAACGCCTCGTCCATCTCGACGAGCTGGCCATCGACCGCGACAAGCCGCGCGGCGTCCACGCCCGCCGCTGCTGGTGTCGCAGCGACCGGCACCGGCGTCGCCATGACCGACAGGATGACCGAATGCGGCTTCGGAGCACGCGCCTGGGCGCTCCGCACGCCGCCCGACGGCAGCGTTTCCGCGAAGGTCTGCCCGGGGAATAGGAGGAGGATCGCGGCAATCGCCGCGAGGGAACAATGACGCATCTGAATATCCTCGTTAAATCAACAGTTCGAATGTTTCGATACTAGCCGATTCCGTGCTGCCGCGCCATCAGGAAATGGCGGGTTCCGCGGCCGTGAAGACTTCGCCGAATGTCCGCTTCAGCGCGTTGTCGAGATCGGCCATCGTCACCGGCAGGCCGAGATCGACCAGCGATGTCACGCCGTGGCCGCGGATGCCGCAGGGCACGATGCCGTCGAAATGCGCGAGGTCGGGTTCGACGTTGATCGCGAGGCCGTGGAAGCTGATCCAGCGGCGCAGCCTGATGCCGATCGCCGCGATCTTGTCCTCGCGCGGGCTGCCGTCGGGGCCCGGCCGGTCGGGGCGCACGACCCAGACGCCGACGCGCCCGGCGCGCCGCTCGCCCTTCACGTTGAACTCGGCCAGCGTGGCGATCACCCAGTCCTCCAGCCGGCAGACGAAGCGACGCACGTCATGACCGCGCTGCGCCACGTCGAGCATGCAGTAGACGACGCGCTGGCCGGGGCCGTGATAGGTATACTGCCCGCCGCGCCGCGCCTCGTGCACCGGCAGGCCCAGCGGGTTCGAGATGTCCTCGGCCCGGGCCGAGGTGCCGGCGGTGTAGAGTGCGGGATGCTCGAGCAGCCAGATCGCCTCGTCGGCCCGGCCCGCCGCGATCGCGGCGACGCGGTCCTCCATCGCCGCAAGCGCGGTATCGAAGGGGACGAGCCCGGGGGAGGTGATCCAGTCGACCATGCCGCGCCATCTAGCCGCCCCGGTGCCGGAAAGGAAGGGAGAGGGGCGCGCGAGGTCGCCGGCCGGGCACCGCGAAAGCCCCTTCACATCGCAGGGCCGACCCGCTATATCGCGCGCACTTCGGGCCGGACCGGGCGGTCGTGGCGGAATTGGTAGACGCGCAGCGTTGAGGTCGCTGTTCCCTAACCGGAGTGGAAGTTCGAGTCTTCTCGACCGCACCACCGGCCCCGAAAGCAGGCCCCGGACCCGCGCCGGGGCCTTCTGCTTTTCCGGCCGGGACAGCCGGCCGGGACAGATGGTGCCGGTTTTTCGGGCGCTGGCGGGCAGGGCGTCCGCCAGAGCGGCGGACACGGCGGCCGATTCCGGCCCGCGGCCGGGGGCGACGCGATCGCTGTTGCATTGTGGGGCCGCGTTCGATTAATTCGCGGGCGACAAGCGCGGCAGCAGACCGCCGGTCAGCACAGGGGAGCACGTCTTGGTCGCAGGCAGCGCGAACGCGGCTTTTGTGGAGTTCGACCGCGTTCAAAAGAGCTACGACGGCGAGACGCTGGTCGTGAAGGACCTGAACCTTGCCATGCCGAAGGGCGAGTTCCTGACCATGCTGGGGCCGTCGGGTTCGGGCAAGACGACCTGCCTGATGATGCTGGCGGGCTTCGAGACCGCGACGCATGGCGAGATCCGGCTGGCGGGGCGGCCGATCAACCAGGTCCCGCCGCACAAGCGCGGCATCGGCATGGTGTTCCAGAACTACGCGCTGTTCCCGCACATGACGGTGAACGAGAACCTCGGCTTCCCGCTGGAGGTGCGCGGCATCGGCCGGGCCGAGCGCGAGGCCAAGGTGAAGCGCGCACTCGAGATGGTGCAGATGGCGGCCTTCGGCAACCGCCGCCCGGCGCAGCTTTCCGGCGGCCAGCAGCAGCGCATCGCGCTGGCCCGCGCCCTGGTCTTCGAGCCCGACCTCGTGCTGATGGACGAACCGCTCGGCGCGCTCGACAAGCAGTTGCGCGAGCACATGCAGTTCGAGATCAAGCACCTGCACGACCGCCTCGGGATCACCGTGGTCTACGTCACCCACGACCAGTCCGAGGCGCTGACCATGTCGGACCGCGTGGCGGTGTTCAACGATGGCGTGATCCAGCAGCTCGCGCCGCCCGACGAGCTTTACGAGCGGCCGCAGAACAGCTTCGTCGCGCAGTTCATCGGCGAGAACAACAAGCTGCGCGGCACGGTCGAGGAGATCGAGGGCGGCCGGGCGACGGTGCGGCTGGCCACCGGCGAGCTGATCGACGCGACGCCGGTCAATGTCGGCCGCACCGGCGCGCAGACCCTCGTCTCGATCCGCCCCGAGCGGGTGGAGTTCAAGCCCGAGATGATCCCCGCAGGAGCCCACACGATCGAGGCCGAGGTGCTGGAGTTCATCTACATGGGCGACAGCTTCCGCACACGGCTTCGTGTCGCGGGATCGGAGGATTTCGTGATGAAATGCCGCAATGCCGTGGGCCAGCGCAGGCTCGCCCCCGGCGAGCGCATCACCATCGGCTGGGCGCCGCAGGACGCGCGCGCGCTCGATCCGATCTGAGCCCCGCGTTCCGCGGAACCCGGGGCCAGCAGGGGACGTCCAACAGGAGAGCAAGGATGAGGAAACTACTGGTACTGAGCACCGCCCTGACCGGCGTGGCCTTCGCGGCTTCGGCCGAGGTCACGGTGATGTCCTGGGGCGGCGCCTACGAGGTGAGCCAGGTCGAGGGCTACAACAAGCCCTTCACCGCCGCCACCGGCACGCCCATCAACATGGTCGCGGTCGACAATCCCGCGGCCCCGATCAAGGCCATGGTCGAGGCCGGCAACGTCACGGTCGACGTGGCCGACGTGGAGTATGCCGATGCGGTGCGCCTCTGCGACGAGGGCCTGCTCGAGCCGATCGACCCGTCGATCCTGCCGCCGGCGCCCGACGGAACCGCGGCCACCGACGACTTCCTGCCCGGCGCGCTGATCGACTGCGGCGTCGCCAACATCGTGTTCTCGACGGTCTTCGCCTACGACAGCTCGAAGTTCCCCGAAGGCCCGGCGACGATCGCCGACTTCTTCGATGTCGAGACGTTCCCCGGCAAGCGCGGCATGCGCAAGGGCGCCAAGGCCAACCTCGAGATGGCGCTGATGGCCGACGGTGTGCCGGCCGGCGAGGTCTACGAGATGCTCGAGACCGAGGAGGGCGTGGCGCGTGCCTTCGCCAAGCTCGACACGATCAAGTCCGAGATCATCTGGTGGGAAGCGGGGGCGCAGCCGCCGCAGCTTCTGGCCGACGGCGAAGTCGCGATGACCACGGCCTATAACGGCCGCATCTTCTCGGCCGCGATCTCCGAGGGCAAGCCGTTCGAGGTCGTCTGGGACGGCCAGGTCTACGAATACGACGTGTTCGTGATCCCGAAGGGCGCGCCGAACATGGAAGGCGCGCTCGAGTACCTGAAGTTCGCCACCGCGACCGAGCAGCTTGCCGCGCAGGCCGCCTGGATCAGCTACGGGCCGGCGCGCCTGTCGTCCGGCGCGCTCGTCGGGCTGTTCAACGACGGCAAGACCGAGATGGCGCCGCACATGCCCACCTCGGAGGCGAACCTCACGAACGCGCTGCCGTCGTCCTACGAGTTCTGGGCCGACCGCGACACCGAGCTGAACGAGCGGTTCAACGCCTGGCTTGCCCAGTGACCTGACCGACCCGGCGGCGCGGACCCGGTCCGCGCCGCCACCAAACCGGACGGAGGCGCCGATGCCGAAAGGATACTGGATCGTCCACGTCACGGTGACGAACCCCGAGGCCTATGCCGAATACGTGCGCCTCGACACGCCGGTGGTCGAGGCGTTCCATGGCCGGTTCCTGGTGCGCGGCGGGCAGTGCGAAACGCCCGAGGCCCCGCAGAAGGACCGTCACGTCGTCGTCGAGTTTCCCGACTATGCCACCGCGCTCGCCTGCTACCGCTCGGAGGGCTACCAGGCCGCCGCCGCGATCCGCCGCGCCAATGCCGAAAGCGACATCGTCATCGTCGAGGGGACGGCGCCGTGACCGACAACGCGCTTCCCGGCGTGCCGGCCCGGCCCGGCCGGCCGCTGCCGCTGACCACCGCCGACGGCAGCCCGCTCAAGGTCTCGCTCGGCCGTGCGCAGGGCCGGCTCCGCCGCCGCGCGCTGTTCCTCGTGCTGCCGCTTCTCGCCTTCATCCTCGTCACCTTCGTCTTCCCGATCGGGCAGATGCTGTTCCGGTCGGTCCACAACGATGGCTTTCCGGCCAACATGCCGAACCTCACGGCCTGGTTCGCAGAGACCGCGCCCGGCACCGCGCCGGACGAGGCTGCGTTCGCCGCGCTCGCCGCCGACCTCAAGCTCCTGCGCGAGAACCGCACCGCCGGCGCGGTCGGCACGCGGGTGAACTACGACCTGCCGGGCAGCCGGTCGCTCTTCACCTCGTCGGCCCGCGGCGCCGAGGACCTCGCGCCGCCGTTCCGCGAGGCGGTGCTTGCCGAGGACGAGGACTGGGGCGACCCGCAGCTCTGGCAGGTGATGCGCGACGCCTCGTCGGCCCTGACGCCGAACTTCTACCTGGCCGCGATCGACATGGCGCGCGATGCCGGGGGCAACGTCGTCGCCGTCCCGCAGGACCGGCAGATCTACGTCCAGATCTTCGTGCGCACCTTCCTGCTTTCGGCGCTGATCACGGGGATGACGCTGATCCTCGGCTATCCGGTCGCGCACCTGCTGGCGACATTGCCGCTGCGCACCTCGAACCTGCTGATGATCTTCGTCCTGCTGCCGTTCTGGACCTCGCTTCTCGTGCGCACGACGTCGTGGATCGTACTCCTCCAGCAGCAGGGCGTCATCAACTCCACCCTGGTCGCGACCGGGCTGATCGACGACAGCGGGCGGCTGGCGATGATCTACAACCAGACCGGAACGATCATCGCGATGACGCATATCCTGCTGCCCTTCATGGTGCTGCCGCTCTACTCGGTGATGCGGCCGATCCCGCCCTCCTACGTCCGCGCCGCACGCTCGCTCGGCGCCTCGTCGTGGAAGGCGTTCCGGTCGGTCTACTTCCCGCTGACGGTGCCGGGCATCGCGGCGGGGGGGCTGCTCGTCTTCATCCTCGCGGTCGGCTACTACATCACCCCGGCGCTGGTCGGCGGTGCGTCGGGGCAGCTGATCTCGAACCTGATCGCCTACCACATGACCGACTCGCTCAACTGGTCGCTCGCCGCGGCTCTGGCGGCGATCCTGCTCGGCTGCGTGCTGCTGCTCTACTGGCTCTACGACCGGCTGATCGGCATCGACAACCTCAAGCTCGGGTGACGTGATGGCGCTCCCCAGCTACGCCTCGCCGCTCGAGAAGACCTGGTACTATGCCTACCGCGCGATCTGCGCGCTGATCTTCCTGTTCCTGATCGCGCCGATCCTGATCATTATCCCGCTGTCATTCAACGTCGAGCCCTACTTCACCTTCACCGAAAGGATGCTGTCCTTCGACCCCGAGGGCTACAGCCTGCGCTGGTACGACACGCTGCTGACCTTCGGGATGCAGAACCCCGGCGCGCCGCGCGACGCCTCGTGGTGGGGCGATGTCTGGGCCAACGCGACCTGGGTGCAGGTCGCGAAGAACTCGTTCATCATCGGCATCTTCTCGACGCTGCTGGCGACCGCGCTCGGCACGCTCGCGGCGCTTGGTCTGTCGCGCCCCGAGATGCCCTACCGGCGGGCGATCATGGCGATCCTGATCTCGCCGATGATCGTGCCGATCATCATCACCGCCACCGGCCTCTTCTTCTTCTACTCCTGGACCGGGCTGGCCGGCAGCTATGTCGGCATCATCCTAGCCCATGCCACGCTCGGCATTCCGTTCGTCATCATCACCGTGACCGCCACGCTGGTCGGCTTCGACCAGTCGCTGAACCGCGCCGCCGCCTCGCTCGGCGCCGACCCGACGACGACCTTCTTCAAGGTGACGCTGCCGCTGATCCTGCCCGGCGTCATCTCCGGCGCGCTCTTTGCCTTCGTCACCTCGTTCGACGAGGTGGTCGTGGTGCTTTTCATCGCCGCCTTCGACCAGCAGACGATCCCGCGGCAGATGTGGAACGGCATCCGCGAGCAGATCAGCCCGGCGATCCTGTCGGTGGCCACGATCCTCGTGATCGTGTCGATCGCGCTCCTGACGGCGGTGGAGCTGCTGCGGCGGCGGTCGGAACGGCTGCGTGGCCTGTCGCCCGGCTAGGGCAGGACCGACAACCACAGCCATGCCGTCACCACCGACGCCGCGGTGGCCAGCAGTACCGACGAGGCGGCGACCCGCCGCGCCACGCCGTACATGTTGGCGAAGATGTAGGCGTTGACGCCGGGAGGCATCGCGCCGGTGACGACCGCGGCGCGCAGCTGCTCGGCCGATAGGCCGGTCGCCGTGCCGAGCGCCCAGGTCACCGCGGGGTGGAGGACCAGCGAGATCGCGACGACATAGCCGATCGTCCTGAGGTCGCCCTCCGGGCGGTAGCGGTAGAGGACGCCGCCGAGGCCGAAGAGCGCGGCCGGCAGCGCGGCGCGGATCATCAGGTCGAGCGCGTCCGCCACCACCCCCGGCAGCGGCAGGCCCGAGAGGTTGACGGCAAAGCCGAGGCCGATGCCGATCACCAGCGCGTTCGTCCCGAGCGCCCGGCCGATCCCGCCCAGCGTGGCGGAAAGCCCGCGCCCGCGGTTGCGCACCGTCTCCATCGTGCCGATCCCGACGAGGTAGCAGAACGGCGCATGGATCGCGATGATCGCGTAGTTCGGCGCCAGCGCGGCGGCGCCGTAGGCGCGTTCCGCGATCGGCAGGCCGAGCAGGACCGAGTTGGAGAACAGGCAGCAGAAGCCGATCGCCACGCTGTCCTCCCACGGACGGCCGAAGAGCAGGCGGGCGCCGAACAGCCCGGCGAGAAAGCCGCCGGTCGCGCCGGCGTAGAAGCTGAAGAGCAGCCGCAGGTCGAACTCCTCGCCGAGGTCGAGGTCGGCGATGGCGCGGAACAGAAGGCAGGGGATCGCGAAGTTCTGCGTGAACTTCATCAGCCCCTCGACCCCCTCGTCCGAGAACAGGCCGCGCCAGACCGCGACATAGCCGAACCCGAGGACGAGAAAGACCGGAAGGATGACCTCGAGGAGCGCCTGCATCCCTGCCGGTTAGCCCGAAGGGCGGGGACGGGCAAGCGGCTGGCCCGCTCGCTCCGCCCCGACGCCCATGTCAGGCGGCGCGCCGGTTCTCCTCCGCCGCTTCGATCAGAAGCGCCGCCACCCGTTCGGACGAGGCCGGGTTCTGGCCGGTCACGAGGCGGCCGTCGCGTACCGCATGGGCGCCGAAGGGTTCGGGATTGCCCTCGAACCGCGCCCCGCGCTCGCGGAGCCGGCTTTCGAGCAGGAACGGCACGGTCCCTTCAAGGTTCACCGCGCGCTCCTCGGCATCGGTGAAGCCGTTGACGCGCCGCCCGGCGACCAGGGGTGTGCCGTCGATCATCACCTCGGTCAGGCCGGCGGGACCATGACAGACGGCACCGACGACGGCGCCGGCCTGCCAGGCAGCCGCCACGGTCGCGGCCACCGCAGGGGTCTGGGCCAGATCCCACATCGTGCCGTGCCCGCCCGGCAGGTACACGACATCGAACCGGGTGCCATCGATGTCCGCCACCGGCGTCGTCTGCCCGAGTGCCGCCATCGCCGTCTCGTCGCCGCGAAACCGGCCGACCGCCGGCGCGGCACCCTTCTCCGACGACGGATCTGCCGGCGGCCGGCCGCCGGCGACGCTGGCGAGCGTGACCTCGAAACCGGCATCGCGGAGCGCCCAGTAGGGAACCGCCAGTTCCTCCCAGTAGAAGCCCGTGGGCCGGCCGGTATCGCCGATCTGGCCGTGCGAGGTGAGAATGATGAGCGCGTGCCTGGTCATTTCTTGGTCTCCTTGGATGATCTGTGCGCCAACCTGCGCATCGGCGCGCCAAAGTGCAAAGCGCGTGATTTGCGGTCTGCCATAAGAAGGCTTATGGATGTTCATGGGTTCCCTGCCTGCGCTGCGCACCTTCGTCGAGGTCTATCGCCTGCACTCGGTCTCGGCGGCCGCGGCGGCGCTTGGGCTGACGCAGCCCGCGGCCTCGGGCCACGTGCGGGCGATCGAGGCGGTGGTGGGGCGGCCGCTGTTCGTGCGGCACGCGCGCGGTGTCCGGCCGACGCCGGCGGCCGACGCGCTGGCCGCCGCCCTCGGCGACGCGTTCGACCGGATCGAGGCCGCGCTGGCACTCCACCGTGTGCGGGGCGTCGCGGCCGAAGCGCCGGTGCGCCTCATCGCCCCGGTGGAATTCGGAAGCGTCGTGCTCGCCCCGATGGTCGGCGATCTGGCGCGACAGGGGTTCACGGTCCACCTCGCGCTCGGCGGCAGGGCGGCGATCCATGCCGCCCTGGCCGGGCGCCAGGCCGACATCGCGATCACCGCCTCGGAGCCCGACGATCCCGCGCTCGGTGCCGCGCCGGTGCGCGAGGAACGGTTCGTCCCGGTGGCGGCGCCGGCGTGGATCGCGGCAAGACTGGATGGCCGCGCCGAGCTCGAGACGGCCCGGCATCTTCCGCCCGTCGCCTACGACGCGACCCTGTCGCATCTGCGCGCCGCGCTGGAACTGCTGCCCCCGGCGCCGCCGCCAGATCCTGCAGCGGTCGTGCCCGATCTCAGGATCGTGCGCGACCTGACGGTGCAGGGTGCCGGCTGGTCGGTCATCCCCGACTACCTCTGCGCGGCGGAGCTCGCGGATGGCCGCCTGCGCGAGCTCGCGGCCCCGGGGCACGTCACGAACCGGCTGTTCCTGGTCTGGCGGCGGAGCGCGCTGCGCGAGGGCGCCGTGGTGCGGGCCCGCGCCGTGCTGGCCGCCGCCCTCGGCGCTCAGATCGGGTAGGCGATCGTCAGCCCGTCATGGGCGGGCTCCACATGGTCGGGCGTCTCCGCCGCCACCGTGTCGTAGTCGAGGTCGATATGCATGTTGGTCAGCACCGCGCGGGCCGGCGCGGCGCGGGCGATCCATTCGAGCGTCCGGGCGAGGTGGGTGTGCGTCGGGTGCGGCGTCCGGCGCAGCGCGTCGATCACCCAGCAGTCGAGGCCGCCGAGCTCGCTCCAGACGGGCTCGGGGATGTCGGAGACGTCGGGCAGGTAGGCGAGCGGCCCGACGCGGAAGCCGAGTGCGTCGGTCGTGCCGTGCGCGACCCGGAAGGGACGGAACTCGACCGGGCCGCCGGCGCCGGCGATGCTGAACGGCCCGCGGATCGTGTGCATGTCGCAGATCGGCGGATAGGGGCTGTCGGCCGGCTGCACGAAGGCATAGCCGAAGCGCGAGAACAGCGCCTCCTGGGTGTCGCCGTCGGCCCAGACCGGCAGGCGGCTCCGCCGGTTGAAGACGATCTGGCGGAGATCGTCGAGGCCGTGGACGTGATCGGCATGGGCATGGGTGTAGACCACTGCGTCGAGGGTTCCGATGCCAGCGTCGAGCAGTTGCGCGCGCATGTCGGGCGAGGTGTCGATCAGGACGCGGGTGACGCCCCCGGCATCCTCGCGGGCGACCAGCATCGAGCAGCGGCGGCGATGGTTGCGCGGGTTGGCGGGGTCGCAGTCGCCCCAGTGGTTGCCGAGCCGCGGCACGCCGCCGGACGACCCGCAGCCGAGGATCGTGAAGCGCAGCGTTCCCATCGTCAGGCGGCCTCGGCCCAGTGGGCGGCCTTGGCGAAGAGCCGGTCGAAATTGGCCGAGGTCTGCCGGGCGAAGGCGGCGTAGTCCATGCCGCAGATCCCGGCGCCGACCCGCGCCGTGTGGGCGGTGTAGGCGGGCTCGTTCCGGCGGCCGCGATGCGGCGGCGGCGCGAGGTAGGGCGCGTCGGTCTCGACCAGGATGCGGTCGACCGGCGCGGCGGCGAAGATCGCCCGCAGCGCATCCGATTTCGGAAACGCCGCGATCCCCGACATCGAGAGGTAGAAGCCAAGCCCGAGCGCCGTCTCGGCCAGTTCCGGACCCGACGAGAAGCAATGCATCACGCAGCCATAGGCCCCGGCCCGATACTCGTCGGTCAGGATGCGCGCCATGTCCTCGTCGGCGGCGCGCGCGTGGATGATGAGCGGCAGGCCCGTCCGCCGCGCGGCCTCGATGTGAAGGCGCAGGCTTTCCTGCTGCACGGCGCGCGTGTCGGCGGTGTAGTGGTAGTCGAGCCCGGTCTCGCCGATGCCGACCATCTTCGGGTGGCGGGCGATCGCGGTCAGCGCGTCGACCGTCGCCATCGGCTCGTCATGGGCGCGCATCGGATGGGTGCCGGCCGCGTAGAACACCGCCGGATGGGCCTCGGCGATCGCCCTCACCTGCGGCTCGCTGCCGAGCCGGGTGCAGATCGTGACCATCCGCGTCACGCCCGCCGCGGCGGCCCGGGCGACGATCTCACCGGTCTGCCCCGCGAAGTCGGGGAAGTCGAGGTGGCAATGGCTGTCGACGATCTCCGGGAGGTCGGGCATCTGGTCCGCTTGTCAGGCGGAGAGTTCCGCCGCCGTCTGGTCGATCCTGAGGAGGATATCGAGGATCAGCGCGGCAGGGTCAAGGTTGACCGCCTTGCCGTGCCGGGCCCGCCGGCCGAGCGTCTCGTGCAGCCCGGCCCAGACCTGCGCGGCGGCGGGGCCGGGGCCGAGGCGGGCGAGGAGCGCGGCCTCGCCCGGCGCCGCCTCGGGCGGCGGATCGTCGAGCGCGGCTCGGGCCGCGCGCGCGAGGAGGAGATCGACGAGCCGCAGCAGCAGGTCGAGGCGCGGCTCGTTCTGCCGGCCCGCGGTGCTTTCGGCCAGCCGGATCGCGCCCGGCCGGTCGAGCCGCCGCCGATAGAGCGCGACGAGGGTTTCGTAGAGCGCGAGGCCGTCGAGATTGGCGAGCCGGATCGCCTCGCCGACCGAGCCCCCGGCGAGTTCGGCGAGCCGCCCGGGATGCTCCACCCCGGTGCCCGCCTGCGCCAGCGCCGCGGCCATGTCGGCCGGGCCGAGCGGCGCGAGCCGCAGCTCGCGGCAGCGCGAGCGGATCGTCGGCAAAAGGCGCGATGGCTGGTGGCTGACGAGCAGCAGCACCGCCTCGGCCGGCGGCTCCTCCAGCACCTTCAGAAGCGCGTTCGCGGCCGAGGCGTTCATCTCGTCGGCGGCGTCGACGATGACCACGCGCCGGCCGCCATCCGCGGCCGAGAGCTGGAAGAACCCCTTGAGCTCGCGCGCCTCGTCGACGGTGATCTGCGTCTTCAGCACGTCCTTCTTGTCGTCCCAGGCGCGACGGATCAGCTTCAGCCGCGGCTCGGACAGCGCGAGCACGCGGCGGACGACCGGGTGGTCGGGCGCGATGTCGAGCGTGGCCGGCGGCTCCGCCGCGCCGAACAGGCCTGCCGGCGCGGGCGCCTCGGCCAGCAGGAACCGGGCGAGCCGCCAGGCGAGCGTCGCCTTGCCGGTGCCGCGCGGGCCGGTCAGGAGCCAGGCATGGTGCAGCCGCCCCGAGGCATGGGCGGCAAGGAAGGCCGCCTCGGCCGCGGCCTGCCCGATCAGGCGCTGCGTCTCCCGCGGGTGCGGCGCGCCCTCGACGCGGTCGGGCTCGACCGCGTCGGTCATCGCCCGCGCCCCGCACCGCGGCCGGCGAGGCGGCGCCGGCAGGCGTGGTCGGG
>CAZYBG010000087.1:0-12565 GCA_964645155.1 uncultured Rhodobacterales bacterium | reverse complement strand
CGAGCCCGGCACCAACGGCCAGCACGCCTTCTACCAGCTGATCCACCAGGGGACCGAGCCGGTGCCGGCCGAGTTCATCGCGGCCCGCGACGGGCACGAGCCCGACCTCGTCCACCAGCACCGGCTCCTGCTCGCCAACTGCCTCGCCCAGTCCGAGGCGCTGATGCGCGGCCGCTCGCTGGAGGAGGCGCGGGCGATCCTGGCGCGGAAAGGCCTCAGGGGGGCCGAGCTCGACCGCCAGGCGCGCCACCGCGTGTTTCCGGGCAACCGCCCCTCGACGACGCTGCTCGTCCCTGCGCTCACCCCGCGCGCGCTGGGCCAGATCGTCGCCCTCTACGAGCACCGGGTGTTCGTCGAGGGGGTGATTCTCGGCATCAACAGCTTCGACCAGTGGGGGGTGGAGCTCGGCAAGGAACTGGCGACGGCGATCCTGCCGGTGCTCGAGACCGGCGACGGACTGGCCGACAAGGACGGCTCTACGCGGATGCTGGTCGAATACCTGCGCGGCTGAGGGCCGGCCTCCCAGGCCGTGCCCGCGGGCGAATGCGGGGGGGTGCGGGGCCTGCGCCCCGCCCCTGCCTCAGGGCAGCGCGGCCGTCACGATGATCTCGACCCGGTAGTCCTTCGTGGCGAGATCGGCCGACCCGGTCGCCCGCGCCGGCGTCTGCCCCGGCGCCACCCAGGCGTCCCAGACCGCGTTCATCTCGCCGAAGGTCGCCATGTCGGCGAGCCAGATCTGCGCCGTGAGGAGCCGCGTCTTGTCGGTTCCCGCCGCGGCGAGCAGGCGGTCGATCTCGGCCAGCACCGCCTGCGTCTGGTCGGCCACCGCGGCGCCCGGCGCGCCGACCTGGCCGGCGAGGTACACCACGCCGCCGTGGATCACCGCCTGGCTCATCCGCGGTCCGGTCTCCAGCCGCCTGATCTGTGCCATCGACCTCTGCCCTCCGTTGCGCAGCCGCCCGGCGTACGCAGGGTTGCCGGGCGGTTAACCGGTGCAGGCTAATCCTCGCCCGCATTCCTCGAACCCTTACAAGGGATGCGCCCATGTCCGCAATCGACAGCTTCGGCTCGACCAGCAGGGGCCGCGCCGGCGGCCCGAGCCACCTCGCCCGCGTCACGCCGAGCGATACCGCCGATCTCTCCCATGTCTCGCAGTGGGTCTATCTGGAGGCGGCGGGCACGCTCGGCGTCACCACCCGCGGCGGCGCGGCGCTGACCACGCCGGTCCTCCATGCCGGCTGGCATCTGATGGAACTCCGGCGCATCCACGCCACCGGCACCACCGCGACCGGCATCATGGTCGGCTGGTGATGCGCACCGCCGTCCGCTTTCTCCGGATCGTCGCGCTGCGCGCCGCCGCGGGTGCGCCGCTGCTGTTCGGCGGGGCCGCCCTCAGCTTCGACGGCGCGCCCCTCACCTTCGACATCGAGTGAGGCTCACATGCCCGAATTCAATCCCGGCGGCGCGAGCGACCTGAACCAGGCCGTCAAGCTGCGCTACGAGGCCAACGCCGACACCAACGCCTTCTCCGACGCCGAGAAGGCCAAGCTCGCCGGCATCGCTGCCGGCGCCACCGCGAACGCGGCCGATGCGGCGCTGCGCGACCGGGCGAGCCATACCGGCAGCCAGCCCGCCGCGACGATCAGCGACTTCGCCGCCGCCGTGGCGGCGACGCCGGCAGTTGCGGCCAACACCGCCAAGGCCGCGAATGCGTCCCACACCGGCGACGTCACGGGTGACCAGGCGCTCACCATCGCGCCGAACGTGGTGACGAATGCCAAGCTTGCCGACATGGCGAGCGCCCGGCTGAAGGGCCGCGCGAGCGCCGGCACCGGCGACCCCGAGGACCTGACGGCCGCGCAGGCGACCGCGCTTCTCGACACGTTCGGCGCCACCACCCGGGGCCTCGCCCCGGCCTCCGGCGGCGGCACGGCGAATTTCCTGCGCGCCGACGGCGCCTGGGTCCCGCCGCCGGGCGGTGGCGGCGCCGGCGACGTGGCCGGCCCCGCAGCGGCGGCCGACAACGCGCTGGTGCGCTTCGACGGCGCGACCGGCAAGCTGGTCCAGGCCGGCGCGCTGTCGCTCGGCGATGACGGCCGGCTCGATTTCCCGCTGCTCGAAAGCCCGGCCACCCCGGCCGCCGATCACGTCGGCGTCTTCGGCCGCAGGATCGCCGGCCGGATGTTCCCGGCCTTCATCGGCCCTTCGGGCCTCGACAGCGCGGTCCAGCCGTTCCTTGCGCGCAACCGCACGGCTTTGTGGCAGGCCAACGGCAACGGCACCACGACCACGGTCTGGGGCCTGCCGATGGCGGCGGCCGGCACCGGGCAGTCGCGCAACGTCGCCACCACGAACTTCTTCAGCCGGATGCGCCGCGTGGCCTATACCACCGGCACGACGGCGGGCACGGTCGTCGGCATCCGGCACAGCGCGGCCCAGGTGACCACCGGCAACGGCGCCGGCCTGGGCGGCTTCATGATGGTGATCCGCTTCGGGGTCGAGACGATGACCGCGAATGGCCGGTCGTTCGTGGGTGCCGTCTCCAACACCGCCGCGCCCGCCAACGTCAACCCCGCCAGCCTGCTCAACTGCATCGGCATGGCCCGGATCGACGGCCAGAACACCTGGCACATCGTCTCGGGCGGGAGCACCGCGCAGCCGCCGATCGACCTCGGCGCGAACTTCCCCGCCGACAGCAACGGCGTCGACGTCTACGAACTGGCGCTCTTCGCCCCGCCGGGCGAAGCGGGCAAGGTGCACTGGCTGGTGACCCGGCTCAACACCTCCGATGTCGCGAGCGGAACGCTGCAGGGCGGCGCCGCGGTGCTTCCGGCCGCGACCGTCCTGCTCGCCGCAGTCAACGCCTGGATCAGCAACAACACCAACGCGGCCGCGAACGTCATCACCTTCTCGAGCGTCTATCTCGAGACCGACAACTGAGCCTGCCCGCCGCGGCCCCTGCCGCTCAGGCGGGGGCCGCATCCTCGAGCCGCAGCTGCACCGTGACACGGCCGCGCCAGTGGTTGAGGTCGAGCCGGCCCGCCACATGCACCGGCCGGCCGCCGCTTTCGAGCAGCAGTGCGGCAAGCGGCCCGCGGCCGGCGCGGAACGCGATCGCCTCGATCGCGCCGCCCGCCCGGTCCGACAGGCGGAGCTTCAGGTGGCCGTCGCCGACCTCGCGCGCGCTCCCCACGGTCAGCGCCGGGAAGGCGAAGCGCGGCGCGGGGGCGGCGGCGCCGAACGGGCCCGCCGCCTCGATCTGCGCCATCAGCTCGGGCGTCGCCGCGCCGGGCATCAGCAGCCCGTCGATGCGCAGGTCGCGCGGCCCGGCGGTGCCCGCGCCCTGCCGCGCCAGAAGCTCGCCGAGCCGCGCCATCGCAGGCCCGACCTGCCCCGCCGCCACCGTCAGCCCGGCCGCCATCCGGTGCCCGCCGCCCTTGAGCAGCAGGCCCTCCGCCGCCGCCCGCTGCACCGCGTGCCCGAGGTCGACACCCTCGACCGACCGCCCCGAGCCCTTGCCCTCGCCGCCGGCGAGGCCGATCACCACCGCCGGCCGGTCGAACTGCTCCTTGAGCCGCGCCGCGACGATGCCCACGACGCCCGGGTGCCAGCCTTCGCCCGCCGCCCAGACGAGCGGTGCCTCCGCCCCCCGCATCTCGACCTGCGCCACCGCCTCGGCCAGGACCTCGGCCTCGATCCGCCGCCGCTCGGCGTTGAGCGTGTCGAGCCGGCGGGCGAGGTCGACCGCCTCGGCGGCATCGGCCGTGGCGAGAAGCCGCGCGCCCAGATCGGCCGCGCCGATCCGGCCGCCGGCATTGACCCGCGGCCCGAGGACGTAGCCGAGGTGGAACGACGATGGCGGCCGGTCGAGCCCCGCGACATCGGCAAGCGCCACCAGCCCCGGCCGTTCGCGCCGCGCCATCACGGTCAGCCCCTGCCGGACGAAGGCGCGGTTGACGCCGGTCAGCGGCGCGACATCGGCGACCGTGGCCAGCGCGACGAGGTCGAGAAGCGCCATCAGGTCCGGCCCGGTCACGCCCTCGGCCCGCAGCCGTCGGTTCGCCTCGACCAGCATCAGGAACACCACCGCCGCCGCGCAGAGATGCCCCAGGCTGCCGTCCTCGTCCTGCCGGTTGGGGTTCACCACCGCGATCGCGGGCGGCAGCGTCTCGCCGCCCAGATGGTGGTCGAGGACGATCACGTCGCAGCCGGCGGCCGCGAGCGCCTCGTGGCTCAGCGTCCCGCAATCGACGCAGACGATCAGGTCGTGGCCGCGGCCGAGCGTCTGCATCGCCGGCACGTTCGGGCCGTAGCCCTCGTCGATCCGGTCGGGAATGTAGAGTGTCGCCGCCCGCCCCAGCGCCCGCAGCCAGGTCAGAAGGAGCGCGGCCGCGGCGCCGCCGTCGACGTCGTAGTCGGCGAAGACCGCGATCCGCTCGCGCCGGTGAAGCGCCGCGAGGAACCGCCCTGCCGCCGGGCCCATGTCGCGCAGCGCCATCGGATCGGGAAGCAGGTCGCGCAGCGCCGGGGCGAGATAGCCGGCCACCGCGCCGGGGGCGACGCCGCGCCGGACGAGGATGCGCGCCACCGCGGCCGGCACGCCCGCGGCCTGCACCATCGCTTCGGCCAGCCGGTCCTCCTCGGCCGTGGGCCCGACCCAGCGGCGGCCCAGCGCCGAAGCCGAAACGTTGAGGAAGGCGGGCGGCTCCATGCCCCGCTTGTCGCGTCCCGCGCCGTGCTTGGCAAGCGCCGGGCCCGCGGCCGGGGCCGGGCCCGCGACCGGACCCGCGACGACCGCCACGGCCGCGGCCGCGGGCTCAGACCCGGTTGACCGGATTGCGGTAGACCATCCGCCGCATCGAGCCGGTCTTGGACCGCATCAGGATCGTCTCGGCGGTCAGATATCCCACCTCACGCCTGATTCCCGAGACGATCGACCCGTCGGTGACCCCGGTTGCGGCAAAGATCACATCGGCGGTCACCATGTCGTCGCGACTGTAGACGCGGTCGAGATCCTCGATCCCGACCCGCCTGGCGCGGGCGCGTTCGTCGTCGTTGCGGAAGACGAGGCGCCCCTCCATCTGCCCGCCCATGCAGCGGAGCGCCGACGCGGCAAGCACGCCCTCCGGCGCGCCGCCCTGGCCCATGTACATGTCGATGCCCGTGGTCGGCTCGGCGCAGTGGATCACGCCCGCGACGTCGCCGTCGGTGATCAGGCGGATCGCGGCGCCCGTCGCCCGCACCTCGGCGATCAGGTCCTGGTGGCGCGGCCGCTCGAGGATGCAGACGGTGATGTCGGCCGGCCCGCCGCCCTTCGCCTCGGCCAGCTTGTGCACCCGCTCGCCGGGGCTCATCGCCAGCGTCACGACGCCGGGCGCGTAGCCCGGTCCGATGGCGAGCTTGTCCATGTAGACATCGGGCGCGTGCAGCATGGTGCCGCGCGGCGCCATCGCGATCACGGCCAGCGCGTTCGGCATGTCCTTGGCGGTCAGCGTCGTGCCCTCCAGCGGGTCGAGCGCGATGTCGACCGCCGGCCCCTCGCCGGTGCCGACCTTCTCGCCGATGTAGAGCATCGGGGCCTCGTCGCGCTCGCCCTCGCCGATCACCACCACGCCGTCGATGTCGAGGAGGTTGAGCTGCTTGCGCATCGCGTCGACGGCCGCCTGGTCGGCCGCCTTCTCGTCGCCGCGGCCGATCAGCCGCGCCGAGGCGAGCGCGGCCGCCTCCGACACGCGGGCAAGGCCGAGCGACAGCATCCTGTCGTGGAAGACGGCGGCGGCTTGGCTCATGGCGCGATCCCTCGGTCCGGTGTTTGCCCGCATCTACGCCCGGCCCGCCGGGCGGGGCAACCCTGCGCGCGCTAACGGCTGCGCTGTGACCTGCCGCCCAGGCGCGCGGGCCGCCCGCACGGCCGACCCGCAGGGGGGACTCGCCCCGCCGCCGCAGTTGCGATACGCATCGGCCCCGTACGCGAGAGGCACGGCAGGCGATGGCGAAGGGGCCCACCAAAGGCAGCGGCCGGGGCGAGCGTGACCTGCGGGTCAGGGTGAAGACGGCCAAGGGGCGCAAGCTCTCCTCGACCCGCTGGCTCGAACGGCAGCTCAACGACCCCTATGTCGCCCGCGCCCGGCGCGAGGGCTATCGCGGCCGCGCGGCCTTCAAGCTGATCGAGCTCGACGACCGCTTCGGGTTCCTCAAGCCGGGTGCCCGCGTCGTCGATCTCGGCTGCGCGCCCGGCGGCTGGTGTCAGGTCGCGGTGGCCCGCGTCAACGCGCTCGGCGAACGGGCCGGCAAGCCGGTGGGCCGCGTGCTCGGCATCGACCTGCAGGAGGTCGAGGCGATCCCGGGCGCCGAGACCCACGCGCTCGACTTCCTCGCCGAGGGCGCCGACGATCGGGTCAGGGCCTGGCTCGGCGGGCCGGCGGACGTGGTGTTGAGCGACCTCGCCGCCGCATCGTCGGGCCACCGCCAGACCGACCACCTGCGCATCGTCGCGCTCTGCGAGGCGGCGGCCGACTTCGCCCTCGACGTGCTCGAACCCGGGGGCACCTTCGTCGCCAAGGTGCTGCAGGGCGGCGCCGAGCAGGGGCTCCAGGCGCTCCTGAAGCAGCGGTTCGAGAAGGTCGCGAACGTCAAGCCGCCGGCCAGCCGCGCCGACAGCGCCGAGAAGTACGTCGTGGCGACCGGCTTCCGCGGCCGGCCCGCGGGCCGGTGAGCGCGGCGGGCGCCGTCCGCACGCTGCTCAGGCTCGCCGCGCTCGGCCTGATCGTTTGGGCGGGCGTCGCCGCGCTGGCCTGGGTGCAGGACGCCGCTGCGGCGATGCCGGGGCCGCAGGGCCGGCTCGTCTATCTCGGCGTCCTCGCCGCCGCGCTCATCCTCTATGCGCTCATCCTCTATGCGCTCCTCCTCGCGCTGCCCTTCGTGCCGGGGGTCGAGGTCGGGCTGCTGATCCTGGCGATGCAGGGGCCGGGCGCGGCGCTGCCGGTCTACCTCGCCACGCTCGCCGGGCTCGGCCTTGCCTACGGCGCCGGGCGCTGGCTGCCGCCGCGCTGGATCGCCGGCACGCTCGCCGATCTCGGCCTCGGCCGCGCCGCGGCGCTCGTCGATCGGGCGGCGGACCTGCCGCCCGAGGCGCGGCTTGCGCTGCTGCGCGACCGCCTGCCGGCGCGCCTGGGCGTGGCGCTTGCCGGGTGGCGCTACCTGCTTCTCGCGGCGGCGCTCAACGTGCCGGGCAACTGGCTTCTCGGCGGCGGCGGCGGGCTGATGCTGGTGGCCGGGCTGACCGGCGTCTTCCGCCCCGGCGCGACGCTCCTCACCGTCGCGCTGGCGGTGGCGCCGGTGCCGCTCCTGATCTGGGCCTTCGAGGTCCGGTTGATCTGAGACAAGGGCGCCGCCCTGCCGACAGGTCAGGCTCGCCACCACGCCTTGAGGAGGCCCCGATGTCCGCACCGCTCGACGGGATCACCGTTCTCGACCTCACCCATGTGCTGGCCGGGCCGTTCGCAAGCGCGACGCTGCGCGACCTCGGCGCCCGCATCGTCAAGGTCGAGCGGCCGGGAACCGGCGACGATACCCGGGCATTCCCGCCCTTCGTCGGCGGTGAAAGCGCCTATTTCGCCGGGCTGAACCACGGCAAGTGGTCAATCGCGCTCGACCTCAAGGCGCCGGCCGGCCGCGCCCTGTTCGACCGGCTCCTCGCCCGCGCCGACATCCTTCTCGAGAACTTCCGCCCGGGCGCCATGGCGCGGCTCGGCTACGGCTGGGAAGATCTCCACCCGCGCTTTCCGCGGCTGATCTACGGCGCCGTCTCGGGCTTCGGCCATACCGGCCCCGAGGCCGCCAAGCCGGCCTACGACATGGTGGTGCAGGCCCGCGGCGGGGTGATGAGCATCACCGGCGAGGAGAACGGGCCGCCGGTC
This sequence comes from uncultured Rhodobacterales bacterium, assembly GCA_964645155.1. GTDB lineage: Bacteria > Pseudomonadota > Alphaproteobacteria > Rhodobacterales > Rhodobacteraceae > CAZYBG01. The sequence continues at coordinate 4,646 of CAZYBG010000087.1, read as the reverse complement.
CGCGTCGGCGCCTCGATCGGCGACATCGTGGCGGGAATGCACCTGGTGCAGGGCGTGCTGGCCGCGCTCTACCAGCGCGACCGGACGGGGCAGGGCGCGAAGATCGACATCGCGATGCTCGATTCGCAGCTCGCGATCCTCGAGCATGCCGTCGCCATCGCCTCGGCCACCGGCGTGGCGCCGGGGCCGACCGGCGCCCGCCATCCGACGATCACCCCGTTCTCCACCTTCCGCGCCGCCGACGGCTTCTTCGTCATCGCCGCCGGCAACGATGCGCTCTTCGCCCGGCTCTGCACCGCGCTCGGCCTCGGCGCGCTGCCGCACGACGCCCGCTTCGCAGGCAACGCCGCACGGTGCGAGAATGTCCATCTCCTCAAGCGGATGATCGAGGCGGTCACGCTCGGCCGGCCGCGCGCGCACTGGATCGCGGCGCTCGAGGCGGCGGGCGTGCCGACGGGCCGGGTGCAGACGGTGCTCGAGGCGCTGTCGGACCCGCAGCTTCTGGCCCGCAACATGGTCCAGGCCATCGCCCCGCGCGACGGCGGGCCGGCCTTCACCGCCGCCGGCAACCCGATCAAGATGAGCACGCTCGACGACCCCGCCGGCCGCCCGCCGGCCCCCGCGCTCGACGGCGACCGGCAGGCGGTGCTCGACTGGCTCGAAGGCAGCTGACCGCGCGCCTGCGGATGGTCGTGCCATGTCCTGGCCGCGTCGCATCCTCGGGCGCGATCGGCGAGGGCGTGGCCGCCTTCTCCCTCCGCGCGCGCCCGGCCCATGCCGCCGCCGCGCCACGGGGCGCCGCAACCCGGCCTTCCCCTCGGCCCCGCGCGCGCTAGAGTGCGGCGGCACAGGCCACAGGACCCCCGCGATGACCACCGACCCCCTCGTGATCTTCACCCCTTCGGGCAAGCGCGGGCGTGTCCCCGCGGGAACGCCGGTCCTGACCGCCGCGCGGCAGCTCGGGGTGGACCTCGATTCGGTCTGCGGCGGGCGCGGCATCTGCTCGAAATGCCAGGTGGCGCCGGCCTATGGCGAGTTCCCTAAGCACGGTGTGACGGTGGCCGAGGGCGCGCTGACCGGATGGAACGCGGTCGAGGAGCGCTATGACCGCGTCCGCGGCCTCGCCCCCGGCCGGCGCCTCGGCTGCCAGGCGCAGGTCATGGGCGATGTCGTCATCGACGTGCCGCCCGAAAGCCAGGTCCACAAGCAGGTGGTCAGGAAGCGCGCCGAACTGCGCGCCATCACCCTCGATCCCGCGACGCGGCTGTTCTACGTCGAGGTCGCCGAACCCGACATGCACGAGCCCTCGGGCGATTTCGAGCGGCTCGGCCGCGCGCTCGAGGAGCAGTGGCAGATCAATGGCATAACGGCCGACCTTGACATCATGCGCAAGCTCCAGCCGGTGCTGCGCAAGGGCGCGTGGAAGGTCACCGTCGCGCTCCACCGCGGCCACCTCGACACCCGCCACCGGGTGATCGAGATCTGGCCCGGCTTCCACGAGGGCCGGCTTCTCGGCCTTGCCGTCGATGTCGGCTCGACGACGATCGCGGCGCATCTGTGCGACCTCGCCTCCGGCGAGGTGCTCGGCTCCTCCGGCGTGATGAACCCGCAGATCCGCTTCGGCGAGGACCTGATGAGCCGGGTCAGCTATGCGATGATGAACCCTGGCGGCGATGTCGAGATGACGGCCGCGGTGCGCGAGGCGGTGAACGGCCTCGCCGCCACGCTCGCCGCCGAGGCGGGCGTCGAGGGCGGCCAGATCGTCGAGACGGTGTTCGTCTGCAACCCGGTGATGCACCACCTGCTCCTCGGGATCGACCCGGTGGAACTGGGCCAGGCGCCGTTCGCGCTCGCCACCTCCGGCGCGCTGTCGCTGGCGGCGGCCGAGCTCGGCCTCACCGCCATCCACCCCCGTGCGCGCATCTACATCCTGCCCTGCATCGCGGGCCATGTCGGCGCCGACGCGGCGGCGGTGGCGCTGAGCGAGGAGCCGAACAAGTCCAGGGATCTCGTCCTCGTCGTCGATGTCGGCACCAATGCCGAGATCCTGCTCGGGAACGAGAGCCGCGTGCTCGCCTGCTCGTCGCCCACCGGCCCGGCCTTCGAGGGCGCGCAGATCAGCGCCGGCCAGCGCGCCGCCCCCGGCGCCATCGAGCGGGTCGAGATCGACGCCGCGACGAAGGAGCCGCGGTTCCGGGTGATCGGCTCCGACCTCTGGTCCGACGAGCCGGGCTTCGCCGAGGCCACGGCCGGGGCCGGCATCACCGGCATCTGCGGCTCGGGCATCATCGAGGCGGTGGCCGAGATGCGGATGGCGGGCATTCTCGACCCCTCGGGCCTCATCGGCTCGGCCGCGCAGACCGGCACGGCGCGCTCGGTCCCCGAGGGCCGGACCCACGCCTACGTCCTCCACGACGGCACCGCCGGGGGCGGCCCGCGCATCACCGTCACCCAGGGCGACATCCGCGCCATCCAGCTCGCCAAGTCGGCGCTCTATGCCGGCGCGCGGCTCCTGATGGACGAGATGGGCGTCGAGCGGGTGGACCGCGTGGTGCTGGCCGGCGCCTTCGGCGCGCATATCTCGCCGAAGCACGCGATGGTGCTGGGGATGATCCCCGACTGCCCGCTCGGGAAGGTGACGAGCGCGGGCAACGCCGCCGGCACCGGCGCGCGGATCGCGCTTCTCAACCTCGCCGCGCGGGCCGAGATCGAGGCGACCGTGGGCCGCATCCACAAGGTCGAGACCGCGATCGAGCCGCGCTTCCAGGAGCATTTCGTCGCCGCCAACGCGATCCCGCACGCGACCGACCCGTTCCCCGAGCTCGGCAAGGTCGTGACCCTGCCCGAGGTATCATTCAACACCGGCGGCGGCGATGGGGCGCGGCGGCGGCGGCGCGCCGGGTGAGGGTGCCGCGGCTCGGGCAGGAGGCGGCCTTCGTCGCCTGCTGCTTCGCCGCCGCGAGCGCCATCCCGTTCCTGCCGCCCGAGGCGCAGGCGGCCTTCGGTGCCCACGGCCTCGGCGCCCCGCCGCTCCTCATGCTGGCGGCGGCCACGGTGGCGGGCACGGCCTCGCTCGTCGTGCTGCGGCAGGGCGGCTTTTTCGGCGAGGGGCCGGCGGGCAGCGGGTTCGGCGCCGCGCTGCGGCTTGCCACCGCGCTCGCGCTGCCGGTCGTGCTCGTCGATCTGGCGCGCCCGTTTCCGGCATCGGCCGCCGTGCCCTGGCCGGCGGCGTGGCTGTTCTATCCGGCGATCGCGGTCGTCGCTGCGGCGGCGCTGAACCTCGTGCCGCTCGCCCTGATCCACCTCGCGACGGGCCGCCCCGCGCTTGCCATCGGCGCCGCGCTGCTCGCGGAGCCGGCGGTGCACTGGGCGTTCGGCGGCGCGCTTCCCGGCTGGCAGCGGGTTTTCGTGGCCGTCCAGGCCGCCGCCTTCGGCCTCGTCGGGCTGTCGCTGCTCCGGCGGCACGGCGTGCTCGCGCTTCTCGCCTTCCGCGTCGTCTACGCCGTGCACTGGCACATCCTGTGGGGCGAGGCGCGCCGCCACATCCCGCTCTTCGCCGGCTGAGCGCGGCTATCCCCGGCGCGGGACCACCTCCGCCCCCGGCCCCTCGGGCTCGTCGTCCACGAGGTCCGGCGGGAAGCCCGGCGCGCGGACCGAGAGGCCCGTTGCCTCCTCCAGCCGCTCGATCACCCGGTCGGACTGCGCGCGGTCGCCGTAGCGCGCCTGCGCGTCGCGGAAGATCGCGATCAGCAGCGGCGAGAGCTCCAGCGGCACGCCATGCGCCTCGGCGATCTTCTGGAAAAGCCCGATGTCCTTTTGCACCAGGTCCATCGTGAAATGCACGTCGCGCGTGCCCGAGAGGATCAGCTGGCTTTCCGTCTCGTGGGTGAAGGAGTTGCCCGACGAGATGCGGATCGCCTCGTAGGTGGTCGCCAGATCGATCCCCGCCGCCGCCATCGTGGTCAGCGCCTCGCAGAGGCTGACGAGGTTCGCGGTGGCGAGGTAGTTGGTCATCACCTTCAGCACCGAGGCCGAGCCGAGCGGCCCGGTATGGAGCACGTCGCGGCCGAGGATGGCGAGGACCGGCAGCAGCCGCTCGAACGTCGACCGCTCGCAGCCCGCGAAGACCGAGATGTTGCCGGTGGCCGCGCGGTGCACCCCGCCCGAGACCGGCACGTCGGCCACCTCGCCGCCCCGTGCCAGCGCCAGCGCGCCGAGGCGCCGCACCTCGGCCGCATCGGTCGTCGACATCTCGGCCCAGACCTTCCCCGGCCCGACCGCCTGCAGAATCCCGCCCGGCCCCTCGACCACCGCGGCAGAGGCGGCGGGCGATGGCAGGCAGGTGATGACCACGTCGGCCGCGGCCATCATCGCGGCCGGCGTCGTGCCGGCGCGCGCGCCCCGCGCCGCGAAGTCGGCCACCCGCGCGGCATCGAGGTCGAGCACCGTCAGGTCGACGCCGTTGCGCAGGAGCGTCCCGGCCAGACTGCCGCCCGCGCTGCCAAGCCCGATGAAACCGACGCGCATGTCCCTCTCCCCCTGCCATCCGGCGGCGACCATAGCGCGGGTTCCGGCCCGAAACCAAGCGGACCCCGCCCTGGCCTCGAGCCGGGGCCTCTGCCCGGCGAGGGAGGCCCCGGCTCGAG
>CAZYBG010000086.1:0-12735 GCA_964645155.1 uncultured Rhodobacterales bacterium | reverse complement strand
GCCCGCGCTGCGCGGCCTGCCGGCCGCCGGCCCGGCCGAGCTTGCCGAGGGCCTGCGCACCACCGGCCACTTCCTCGACACCTGGCTTGCGCCGGCGCTCGGCGAACGGCCGCTGCCGGCGGCGCGCGCCCGCTTCGTCGCGGCGCTCGCCCGCGCCTCCTGACCCCGCCCGGCCGAATACGACCCGGTCCTGTCGAATTCGGCGGCGACGCGGCCGCCCCGGCCGGTCAACGACTGGGGGCAGGGAAGAGGCATGCTGAAGGGAAGCACCCCGATCTATCTGGCGCACCGGCCGCCGCCGGGCGTGCGCGGCTTTGCGATCCTCGCCGGGCTGGAGGCCTGCGTGCGCGGCATGCTGATCTCGGCCATGCCGCTCAGCATCTACCGGGCGCTGGGCGACGCCGCGCTTGTCTCGCAGCTCTACTTCGCGGTCGGCGTCGTCTCGATGATCGCGGGCTTCATGGTGCCGTGGCTGACGCGCTTCGTGCCGCGCCGCTGGATGTACACCCTCGGCGCGCTGCTCTACGTGCTCGGCGCCGCGCTCGCGGTCGTCGGCGGGCCGCTGGCGACGGCGCTGGCGCTGCTGGCGAATGCGGTGGCGACCGCCACGATCTTTGTCTGCTTCAATGCCTATGTGCTCGACTACATCGCGCGGACCGAGCTTGGCCGCAGCCAGTCGACGCAGATGTTCTACGCCGCGGCCGCCTGGATGACCGGGCCCGTCCTCGGCGTCTGGCTGCTGGAGTTCTGGCGCCCGCTTCCGTTCCTGCTCGCCGGCGGCTTCGCGCTGGCGCTGCTCGCCACGTTCTGGCGGCTCCGTCTCGGCAACGGGCGCGAGATCCAGCGGGCGCGCGGCCCGGCGCCGAGCCCGCTCGCCTATCTCGGCCGGTTCGCGGCGCAGCCGCGGCTGGTCGCGGGGTGGATCTTCGCGGTGATCCGCTCCTGCGGCTGGTGGGTCTATGTCGTCTACGTGCCGATCTTCTGCATCGAGAGCGGCCTTGGCGACAAGACCGGGGGCGCGCTGCTGTCGGCGTCGAACGCGCTTCTGTTCACTGCACCGCTGCTGCTGCGCTTCGTCCACCGGGCAAGCGTGCGGGTCACGGTGCGCAACGCCTTCCTAGTGGGCGCGGCCGCGTTCCTGCTCGCTGCCGTCGCCGCGCCGCTGCCGTGGTTCGCCGTCGCGCTGATGGCGGCCGGATCGGTCACGCTCGTCCTCCTCGACGTCGCGGGCGGCCTGCCGTTCCTGATGGCGGTGAAGCCCTCCGAACGGACCGAGATGGCGGCGGTCTATGCCAGCTTCCGCGACGTCTCCGGCATCCTCACGCCGGGGGTGGCCTGGCTCGTCCTGCTGGCGCTGCCGGTCGCGGGGGTGTTCGGCGCCTGCGGCGCCGCGATGCTGGCGGCCGCGGGCATCGCCACGCGCCTCCACCCGCGGCTGGGCGTGCAGCGCCCGGCGCCCGGCCGGGCTCAGGCCGCGCCGCTCTCGACCAGCCAGCCGCCCGCGGCGCGAACCGCCTGACGCGCGGGCACGAAGTCCATCCCCAGGACCGCGCGCGCCCGCGCGTTCGACACCCGCTCGAACCGGCCCAGTATCGGCGTGATGGTGCGGATCGATGGATCGAACAGGCCGAGAAGGCGGACGACCGCGTTCGGTGCCCGCCGGGTGACGATGCGGCGCCCCGGCAGCGCGGCCTTCAGCTCCTCCGCCATCTCGTGGAACCAGAGCGTCTCGTCCGCGATGACGAACCGCTTGCCCGCCGCCTCCGGGGTGCGGAGCGCGTGGACATGCGCCTCGGCCACGTCGCGGACATCCACCGTCGGGAAGGCGAATTGCGGCAGCATCGGGTCCTTGCCGCGCAGCAGGCGCTCGATCACCTGCAGCGAGGTGCCGTAATGGGCGTCGAGCGGCGGGCCGGCGACGAAGGCCGGATTGATGACGGCGAGAGCCATCCCGGGCGCCTCGGTGCGGACGAACTCCCATGCCGCGCGTTCGGCGAGGGTCTTGGACTTGGCATAGGGCGTGACGGTCGGGTAGGCGGGGTCGGTCCAGACCTCCTCGTCGTAGCGGTCCTTGCCTGGCGGCAGCGCGGCGTTCGTGACCGCGACCGTGGACGAGGTCATCACCACCCGCCCCACGCCGGCATCCCGCGCCGCCCTGAGCGCCCTGAGCGCCCCATCGACCGCCGGCCGTATGACCTCGTTCTCGTCCTTCGGCTGCACGATCGGAAACGGCGAGGCGGTGTGCACCAGTGCATCGGCGCCCGCCAGCGCGTCGCGCCAGCCGGCGTCGCGGCCAAGGTCGAGCGTCGCGAAGCTCAGCCGGTTGAGGGCGGCGGCGTCCGGCAGGTGCGGGCGCAGGGCCTGCCGCACCTCCTCGGCGCGCGCCGGCGTGCGCAGCGTGCCGCGGACGGCATACCCCGCCAGAAGCAGGCGCAGCGCGACATGCTTGGCAATGAAGCCGGTGACGCCGGTGAGGACGATCAGTTCTGCCATTGGAGACCCCTGAAGTTAGCGACGCTAACATGCAGTCTAGGGCGTCCGCGGGCGGTGTCCAGCCGTCAATCGAGAAGTCGCCGCGCGATCACCTGCGCCTGGATCTCGGCCGCACCTTCGAAGATGTTGAGGATCCGCGCGTCGCAGAGCAGCCGGCTGATCTCGTATTCCAGCGCGAAGCCGTTGCCGCCGTGGATCTGCAGGCCGTTGTCGGCGGCCGCCCAGGCGATGCGGGCGGCCAGCAGCTTCGCCATGCCCGCCTCGAGGTCGCAGCGGTGGCCGTGGTCCTTCTGCCAGGCCGAGTGATAGGTCAGCTGGCGGGCGATCATGATCTCGACCGCCATCATCGCGAGCTTCCCGGAGACACGCGGAAACTCGATCAGCGCTTTGCCGAACTGCCGGCGATCCTCGGCATAGCGCATCGCCACCTCGAGCGCCGACTGCGCGATGCCGATCGCGCGCGCCGCGGTCTGGATGCGGGCGCTCTCGAAGGTCTGCATCAGCTGCTTGAAACCCTGCCCCTCGATCCCGCCGAGAAGGTTCTCGGCCTTCACCCGGAAGCCGTCGAAGCCGATCTCGTACTCCTTCATGCCGCGGTAGCCCAGCACCGCGATCTCGCCGCCGGTCATGCCCGGCGTCGGGAACGGCGCCGCATCGGTGCCCGGCGTCTTCTCGGCCAGGAACATCGACAGGCCGCGCCAGTCGGCCGTGGCGGGGTCGGTCCGCGCCAGCAGCGTCATGACATGGGTGCGCGCGGCGTGGGTGATCCAGGTCTTGTTGCCGGTGACCGTGTAGTGGTCGCCGTCGCGCACCGCGCGGGTCCTGAGGGCGCCGAGGTCCGAGCCGGTGTTGGGTTCGGTGAAGACCGCCGTCGGGAGGATCTCGCCCGAGGCGAGGCCGGGAAGCCACGCCGCCTTCTGCGCCTCGGTTCCGCCGCAGAGGATCAGCTCGGCCGCGATCTCGGACCGCGTGCCGAGCGACCCGACACCGATATAGCCGCGCGACAGCTCCTCGCTGACCACCACCATCGACGCCTTGGAAAGGCCGAGCCCGCCATACGCCTCGGGGATGGTCAGGCCGAAGACCCCCATCTCGGCCAGGGCCGAGATGACCTCCATCGGGATCAGCTCGTCCCTCAGGTGCCAGCCATGCGCGTGCGGCGCGATCCGCTCGTCCGAGAACCGCCGGAACTGCGCCCGGATCATCTCGAGCTCGTCGTCGAGCCCGGTGGCCCCGAACGTGCTGCTGCCGCGGCCGTCGCGCATGAGCTGCACCAGCCGCGCGCGCGCCTCGGCGGTGTTGCCCTCCTGCGTGAGCCGCATGACCGCGGGATGCATCATCGCGCGCTGGTCATCCTGCGTCAGCCCGATGTCCTGCGGCCGCACGATCTCGCCCTGGCTCATCGGGATGCCGCCGTAGATCTGCCAGAGGTATTCGCCGAACGCGATCTGGTGGATCAGCCGCTCCATCTCGCCGAACCGGCCCTCGGCATCGAGGCGCAAAGCCCAGGCCTGCATCTGGCGCAGCGCCTCGGCATAGGTGGCAAGCCAGGCGAGCCCGTGCGCGGCGACCTGCCGCGCCTCGAGCCGCGCGGCCGAGACCCGGCCATCCTCGCTCACCGCGGCGCGCACGGCGGCGGTGGCGCGCGACAGGACGTCCTCGACCGCGCCGAGCGCGGCCTGCGTGAGGTCCGGCAGGCCGGGAATCAGCGGCACGCCATCGGCCGCGATCTGTCCGTCATGCGCCATCTGGTCGTCCTCCTGCCGGATGCGGCCTGCGCCACTTCGCAGCCGCAGCGTAACATTAGTTCGTCCTTTAGCATCCGCAAGACACGATATGTCTCACCCGTTTCGGGGGTGCGGCATGGCGCGGTTCGCGCTAGACCTTCGGCCGCAACGCGGGAACGGGCAGGATGGATATCGTCTCCGGAGGGTTGTCGCCGGCCCTGTTCTGGCTGGCCATGGCGATCACGCTCTTTGCGGGCTTCGTCAAGGGGACGGTCGGCTTCGCGATGCCGCTCGTGATGATCTCGGCCTTCAGCTCGTTCATGCCGCCCGAGACGGCGCTGGCCGCGCTGATCCTGCCGACGCTCGTCACCAACCTCAGCCAGGCGACGCGGCAGGGCTGGGGCGCGGCCCGGGCCTCGATCGTCGCCTACCGGCGGATGATCGTCGCCACCGTCATCTGCATCGCGCTCAGCGCCCAGCTGGTCGGCGTGATCCCGCTGCGCGTCTTCCTCCTGCTCCTCGGCGTTCCGATCACGATCTACGCGGCGGTCCAGCTTCTCGGCTGGTCGCTGGCGCTCGACATCCGCCACCGCGCCCGCGCCGAACTGATCGCCGGCGTGGTGGGGGGCCTCTACGGCGGCGTCGCCGGTGTCTGGGGGCCGCCGGTCCTCGTCTACCTGCTGTCGGTCGGCGCCGGGAAGGTCGAGATGATCCGGGTGCAGGGCGTGATCTTCCTCCTCGGCTCGGTCGTGCTGCTGGCCGCCCATCTGCAGACCGGGGTGGTCAACGGCGTGACGCTGCCGCTCTCGGCGGTGCTGGTCCTGCCGGCGCTGGCCGGGCTCTATGCCGGCTACGCGGTGCAGGACATCCTGCCGCAGGAGCGGTTCCGCAGGTGGACCCAGGCGCTCCTGGTGCTCACCGGCCTCAACCTCGTCCGGCGCGCGCTGTCGCTCTGAACCGAAGCGGCGCCCGTGCCACTCAGCCGATGGCCGCGGCCTTCACGTCCTCGTCGATGAAGGGCACGTACTGCGCGAAGTTCTCGGCGAACATGTGGACGAGCTTGGCCGCCTGCCTGTCGTAGGCCGCCGCATCCGCCCAGGTGCGGCGCGGGTCGAGCAGCCTGTCCTCGACGCCCGGCACCGCGACCGGCACGTCGAAGCCGAAGTTCGGGTCCTTGCGGAACGCCACCCCGTTCAGCGACCCGTCCAGCGCAGCGGTCAGCAGCGCCCGCGTCGCCTTGATCGGCATCCGCCGCCCGGTGCCGTAGGCGCCGCCGGTCCAGCCGGTGTTGACGAGCCAGCAGGTTGCGCCGTGCCGCGCGATCTTCTCGCGCAGGAGGTTGCCGTAGACTTCCGGCCTGCGCGGCATGAACGGCGCGCCGAAGCAGGTCGAGAAGGTGGGCTCGGGCTCGGTCACGCCGCGCTCGGTGCCCGCGACCTTCGCGGTGAAGCCCGACAGGAAGTGGTACATCGCCTGCGCCGGCGACAGCCGCGCGATCGGCGGCAGCACCCCGAACGCGTCGCAGGTCAGCATGATGACGTTCTTGGGGTGACCGCCCAGGCCCGTCTCGGACGCGTTGGCGATGTAGTCGAGCGGATAGGCGCAGCGCATGTTCGCGGTCAGCGAGGCATCCTCGAAGTCAAGCGCGAAGGTCTCCTCGTCGTGGACCATGTTCTCGATCACCGTCCCGAACCGCTCGGTCGTGGCGAAGATCTCGGGCTCGGCCTCGCGCGACAGCGAGATCGTCTTGGCGTAGCAGCCGCCCTCGAAGTTGAAGGTTCCGCGGTCGGACCAGCCGTGCTCGTCGTCGCCGATCAGCGTCCGGCCCGGATCGGCCGACAGCGTCGTCTTGCCGGTGCCGGAGAGGCCGAAGAACACCGCCGTGTCGACCGGGTTGCCGGGCGCGTGGTTGGCCGAGCAGTGCATCGGCATGATGCCCTTCTCCGGCAGCAGGTAGTTGAGCAGCGTGAAGACCGACTTCTTGTTCTCGCCGGCATAGGCGGTGCCGCCGATCAGGATCAGGCGCGCGTCGAAGTTGAGCGCGATGATCGTCTCCGACCGGCAGCCGTGGCGCTCCGGGTCGGCCTTGAACGACGGCGAGTTGAGGATCGTGAAGTCGGGGCTGAACCGGTCGAGCTCGTCGCGCGCCGGGCGCCGTAGCAGATGGCGGATGAAGAGCCCGTGCCACGCAAGCTCGGTCACCACCCGCACGTCGAGCCGCTGGGCCGGGTCGGCGCCGGCGTAGAGGTCCTGCACGAAGTGGTCGCGGCCCTGCATGTGGGCCAGCATGTCGGCATGCAGCGCGGCGAAGCTCGCCGGGTCCATCGGCGCGTTGTTCTCCCACCAGATGCTGCGCTCGACCGAGGCGGTGCGGACCACGAACTTGTCCTTCGGCGAGCGTCCGGTATGCCGACCGGTGTTGGCAAGGAATGTGCCGCCGCGCCCAAGCCGCCCCTCGCCGCGCTTCAGCGCTTCCTCGATCAGCGCGTTCTCGGGAAGGTTGTAGTAGACGCGGCCGAGCCCCGTGATGCCCTGATCCTCCAGCCGGTTGTGCGGGTTGACCCGTCCGATCTCCATCCGAGGAACTCCCGTGGCGGCGGCCGCAGGCCGCGTGAGGGCGGCGGCGCGCAGACCGCGCCGGCGGCCCCGGCACGGGGCAGCCCGTCCGCTATATCATGGCACGGCCGCCGGAAAATAGTGGCGCATCCGTCAGTTAGCGCAACCACCCGAAGGTTAGCGCAACCAATGCGGGCGCAAAGTGAGGCGCGGCTGCCATGTGCGGCAAAATTCATCCGCCCGCGACATGGCCACGCAGACCGATTCGCAGAAGGTTGTTGATAAAACCTGCCGGACGCAGGACTATGGCCGCCATGCTGTGCGGTTGATGATCAAGGATGGAGGCGGCACATGTCGCGCATCGCGCTTGTTGACGACGACCGGAACATCCTCACCTCGGTCTCCATGACGCTCGAGGCCGAGGGCTTCGAGGTGGAGACCTACAACGACGGGCAGGCCGCGCTCGAGGCGTTCAACAAGCGGCTGCCCGACATGGCGGTGCTCGACATCAAGATGCCGCGGATGGACGGGATGGACCTGCTCCAGCGCCTCCGCCAGAAGACCTCGATGCCGGTGATCTTCCTTACCTCGAAGGACGACGAGATCGACGAGGTGCTGGGCCTCAGGATGGGGGCCGACGACTACGTCAAGAAACCCTTCTCGCAGCGCCTCCTGGTCGAGCGGATCCGCGCGCTGCTGCGCCGCCAGGACGTGCTGGCCGGCGAGGACGTGCCGGTGACCGAGGAGACCAAGGTGATGGTGCGCGGCCAGCTCACCATGGACCCGCTGCGCCATTCGGTGAAGTGGAAGGGCGAGGACGTGGCGCTGACGGTGACCGAGTTCCTGCTGCTGCAGGCGCTGGCCCAGCGGCCAGGCTTCGTCAAGAGCCGCGACCAATTGATGGACGTGGCCTACGACGATCAGGTCTATGTCGACGACCGCACCATCGACAGCCACATCAAGCGGCTGCGCAAGAAGATGCGAACAGTCGACAGCAACTTCTCGGCGATCGAAACGCTCTACGGCATCGGCTACCGCTACAACGAAGAGTAGTCTCTCGCGGGAGGGCCAGGCTGTTGCGCGACACCAGGACAAACCCCGGCCCGGAGGTGGTGCTGGGCGAGGACTGGGTCGCGCCCGCAAGCGAGCTCGATTCCGAACTGTCCAGCCGGCGCCGCCGGCGCCGCTTCGTGCTGCTGAACAACTCGCCGCTCGCGCGGAAGATCATGACGTTCAACGTCATGGCGCTGCTGGTGCTGGTCGGCGGTGTCCTCTACCTCAATCCGTTCCGCGACAGCCTCGTCTCGCAGCGCGAGGCCGGCATCGTCGCCGAGGCCGAGCTTGTGGCCGACCTCTTCGAGGTGGCTCTGACGCAGGCCGGCACCCTCGGGCCGCCGGAAGTCGGCGTCCTGCTCGAGGGTCTCGACATCCGCGACGGGGCGGATGTCTATGTCTTCGATATGGCCGGGAATCTTCTCGCCACGACCGTCGGCGCCGAACGGCGCGTCCGCCCGGTTCCGGTGGGGCTGATGGCGAATGACGGCGACCGGATGGTCATCACCGACTTCCTCAGCTCGATCTGGGAGGCGCTGACCCGCGTGACCGGCGCCAGCGAGCCGCCGCCGCAGGTGAACGACGTCGAGTTCGCCCGCGAGGTGCTGCCCGCGGCCACCGCCGGCGCGACGCGGTCGCGCACCAGCACCGATGTCGCCGGCCGCCTCGTCTTCTCCGTGGCCACCCCGGTCTACCGCGGCAGCGAGGTCGCGGCGGTGGTCGCGCTGACCAGCCTCTCGGGCGAGATCGACGCCCTCGTCCGCGGCGAGCGCGAGCAGGTGCTGCAGATGTTCTTCACCGCGATGGTCATCTCCATCATCCTGTCCCTGGTGCTCGCCTCGACGATCGCCAACCCGCTGTCCGACCTCGCGACCGCGGCCGAGCTCGGCCGCGACCGCCATGCCCGGAAGATGAGCCCGAGCCGCGTGCGCATTCCCGACCTCACCGCCCGGCCCGACGAGATCGGGCGGCTCTCGGGCGCCATGCGCGGCATGGTCGCCGCCCTCTACGACCGGATCGAGGCGAACGAGCAGTTCGCGGCCGACGTGGCGCACGAGATCAAGAACCCGCTCGCCTCGCTGCGCTCGGCCGTCGGCACGATGCGGCTCGCCAAGCGCGACGACCAGCGCGAGAAGCTCCTCTCGGTGATCGAGCACGACGTCCGCCGCCTCGACCGGCTGATCTCCGACATCTCGAACGCCTCGCGGCTCGACAGCGAGCTCGTCAAGGAAGAGGAAGAGCCGTTTGACCTTCTCAAGATGCTCGGGAACCTCGCGGAGCACTTCCGCGCCGAGGCCGCCGGGCGCGGCGTCGAGTTCATCACCGACGTGCCGGCCAAGCCGATCATGGTCACCGGGCTGGAGCCGCGTCTGGCGCAGGTCTTTGTCAACCTGATCTCGAACGCCGTGTCGTTTTGCGAGGATGGCGATGCCGTGCGCGTCTGGGCCCGCAAGCGCGAGAATCGCGTGCTGGTGGTCGTCGAGGATACCGGCCCGGGGATACCCGAGGGCGCGCTGCAGAAGATCTTCAACCGCTTCTATTCCGAGCGCCCGGCCGGCCAGTTCGGCAACCATTCGGGCCTCGGTCTCGCGATCTCGAAGCAGATCGTCGAGGCGCATGGCGGGGTGATCTGGGCCGAGAACATCCGGCCGACCGACGCCGACCTGATGTCCGAGCCGCTCGGCGCGCGCTTCGTGGTCGGCCTGCCGGTCTGACCCGGCCGTGCCGCCGGCCGCACCGCTCGTGCTCCATGCCTCCGCGGTCGCGCTGGGCGGCCGCGCGCTCCTCATCCTCGGGCCGTCCGGATCGGGCAAGTCGACGCTCGCGCTCGACCTCTTGGCGCTCGGCGCCCGTCTCGTCGCCGACGACCGGACGATCGTCACGCTGCGCGACGGACACCCCGTCGCCTCCGCGCCGGCGGCCCTCCGCGGCCGGATCGAGGCGCGCGGCCTCGGCATCCTGACGGCCGAGCCCGCGCCGCCGGCGCCGGTCGCCGCCGCGGTCGACATGGCGCTGGCCGAGACGGCCCGGATGCCGCCCGCGCGGACGCTCGACCTCCTCGGCTGCGCCGTCCCGCTCTTTCACAAGGTGGAGACGCGCCATTTTCCCGCCGCTCTGATGCAATATCTGAAAGGCGGGATGATCGGATGATGACCGCAACAGACCTCCAGCCGCCGCCGGCCGCCACCCAGCGCCTCATCCTCGTCACCGGGCCGTCCGGTGCCGGCCGGTCGACGGCGATCCGCGCGCTCGAGGATCTCGGCTTCGAGGCGATCGACAATCTGCCGCTGACGCTCCTGCCGCGGCTGCTCGACGGGCCGCCGCATGGCCGGCCGCTGGCGCTCGGGCTCGATGTCCGGAACCGCGACTTCAGCGTCGCGGCGCTGATCGAGCTCGTCGACCGCCTCGGCACCGACCCCGAAAGCGAGACCCAGGTCCTCTACCTCGACTGCCGGCCCGACGTGCTCGTCAAGCGCTTCTCGGAGACCCGGCGGCGCCATCCGCTCGCCGCGGCCGAGAACCCCGCCGCCGGGATCGACCGTGAGATCGACCTCCTGGTCCCGATCCGCGCCCGGGCCGACGTGCTGATCGACACGTCCGAACTCACCCCGCACGAGCTGCGCGCCGAGATCGCCCAGTGGTTCGACGAGGGCGAGGAGCACCGGCTGGCGGTGTCGGTGCAGAGCTTCTCGTACAAGCGGGGGGTGCCACGCGGCATCGACATGATCCTCGATTGCCGGTTCCTGAGAAACCCCTACTGGGAGCCGCGGCTGCGCAGCCATGACGGCCGCGCCCCCGAGGTCGCCGCCCATGTCCGCGCCGACCCGCGCTATGCCCCGTTCTTCGACCAGGTCGCCCGGCTGGCCGAGTTCCTGCTGCCGGCCTATGTCGACGAGGGCAAGTCGCACCTGTCGATCGGGTTCGGCTGCACCGGCGGTCATCACCGCTCGGTTGTCGTGGCGGAAGAACTGGCCGACAGGCTTGCGAAGGCCGGTTGGCAGGTGTCTAAGAGGCACCGGGAACTGGAAAGGCGGGGCACCTGATGGGGCGCCGCGAAGGGGAAAAGCGGTCGTTGATCGGCATCGTCATCGTGGCGCATGGCGGACTTGCGCGCGAATACCTCGCCGCCGTGGAACACGTGATCGGCCACCAGGACGGGCTGCGTGCGATCTCGATCGAGCCCGACCACGACCGGCGCTCCAAGGAACGCGAGATCTGCGAGGCCGCCGATGCGGTCGATGCCGGCGCCGGCGTCGTGGTGGTGACCGACATGTTCGGCGGCTCGCCCTCGAACCTCTCGCTCCTCGCCTGCAGCCCGACCGACCGCCGCATCCTCTATGGCGCGAACCTGCCGATGCTGATCAAGCTCGCCAAGTCGCGCGACTTGCCGGTGGCCGAGGCGGTCTCGGCCGCCCTGGCGGCGGGGCGGAAGTACATCGACAGCTTCGACGCGAGCGTCCGCGCCGAACAGCGTGCCGGAGAGTGAATTGCCCGCCGCCGCCGTGATCCGCGCGCTTCGCATCGTGAACGAGAAGGGCCTGCATGCTCGCGCCTCGGCGAAGTTCGTCGAGACGGTCGAGCGGTTCGACGCCGAGGCGCAGGTGGTCCGCGACGGGATGACCGTGTCGGGCGACAGCATCATGGGCCTTTTGATGTTGGCAGCCTCCAAGGGAACCACTATTCAGGTCAGGACGAGCGGCCCCGAGGCGGAAGCCTTGGCCGAGGCGCTGGAAGCCCTGGTCGCCGACAAGTTCGGCGAGGGGTACTGAGCGGACCACGGGGGCGGGCCGCGACGGGCGGGGGAGGAAGCGCGGAGCAGTGCTGCAGCGCACCGAAATCACCGAGGACGAGCGTCGCGCCGCTGCCAACCGGCAGTACGACATGCGCCGGCTGTCCTACGCCGGGACATTCCCGAACCCGTGGAAGGCGCAGACGATCCGCACCATCGAGTGGTTGACGGCGAAGGTCACCCTGATGCGCCTGATCCGCGATTTCGAACGGCAGGGCGCGCCGTTCGGCCCGCCGTTCTGGCCGAAGGCCATCCGCCACATGGGCATCCGCCTCGATACGCCGCCCGAGGAGGTCGCGCGGATCCCGCGCGACGGGCCGCTGGTCGTGGTCGCGAACCACCCGCACGGGCTGGTCGACGGGATGATCATGGCCGAGCTCGTGAACCGGGTGCGGCCGGACTTCAAGATCCTTACCCGCTCGCTGCTCACCGGTATTCCCGAAGTCGCGCAGTTCATGATCCCGGTGCCGTTCCCGCACGAGGACAACGCCCGCGAGCTCGGGCTCGAGATGCGCCGCGAGGCGATGGAGCACCTGCGGTCGGGCGGTGTCATCATCCTGTTCCCGGCCGGCAAGGTCGCAACCTCCGCAAGCTGGTTCGGCCCGGCGATCGAGCCCGACTGGAACCCGTTCACCCACAAGATGATCATGCGCAGCGGCGCAGCCGTGCTGCCGATCCGCTTCTCGGGGCAGAACACCCGCTTCTACCAGATCGCCAACAAGCTGTCGGCGACGCTCCGGCAGAGCCTCCTGCTCTACGAGATCCGCAAGGCGCTGTTCAGGCCGCAGCGGCCGCATATCGGCCATCCGATCGGCCCCGACGAGCTCGCCCGCTGGGCCGACAATCCGCGCGGCTTCCTGGAATGGCTGCGCGCCCGCACCCTCGCCCTCGGCACCGCCGCCGAGGCGCCGCCCGAACCCCGGTTGGGCCTGGGGCTTCAGCGCGTCGGAACCGGCGTCTCGCCGCGATAGTCGTAGAAGCCGCGCTGCGTCTTGCGGCCGAGCCAGCCGGCCTCGACATACTTCGTCAGGAGCGGGCAGGGCCGGTACTTGGTGTCCGCCAGCCCGTCATGCAGCACGTTCATGATCGCGAGGCAGGTGTCGAGCCCGATGAAGT
>CAZYBG010000085.1:0-13012 GCA_964645155.1 uncultured Rhodobacterales bacterium | reverse complement strand
GACACCGCGGAGGCTCCGCCGCCGCCCCCGCCGCCGGTCCCGCCGACGGCAGCGCCCGCCGACCCGGAGGCGCCGGCCGCCGAAGCGGGCGGTCCGACGCGCGAGCAGGTCCGCAACCAGCTCGTCAGCCAGCGCCTCGCCTCCTACGCCGACGGCTACCTCGCCGAGCTTCTCGCCGACGCCACCATCCGCTACCAATGAGCGCCGCACCCGGCGTCATCGCGGTCTCCTGCGGAGAGCCCGCCGGGATCGGGCCCGAGATCGCAGCGAAGGCCTGGGAACGGCTCGGCGCCGCGGTGCCCTTCGCCTGGATCGGCGATCCGCGCCACCTGCCGCGCGGCCTCCCCGTCGCCGAGATCGACGCGCCCGAGGCCGCATCGGGCGTCGTGGCCCGCGCGCTTCCGGTGCTGCCGCTCGACTTCCCCGCCCCCGCGGTGGCCGGCCGCCCCGACCCGGCGAATGCGGCCGCGGTGATCGAGGCGATCCGCCGGGGCGCGGCCATGGCGCAGGGCGGCGCCGTCGCCGCGCTCTGCACCGCGCCGATCGGCAAGAAGGCCCTGATCGACGGCGCGGGCTTCGCCTTTCCGGGCCATACCGAGTATCTCGCCGACCTCGCCGGCACGCCGCGCGTCGCGATGATGCTCGTCTCGCCGCTGCTGCGCGTGGTTCCGGCGACGATCCACCTGCCGCTCGCCGCGGTTCCGGGCGCGCTCACCCGCGCCCGGCTCACCGACACGATCCGCATCACCCATGCCGCGCTGATCCGCGACTTCGGCCTCGATACGCCGCGGATCGCGGTCTGCGGCCTCAATCCCCATGCGGGCGAGGGCGGCGCGATCGGTCAGGAGGAGATGCTGACCATCACCCCGGTGATCGAGGCGCTGCGCGCCGAGGGCTACCTGCTGTCCGGCCCGCATCCCGCCGACACGCTGTTCCACGACGCCGCCCGGTCGCGCTACGACGTGGCGATCACGATGTACCACGACCAGGCCCTGATCCCGATCAAGACGCTCGACTTCGCCGGCAGTGTCAACGTCACGCTCGGCCTGCCCTTCGTGCGCACCTCGCCCGACCACGGCACCGCCTTCGACATCGCCGGCACGGGCCGGGCCGACCCGTCGAGCCTGATCGCTGCCCTGACGCTGGCGCGCGACATGGCGGTGGCCCGGGCCCGCGCAGGTTGACCCTTCCGGGCCGACCCGCACCTGTCGCGCGCCGCCTGGGCGATGGTGGCGGCCTTCGCGGCGCAGAACCTCGAGGAGGTCCTGTTCCTGCCTGCCTGGATGGCGCGAGAGGGCGCTTCGGCCGACCCGCCGTCGACTGCGGCCCTCGGGCTTGCGACGGGGGTGCTGACGCTCGCCTGCCTGTTCGTCGTCATGCTCAGTCTCGTGGCCGGTCCTGCCCGCATCCTGGCACGATGGGCGCTCATGCTGGTCGCCGGCATGCTCGTCGCCAATGCGGTGACGCATGTGGTACTGTCGGTTCTTACAAGGTCGCTGATGCCGGGCGCCGTGTCGGGCCTGATCCTGCAGGCACCCGCCGCCGGCTGGGTCCTTTCGGTCCTCATCCGCGACGGGTGGACGCAAGGGCGGCATGCCGTCCTCGCGGTGCTGGCCGGGCTGGCGCTGTCGCTGGCCGTAATTTGGGCAAGCCTTCTTGCCGCGCGCCCGGTCCTCGGGTGAGGCGATGAGCGCGATCGACGGCCTGCCGCCGCTGCGCGAGGTGATCGCGCGGCACGGGCTCTCGGCGCGGAAGTCGCTCGGCCAGAACTTCCTGCTCGACCTCAACCTCACCGCCAGGATCGCGCGTGCGGCGGGCGATCTCTCCGGCACCGACGTGCTCGAGATCGGGCCGGGGCCCGGCGGGCTGACCCGCGGGCTTCTCGCCGAGGGCGCGCGCCGCGTCGTCGCGGTCGAGAAGGACCCGCGCTGCCTGCCGGCGCTGGCCGAGATCGCCGCGGCCTATCCCGGCCGGCTCGAGGTCGTGCAGGCCGACGCGCTCGGCTTCGAGGCCGGCGCCCATCTGGCGACGCCGGTCAGGGTCGTGGCGAACCTGCCCTACAATGTCGGGACCGAGCTGCTGGTGCGCTGGCTCACGCCGCCCGTCTGGCCGCCGTTCTGGCAGAGCCTCACGCTGATGTTCCAGAAGGAGGTGGCCGAGCGCATCGTGGCGCGGCCGGGCGGCAAGGCCTACGGCCGGCTCGCGGTGCTCGCGCAGTGGCGGTGCGATGCAAGGATCGTCCTGACCCTGCCGCCCGAGGCGTTCACGCCCCCGCCCAAGGTCAGCTCGGCCGTGGTGCACCTCGCCGCGCTGCCGGCCCCGCGCTTTCCGGCCGAGCCCGCGATGCTCTCGCGTGTGGTCGCGGCGGCGTTCAACCAGCGCCGCAAGATGCTCCGGGCGAGCCTGCGGGGCCTTGCCCCCGACATCGAGGCGCGAATCCGCGAGGTGGGCCTCGACCCGACGGTGCGGGCCGAGGACGTGCCGATCGAGGGCTTCTGCGCGCTGGCGCGGGCGGTGGCGGCGGGCTGAAGCCTGCTCAGGGGGCCTATTCGGCGGCCTCGGGCGTCTGGCCCGTCTCGCCGCCCGTCTCGCCACCCGTGTCGCCATCCTCGCCGCGCGGTCGGCGCGGGCGCCGCTGGCGCGGCGGGCGCGGGGCGCGATCCGCTTCGCCTGTGGCTTCGGTGCCGCGCTGCGCCGTGGCGTCGTCGCGCATCTCCGGCGTCTCGACCAGGCCCGGCCCGTCCTCGCCTCGCCCGATGTCGATGACATCGGCCGGGCTGTCCTCGCGGCGCCCGGCCTGCGGCGCCCCGGGGCGGTCGTCGCCCCGGTCGTCGCGGCGCTGGTCATCGCGGCGGTCGCGGCGATCCTCCCGATCGTCGCGGCGGCCGTCCTGGCGAGCTTCCGGACGGGTATCCTGGCGGGCATCGGGCCGCCCCCCCTGGCCGCCCTGGCCGCCCTGTCCGTTCTCGCCGCGCTCGTCGCCCTCCTGCCCGCCGCGCTGCTGGTCGAAGCTCTGCCGCTGGGCATCAAGCTCGCGCTGCGCCTCGCTCAGCATGCGGGCATAGTGCTCGGCGTGCTGGAGGAAGTTCTGCTCGGCCACCCGGTCGTTTCCGAGCTGCGCATCGCGGGCGAGCATGAGGTATTTGTCGATGATCTGCTGCGGCGTGCCGCGCACCTTGCCTTCCGGGCCCGAACTGTCGAACACGCGGTTGACGATGTTGCCCATGGGCGAACGCTGGCGGTTCGATTTCGAACGCGAGCGGGATTTCGATGATCTCATGTGGTCTTTTGTCCAGCCTGTTTCGGGGTACTGCCCGTCTTCGCGGTGCGCCACCCTCTGGCGCGGATGCGGCCGCGAAGTCTGTTCCGTGGTTGGCTTGCCGGCGAGGGGGCTGCCACTGCGGCACCCCGCCTCTCGCCAGCCCTCATAAGCACGGCGATGACGCCGAAACAAGCGAAAAATCGGGCAGCGGCAGCCATTTCGGGCGGTTTTCGGGCCGGAAATCAGCGGATCCGGGCCGATACCGCACGCTGCCTCCCTTCCAGATCGGGATGGCAGGCCGGGTCTTCAAGCCCCGCCGCGCGGAAGATCTGAGCGACCGCCCGGCCCTGCGCCGCGCCGGTCTCGACGATCAGCCGGCCGCCGGGCGCGAGCCGTGCCGCGGCCCCGGCGGCGATCGCGCGATAGGCCGAAAGGCCGTCGCCACCATCGGTCAGCGCCTGCCGCGGCTCCCAGTCCCGCACCTCGGGGGCGAGGGCCGGCATCTCGTCGGCCGCGATGTAGGGCGGGTTCGACACGATCAGGTCGAAGCGCCCGGCCACGCCGGCATACCAGTCCGCCCGCAGGAACCCGGCGCGGGACGCGACGCCGTGCGCCGCGGCGTTCGCGCGCGCCACGGCAAGCGCGGCCGCCGAGATGTCGGTTCCGGTGCCGCTGGCGCGGGGCCGCTCGGCCAGCAGGGTGACGAGGATCGTACCCGACCCGGTGCCGAGGTCGAGCACCGTGCCGAACGGCCCGGCCAGCGCCAGCGCCACCACCGTCTCGGTATCGGCGCGGGGGTCGAGCACGTCGGGCGTCACCTGGAACTCCCGCCCCCAGAAGGCGCGCCGGCCGGTGATCTGCGCGACCGGCTGGCGGCGCTCCCGCGCCGCGACCGCCGCATCGAACCGTGCCGCCGCCTCGGGTGCCAGCGGCTCGGCCAGCTGCGCCCCGAGGTGGGCGGGGTCGCGCCCCAGCGCATGCGCGAGAAGCCAGCGCGCGTCCCGCGCCGGCCCCTCGACACCGGCCGCGGCAAGCCGCGCCGCCGCCGCCCGCAGCGCCTCGTCTGCGGTCATGCCTCGATCTCGGCCAGCTTGGCCGCCTGATCGGCCGCGACCAGCGCGTCGATGACCTCGTCGAGATCGCCTTCCATAATTCGGTCAAGGCTGTAGAGGGTGAGGTTGATGCGGTGGTCGGTCATCCGGCCCTGCGGGAAGTTGTAGGTGCGGATGCGCTCGGACCGGTCGCCGGAGCCGACCTGCGCCTTGCGGTCCGCGGCGCGGGCGGCGTCGACGCGGGTCCGCTCCTGGTCGTAGAGCCGCGCGCGCAGCACCCCCATCGCGACCTCGCGGTTCTGGTGCTGCGACTTCAGCGACGAGGTGACGACGATCCCGGTCGGCAGGTGGGTGATCCGGACGGCGGAATCCGTCTTGTTCACGTGCTGGCCGCCGGCGCCCGAGGCGCGCATCGTGTCGATCCGGATGTCTTCGGCGGGGATGTCGATCTCGACCTCCTCGGCCTCGGGCAGCACCGCCACGGTGGCGGCCGAGGTGTGGATGCGCCCGCCCGCCTCGGTCTCGGGCACGCGCTGCACGCGGTGGACGCCCGATTCGAACTTGAGGCGGGCGAAGACGCCCTCGCCCTCGATCCGCGCGGTCGCCTCCCTGACCCCGCCGAGTTCGGTTTCCGTCAGCGAAATCAGCGAGAAGCGCCAGCCTTTCAAGGTGGCATGCCGCTCGTACATGCGCAGCAGGTCGCCGGCGAAGAGGGCCGCCTCCTCGCCGCCCGTGCCGGGCCGGATCTCGACGATGGCCGGGCGCGCGTCGGCGGCGTCCTTCGGCAGCAGGGCGAGGCGCAGCCGGTGCTCGGCCTCCGGCAGCCGTTGCCGCAGGCGCGGCAGTTCGTCCTCGGCCAGCGCCCGCATCTCGGGGTCGGCCAGCATCGCCTCGGCCTCGGCGATGTCGGTGGCAAGCCTGCGCCAGCCCTCGATCTCGGCGACGACCGGCTTCAGTTCGGCATATTCCCGCCCGAGCGACGCCAGCTCGGCGGCGGGAACGCCGGCCGACATCTTTGCCTCCACGAACTGGAGGCGCTGCACGATCTGCATCAGGCGGTCTTCGGGGAGCATCCGCGCGGTATTCCGCGCAAGACGCCCGCGGTCAAGGCCCGAGGCCGAGCACGCCGAGCCAGCCGCGGATGCGGGCGGCGTTCACGCCCATGTCGGCACGGCCGAACCTGAGCCGGCCGAAGAAGCCGATCCGGCCGTCCTCGATCCAGACCGTCGTGTAGTCGGGAAAGCCCCAGAGGCGCGAGCGCGTCTCGTAGGTCACCATCCCCTCGGCGACGCTGCCGGCGATCGCCCGGGTCCGCGGCGTCGCGCGGATCACGCGGTCGGCCTCGGCCAGGACCTCGGCGGGCGGCCGGTCGGGCACGCGGATTGCGATGAAGCGCCCCTCGCCCGCCGTGTCGCCTGCCGTGTCGCCCGCCGTGTCGCCCGCAGCGGTGCCCGGCGGCATCTCGGGCCGCGCGTGCCAGCGCGCCGCGTCGGCCGGGGCCAGCCGGACATAGGCCGCAAGCCCCGCCGTGCCGAGAAGCGCGAGGACGAGCGCGGTGCGCGCGACGCTCATCCCGGGCTGGCCCGGCGCGCCCAGCACCAGAGGCAGAGCAGCTCGACCGCCACATGCGCCGCGGCGACCGCGGTGACGCCGCCGTGGTCGTAGGGCGGGCTGACCTCGACCACGTCGCCGCCGACGAGGGTGATGCCGGCGAGGTCGCGCAGGATCGCCGCCGCCTGCCAGCTTGCCAGCCCGCCCCAGACCGGCGTGCCGGTGCCGGGCGCGAAGGCGGGATCGAGGCAGTCGATGTCGAAGGTGACGTAGGCCGGCGTCTGGCCCACGATGTCCCGCGCCCGCGCCGCGACCCAGGCGGTGCCCTTCTCGTGCACCGTGCGCGCGTCGATGAACTCGATGCCCAGATAGTCCTCGCATTCGGTGCGGATGCCGATCTGGACCGAGCGGGCCGGATCGACGAGACCCTGCCGGACCGCCTTGTACATGAATGTCCCGTGGTCGATCCGGGTCATGTCGTCGTCCGGCCAGAGGTCGGAATGGGCATCGAACTGGATCACCCCGAGGCTGCCGAAGCGCGCGGCATAGGCGCGCAGGATCGGCAGCGTGACGAAATGGTCGCCGCCGAGCGTGATCGTGCCGGGCCCTGCCGCGAGGATGCCGCCGATATGCGCCGTCACCCGCTCCGGGAAGTCGGCGGTCTTGGCGTAGTCGAAGGCCACGTCGCCGTAGTCGACAATGGCAAACTCCGAGAGCAGGTCGAAGCCCCAGCCATAGGGCGGGTCGAACGGCTGCAGCGTCGAGGCCTCGCGGATCGCGCGGGGGCCGAAGCGCGCGCCGGACCGGTGCGTGACCGCCTGGTCGAACGGCACACCGGTGACCACCAGATCGACACCCCCGAGATCCTTGGTATAGCGCCGGCGCAGGAACGACGTGGCGCCGCCGAACGCGTTCTCGAAGGCGAGGCCGCGGCGGTCTTCGCGGGTGAAGGCGAGATCGACCGCGTCCTTGGCGTCTTCCAGGCTCATCGACGTTCCTTCCTTAGCGGCACTGGCGACACCCTTCCGCCTCGCGCGGGATTCTGCAAGCCGCGGCCATTGACAGACGGCCTCGCGGCGGGGCCTTCTGCCGCGGCCATGAAGCGTCTCTACGAACCCCGCGCCTACGACACCTCGGTCTGGCCCGACAGCCACTGGCGGCAGGTCACGGCCGAGCCGCGGGGAGCGCTCGACCACGATGCCGAGACCGAGGCGGTGGTGATCGGCGCGGGCTATGCCGGCCTTTCGGCGGCGATCGCGCTGGCGCGCGCCGGGACCGGCGTGACCGTGCTCGACGCCGGCCAGCCCGGCTGGGGCGCCTCCGGGCGGAACGGCGGCTTCTGCTGCATGGGCGGGTCGAAGCTTTCGGATGCCGAGCTGGTGAAGCGCTTCGGCCGCGAGGAGGCGATCGCCTTCCGCGCCTTCCAGAAGCAGGCGGTCGACCATGTCGCCGCGACCCTCGAAACCGAGGCGATCGACGCCGAGGCGGGGCCCGCGGGCGAGGTCTGCCTGGCACATTCCGCCCGCGCCTGGTCGGAAATGCAGGATGACGCGGCGGTCAAGCGCGCGCTCTACGGCGACGCGCCCGACCTGTTCCCGCGCGAGGCGCTGAAGGCCGAGGGGCTGCACCTGCCCGAGGCGCATGGCGCGGCGATCAACCCGGTCGGATTTCCGCTCCACCCGATGAAGTACGTCCTCGGCCTTGCCCGCGTCGCCGAGGCGGCGGGCGCGCGGCTGCACGGCGACAGCGAGGTGCGCGCGCTGAGCCGCGACCAGGGCCGCTGGCTGGTCGAGACCACGCGCGGCGCGGTCCGCGCGGACAAGGTGCTGATCGCGACCAACGGCTATTCCGCCGACGACCTGCCGCCCTGGATCGAGGGGCGGACGCTGCCGGCGATGTCGGCGATCCTCGTCACCCGGCCGCTCTCCGAGGCCGAGCGGCAGGCCCAGGGCTGGACCAGCCGGCGCATGGCCTATGACAGCCGGCGGCTGCTGCACTACTTCCGCCTGCTGCCGGACGGGCGGTTCCTGTTCGGCATGCGCGGCGGGCTGTCGGCCGACGCCGCCGAGGAACGGGCGATCGCCGCGCAGGTCCGGCGCCACTTCGCGGCGATGTTCCCGGCCTGGGCCGGGGTCGGGATCGAGAGCGAGTGGAACGGCCTCGTCTGCCTGACCGGCTCGCTCACCCCCTATGCCGGGCCGGTGCCCGAGACCGATGGGCTCTACGCCGCGTTCGGCTGGCATGGCAACGGCGTCTCGACCGCCTCGCTCGCCGGGCGCGAGGTGGGGCGGATGATGGCCGGGGCGGAGGTGCGCCTGCCCGCGCCGGTCGCGACGCCGCCGCGGCGGTTCCCGGTGCCGATCCTGCGCCGCCAGCTGATGCGGCTGACCTACCTGCTGGTCGGCCTCGCCGAAGGCCGGCCCCGGCCCCAGGGCCCGCAGGGTCAGACCCCACGCGGTCAGACCCCGTAGAGGTCGCCGAACTTCGCCTCGAGATAGCCGAGCAGCGGCTCGACCGTCGGCGCCCCGCCGACGGCCCGCGCGATCACCTCGGCCGGCTCGTAGAGCCCGCCGTGGCGCTGCACCTTCTCGCGCAGCCAGCCGGTCGCGGGGCGGAGGTCGCCGGCGGCGAGGTCGGCATCGAGCGCGGGCAGGTCGCGGCGGAGCGCCGCGTGCAGGCAACCTGCATAGACATTGCCGAGCGTGTAGGTCGGGAAGTAGCCGAAGAGGCCGACCGACCAGTGCACATCCTGCAGCACGCCGTTCGCAGGAACATCGACCTTCACGCCGAAATCGGCCTCGAAGCGGGTGTTCCACGCCGCCTCGAGGTCGGCCACGTCGAGCCTGCCCGCGACCAGCGCGCGCTCGAGGTCGAAGCGCATCATGATGTGGAGGTTGTAGTGTACCTCGTCGGCTTCGGTGCGGATGTAGCCCGGGGCGACGCGGTTGACGGTGGCGAAGAACGCCGCCTCGTCCTGCGGGCCGAAATCGCCGAACTGCTCGCGCATCCGGTGGTAGAGCCAGCCGGTGAAGGCGCGGCTGCGGCCGAGCTGGTTCTCGTAGATCCGGCTCTGGCTTTCGTGGACGCCCATGCTGACCCCCGCCCCGAGCGGCGTCAGCAGGTAGGCCCGGTCGATGCCCTGTTCGTAGCTGGCATGCCCGACCTCGTGGATCGTCGAGTAGAAGCAGTTGAACGGGTCTTCCTCGGACACCCGGGTGGTGATCCGGCAGTCGGTGCCCGAGCCCGACGAGAACGGGTGGACCGATCGGTCGAGCCGGCCGGTGGTCCAGTCGTAGCCGAAGACGCCGGCCAGCTCGGCGGCCATCTGCATCTGGCGCGCGCCGTCGAAATGCCCGCTCAGCGCGGCCGGCCGGCGGCCCGCGCCCAGCACCTTCCCGCGCAGCGCGACGAGGCGCGGGCGCAGCGCCGCGAACATCGCCTCGATCTGCGCACCGGTGATGCCGGGCTCGTAATCCTCGAGGAGCGCATCGTAGAGGTCGCCATTGCCGGCCAGATGCGCCGCCTCCTCGCGCTTCAGGCGGACGACCTCGGCCAGCGTCGGCAGGAAATGCGCCACGTCGTTGTTGGCGCGCGCTTCGGCCCAGATGCCCTGCGCGACCGAGGTGACGCGGGCGATCTCGGCGGCGAGGCGGCCGGGCACCTTCATCGACCGCGCGTGGCGGCGGCGGATATGGCGCAGCTGCGCCCGCCCCGCCTCGTCGAGCGATGCCGGCTCGATCGCGGCCAGCCAGTCGCCGACGCGGGGGTCGGTGCGGCGGGCGTGCAGCACGCCCTCCATCGCCCCCATCTCCTCGCCGCGCTGGAGCGCCGCGCCGCGCGGCATCACCGTCTCCTGATCCCAGCCGAGGCGGCCGGCGACCTGCGCGAGCGCCTCGGTGTCGCGCTGGAAGGCCATGAGGTCGGCAAATGCGGTCATTCAGGTTCCCCGGATGGAGGTTGCGATCGGATATTGCGCCAGGAACCTGGCGCGCAGGATCACCACCCAGAGCGCCACCGCGCCGAGCTGGTGGAGAAGCGCGAGCGCGACGGGCGCCGAATGGATCACCGTGGCGACGCCGATCACGACCTGCAGGCCCAGCAGCGCGGCGGTCATGTTGAAGGCCGCCTGGGTCCGGCGATGCGGGCTGCGCCGGCCCTGCCACCAGACGAAGAGGCCGAACGCCAGCACCAGGTAGCCCGTCATCCGGTGGACGAACTGCACCGTCCCGGCGTTCTCGAAGAAGTTGCGCCAGACCGGCTCCAGCGCCAGCGGCCCGGGCGGGAGGAACCCGCCGGCCATCAGCGGCCAGTCGGTGAAGCCGCGGCCGGCATCGATGCCGGCTACCAGCGCGCCCAGCAGGATCTGCAGGAAGGCGAGACCGGCGAGCCCCGTCGAGAGCGAGACCAGCCGCGCCTCGCGGCTGCGGCGGGCCAAGAGCAGCTGCGCCTCGGGCCGGCCGAGCCGGTAGAGATACCAGGCGATGAGGCCGAGGATGACGAAGGCCAGCCCGAGATGGACGGCCAGCCGGTAGCTCGCCACGTCCAGCATGGTGCCGGCAAGGCCGGAGGACACCATCCACCAGCCGATGGCCCCTTGCAGCCCGCCGAGCGCGCCGAGGCCGAGCAGGCGCCCGGTCCAGCCGGCCGGAAGCCGCCGCGTCGCCCAGAGCGCGAGGAAACCGACCGCCCAGACAAGGCCGATGACCCGGCCCAGCTGGCGATGGCCCCATTCCCACCAGTAGATCACCTTGAACTCGGCCAGGCTCATCCCGCGGTTCTGGAGCCG
The DNA here is from genome assembly GCA_964645155.1 of uncultured Rhodobacterales bacterium. Lineage (GTDB taxonomy): Bacteria > Pseudomonadota > Alphaproteobacteria > Rhodobacterales > Rhodobacteraceae > CAZYBG01. Next base: position 2,361 of record CAZYBG010000085.1, on the reverse strand, counting down.
GTATTCGGGGATCTGCCGGTAGCGGTCGAACTCGGCCTGCCAGTCGGCCTCGGACAGCGGCGGCAGCGCCCCGGTGACCGGGCGCCACTCGGTGATCGCAAGGCCGGAATCGGTCAGCCGGGTCGCCCCGCCGACGGCGATCATCACCACGACCAGCGCGAAGAGGACCATGAGCCAGAGGCGCACGGCGCCGCGCGCGCCCTGCCCGGCGCGGTCGATCATGCCGCCCTGCGGCGCCGGCGCGCGGGTGCCCTCGCCGACCTCCTCGAACAGCTTGCGTTTCTCGGCCATGCCGCCCCCCGATCTCCGCGCGGCAACCTAGAAGCGCGGCCCGGCAGCTTCAAGCGCGACCCTGCGTCCCGGGCCGGGGCATCCGGCGCGACGCCCCTGCGGCACCGATCACCGCCCGCGCGGCACCGTCGTTTCCGATGCGGCACGCGGCGCCGGAAGGGCCGGAAAAGCTCCTGAAAACCGGCCCCGTTCGGTCACACTTCCGCCTGCATTACTGGCGATTCCGTAAGCATTGAACGTGCTGGAGGATCAGATGCAGTGGCTGTCGCAAGTTTCCTTCGATGAGGTCGCAGCGGCGTTCGTTGCCTGCCTCGTGATCCGCGAGATCCTGATCTTCGCGCTTCCCGATCACATCGCCGGCCCGGGCGGCTGGCTCATCGACACCGGCTCCGACGAGGCTTGAGTTCCTTCCGCGTGGCGCGGTTGCCCCGCGGGCGCGGACGGGTAACGGGAAGGCCGCACGGCGTGAGGGCGTCGTGCGGCCTTCGACTTTCCGGCACCGCCGGCGGGCCGCGGCAGCGGCCATCGACCGGCGCGGCGTCATCGGTCCGTCACGCGGCGGTCATCGGGCCGTGACATGGCGGCCCCAGGTTCCGGCCGGACGGAATCGATTGGGGGCCAAGACGATGACAAGCCATGCCGCACTCCTCTGCTGCACCGCGATCCTGCTGCCGCTGGCGGCGCCTGCCGAGACGCTCGGCATGGACCCGCGGCCGGCCTACCTCGTCTCGCAGATGGAGGACGGGCCGCTCAAGGAGGAGCTTTCGGCCTGCCTCGGCCAGCCGATCCGCCGCACCGACTTTTCCATCGGCCATCGCGGCGCGCCGCTGATGTTCCCCGAGCACACGGTCGAATCGAACGTCGCCGCCGCGGCGCAGGGCGCCGGCATCCTCGAATGCGACGTGACCTTCACCAGGGATCTCGAGCTGGTCTGCCGCCACGCGCAGGACGACCTCCACACCACGACCGACATCCTGACCACGCCGCTCGCCGCCACCTGCGCGACGCCCTTCACGCCCGCGGAAGGCGAAACCGACGCCACCGCCGCTTGCCGGACCTCGGAGCTGACGCTGGCCGAGTTCCGCACGCTGACGCCGAAGATGGACGACCGCGACCCGCGCGCCGCCACGGTCGAGGACTACGTGAAGTCGACGAATGCCTGGCGGACCGACCTCTATGCCGGCAACGCCACGCTGATGACCCATGCCGAGTCGATCGAGCTCTTCCGGTCGCTCGGCGCGAAGTTCACGCCCGAACTCAAGGCGCCCGCGGTCGAGATGCCGTTCGAGGGCTTCACCCAGGAAGACTACGCCCAGAAGCTCGTCGATGAGTACAAGGCGGCGGGCGTGCCGCCCTCCGACGTCTGGCTGCAGTCGTTCGACCTTTCCGACATCCTCTACTGGATCGAGAACGAGCCCGAATTCGGCGCCCAGGCGGTCTATCTGGACGACCGCTACGAGGCGTTCGACGAGGACGAGGGCGAGATCGACCCGATGGATGCCGCGACCTTCAGGCCGACAATGCAGGAGCTTCACGACATGGGCGTGCGCTACCTCGCGCCGCCGATGTGGATGCTGGTGACGGTCGAGAACGGCGAGGTGGTGCCGTCGGTCTATGCCAACGAGGCGAAGGCGGCGGGGCTGAACCTCATCACCTGGACGCTGGAGCGCTCCGGCCCGCTCGGCGCCGGCGGCGGCTGGTACTTCCAGTCGATCGCCGAGGTGACCGACAGCGACGGCGACTACTACGAGTTGCTCGACGTGCTCGCCCGCGACGTCGGCGTCGTCGGCGTGTTCTCCGACTGGCCGGTCACCGTCAGCTTCTACGCAAGCTGCACCGGTCTCGACTGAAGGATTTCGCCGAAGGCATTCCGAGGGAAGGGTTTTCGAGCATCGGGGGGCGGTCCGGAGGGGCCGCCCCATTGCGTTACCACCGGCCGCTGAACGCCAGCCAGAGGAGTCGCCCGCGGCGGGCGATCTCGGGCAGCGCCAGCCGCCCCTCGGGCACCGCGGCGGGGTCCGCGGCGGCGCGGCGCAGGAGCGGCGCCGCCTGCCAGGCCGGGTAGAGCGC